>PLOG01000122.1 GCA_003142935.1 Acidobacteriaceae bacterium
AACTTTAGAGACAGCACACTAGATCGGGTTCTTCAATACCGTCTCTGGTCAGGCTTCAGCTGCTCTGCTCTAGAACTTGGCGGACGGTGCATTCGGCGTCGCTGCCGGGTTGGGATCTGGAGCGGCAGGCGGATTTGAGGGTTCCGTAGCAGCCGGTGCATCGGGAGTCGCAGGGGTAGCGGGCGGCGCGGCCGAAGGAGCAGCCGCCGGCTGAGCCTGCGCGGCAGCGGCCTTCGACTCTGCGGTGCTGAGCAGTGTTACCGGGAGTGTGAGCGTTTGCACCGTCTCCGGGTCATCGCGCAGCTTGAGGTAAAGCGTGCCGCCGGCCGGATGAGGCACCATTAGCTGGGTCCCTGTAAAGTCCTGCGGAACGTCGGTCGGGTTGTCGAAATCCGGCGTAGCGGCGAAGGAGTCAGCCAGAAATAGATTGGTTCCGCTCAACGTGCATGGCTTGGCCTGCGCACGCGGACAGCGCAGCTCCTTGAAGCCGGGGAGCCGCACCAGAGTTCCGAGGGGCAGCCAATCGCCGGTTGCTCCATCCACCGAAATGACGCGCAAGTGAACCGGCCCGAAGGCCGAGGAACCGAAGCGTTGCAGCGGTTCCACGCTACCCATTGCGGTTTTTGCGTCCTCAAGCATCAGGCTTCCATCGGCTAGAGAGAGTTCTGTGTCGAAGCTTCCGTCCACCGCGGCCAACTCCACCTTCTCATTGCGTGAAAACCTTGCCGGCACCTTGGCCTTGAGAAAAAACACCAGCCGTCCATCGAGCGGCAGATCGTTCGCACTGCCCAGTTGAACCGGGGAAGGCGCGGCTGAAGCGTCTTCCTGAACCCCCTTGTTAAGCAAGACAGCCTGCGGACGTGGCGGCGCCACGGTGACGGGCGCACGAAGCAGGCGACCGTCTTTCAACACCACACGGGCAGCGTAGTGTTTTTCAGGATCGAGGCGAGCAGTGGAAGCGGCGGTTTTCAGCAGCAACTGATCGTGATCTTCCACGCGGCTGAGGGTAGAAGGAGTGAAAGTAATGCCATCGAGCTCGGTTCTTGCCACCATATCGAGCCGGGTACCTTTGAGCAGCGCCACCGCGTCGCCGGCGCTCAGGGTCAGTCGATCCAGAGAGGCCGCGTCCGCAAACGCCGTCATAGAGACTGCTTCCGCCTTCTCGAAACCGTACTGGAAGATCGAAATTGTGACTGGCCCCGGCGCGGCTTCATCCATGGGCACAGTCACATCCAGCGCCTCGGGCTTCGGTGATCTCCAGGCAAGCTTTACGGACTCTCCGGCACCGGTCCGCTCTTCCACCCTGTCAACGCAGAGTGTGTTCTGCCCTTCAAAATGGAGGGTATCCTCGCGTCCCACCACCAGCGCGGACTGGTCGGCAGCCGCAAGGGTCCAGCCGCCCGGCTGAGACGAAAGCAGATGGAATTGCGGCCCCGTCCAGTCGTCAAATCCCCATTTTCCGAGGACCACGCCGACCAGTGGACCGGAGGGCAGCGCGGGCGCAGGCTGCTTCAGGACCAGACCGCCTTGAGACGAATCGGCCGTCAAAGGCAAGTCGATGGACCGCGCGGGTGAACCGGCCGGAAGCTCGATGTGCAAGGTGAGGTCGTGAGCCAATCGGGAGGCGAAGACCATCGGTGCTCCCTCGGCCGGCAGAACGAGGCCGGGTTTCTGGGCGCAGAAGCTATCCGCGGAGGCGACGGGATGGAGCGGCTCCGGTTTGGCCGGACCGAGGGGAGGCAGGGCGACGACCACCACAGACTTGGGGTTGCGAAACGAGGGCGGCACGTTGAGCCGCAGATTCAGCGTGTCTGCCGTTGGCAAAGCCAGCGCCGGAATATATCGAAAATGCGCGGTATGCAAGGAAGAGAGGATCCTGACGGTATCGACGATGGCGCCGACGTAGGGGCTGTAGGCACCCGCACCGGCCATGTTCGAGGAGCTGATTGCATTCATGAGCGCCGCAGTGTCGCCACCGGTGAGTTGCGACACGAGCGATTGTGTATTGGCGTCGTCCAGCACAAGTCCTTCGGGGTTCTGCGCCAGGCAGGGAGCCTGCTGGTCGATGGGCTTGTCGAAGCACTGCTGAGCGAGCTTGATGCCCAGGCTGCGGGTGGCCATTTCGGTGCGCTCTTTGAGCGATTTCAGATCGGTCTGGGACGTCACCTTTACCTGTGCCAGATAAGCTTCAACCCGCATTCTGTCCCAACTGGCGGCTTGCAGATCCTGAGCGGCGCGAACAAAGGTCCCAGGCTGGTCGTGCACAGCCTTCTTCAAGGTGTTGAAGTCGCCGCCGGTCTCCGGGACCAGAAAGATGAGCGCCTGCTGCGCCTCGGCGGGAACGGTGACAAACACACCCTCGTCCCGCGCTTCGCGGTTCCAGGTCTCAACGCGGGTGAACCAGTCCGGTGGGGGCGGATTGGTGGCCCCGCGCAGAAATGCGACCACCAGCACAAATCTGGTGGACTGGCTATCGGGCAGGTCGGGATGAATCCATAGCCTGTCCCCTGGGAGCAGGTTTGGGGTCTCCGAGATGGGCAAAGTGACATCGCCGCGCTTGACGTGCACATCCACTTTGGGTCCCAAGAGGTCGAAGGCCGGACCATCCGCGTGAAGACCGGTTGAAGCCAGGCAGCAAAGCAAAAAGAACAGCAAACAACGACGCATGACATCTATTGTACGAACCTAGGCGTCCGAGGTGAGCGCGGCGCGGGCGCAGGTTTTTGCTGGCAACGGGTTGTGTAGAGCGTATCTCTAACATTTTGCAGTATACTTTAAACGGATTTCGGGTACACTGTGGCTTGTATAGCTCTTAATTTTGCAAAGGCCCGGCAGTCTTAACAGGCCCGCTAAGTATTTCTCGAAACTATGTGAAGAAGTAAAAGAGAAAAATCAAGATGGCTTTTGTCAGGTAAGAGCCTTATGGATAACAATGCGCCGTCTTGCATTGATTTGAGAGATGGCATGGGCTCCTTTCACGGGCCAAGAAGCGGCATGAGCCCGCGGAACCAGTCAACACAACAGTGAAGTCCACCATTGCCCGGACGACCAAGAGCAAAACGGGGGCGATCTGCATGGCCTGCGCCAAGCGGAGATCGCCAAGGTTTAGAGCCAGGACCGTTGTCTTTTCACGCGCAGTGCGCGGCACAACTCTCAAACCTGGCCCCAGGAAACGGACAGAAAAGCTGTCTGGCCTACGGAAGTGGAAGGCAGTATACGGAGAGAAGAAATGAAATCGACAAGAGCTGCAGCCAGCAGCATAGAAGGCGTAAACCTGAGCATTCCAGCAGCGGAAGAGATTATTGAAGACGCATTGAACGAGCTGGCATATTCGCAGGACCCAGGCCTGGTACGGGCGCTGCGCTTTCTTGCGCCTCCGGGATATCAGGCCATTGTGGAGCTTTGCAGCGAAAACGGCCGCAGCAAGCGCCGCAACACCTCGGCAGACACTTGGTCGCCGGAGGAAGACGAAGTGCGCATTTACTTCGAGCGCATCGACGACGGCGAGCCTTCTCCACGTGCGGCGCGCGTCCAGCGAACGGTTGCCATCCACGCCCCCGACGAGGAAGACGACGACCAGGAAGCGGTGCTGCCCGCCGATATGGATGCGCGCGTAAAGGAACTGTGCGCGGCGCTGGCCGAAGCCGAGCGCGGTGGTCATGCGTTCATTGCGCTCAAGTGGTTCCGCGATTCGTTTCTGCCGCGCAAGGCATTCCGCTGGAATCAGCATCCCGAGACGCGTCAGATGGTGCTGGCCGAGGCCATACAGCGCGGCGTGGTGATGACCAGCAAGATTGCCAATCCCAAGACACCGGCCTATCCGACCACTACGATCCGCCTGAACCGGGCTGAAGCCGGTATTCCCGACGAGGCACAGCGGTTCCATCCCGTTACCGTGCAGGGAGAGCCGGTTGCTGAAACCATGGAAGAGGAACGGGGTGAGCTGTGAGCTTCTACTTTCTTGAGGCCACGGCCTTCGTCAAGCTCTTTGTGCGGGAGCCCGGAACCGATACGCTCATCGGTTTGATGGAGGCGGCCGAAGACAATCGCAAGTTGATCTCTGCTTCTACTCCTCTTGAGATCTATGCGGTCATTCGGCGGCGCGAGCGTGCCGGAAACCTGACGACTGAGGATGCATCGTCGGCGCTCTCGGTTCTGCGCCTGGAAGCGGCGCGCATGGTGCAGCAGCCGCTGAATCCGGCGGTGCTTGAAGCCGCGCGCCAGCTCCTGGATCGAACCACTCTTCGCTGGCCAGACGCACTGCAACTGGGCGCTGCCCTTGCGGCGCGCGACATGTTTCAGGGCACCGAGATCCTATTTGTGTCTGCCTCGGCGCAGTTGCTCGATGCGGCGGCAGGCGAGGGATTCAAGGTTCTGGATCCAGCAAAAGAAGTGGCAGAGCCAGTTAATGAAGCCGAATAAACGGCTGAAGTCGACTCGTGTGCCCCGGCTCTGCCAAAACTTGCTCGACTCGCATGCCTACATCTTCCCAACCTCGACGATCATGAATGTATCCGGCTTCGGCTTGGGCCGACGCGAAGCCGCGCCGGGAGCGGGCGCTTCAAACCCCGCCGTCGACAAATAGAGCTTATCCGTGGAGTCATCCACGCCCATGGTGCGTGCTCCATTCGGCGTCTTCACCACTTGCTCCACTTCAAACTTCCCTGCCTTCTCGCTGGCCACGGTCAACGTCCCATCGCCGCAGCTCGCGAACGCACGACCCGCGTGAAACTTGGTCGCATCCACGCCCGCGCCAATGGGCAGATCCGCCAGAACCTTGCCATCCTCGGTGCTCATTACAATCAGCTTTTGCGGATTGCGGCAGCCTATGAACAAGCGGTGCGCCTTTCTGTCGATCGCCAGGCCAACCGGGTGACCGCCAGGCGCGACAGGCCAGCGCGCAATCACCTTGCGCGTCTTCAAATCCACCACTGCCACCAGGTCCTTATCCTCCAAGTTGACGTAAGCCTTCCCCGCGTCATCGTAGGCCAGAAACTCCGGCGCGCCGCCAAGCTCGATCGGCGGGTCGATCTTGCCGTTCACAGGATCGATATCCGGCTTGAACGTCATCAGCGCGCCGCCGTCGCCGGAAACGGCCAGAACCAGGTTTTGCGCCTTGTCATAGATAATGCCGTCGGAATCGGGCATTGTGGCCAGCGTGCCCAAGGTGGCATAGGTGTTCAGGTCGAACACCACAATGGCGCCGGTTCCGCCGCCGTCTGTAATGAACCCGCGCCCAATTTCCGGGACGATTGCGGTGCCGTGCGACCGCTTCTGCCCTAGAATGTCACCTAATACCTTCCCGGTCACAGCGTCGATCACCTGGGTGTGCGTGCTCCGCGTAACGAAGAGCCGATGCGAGGCTGCATCCACTGTGACGTAGTCCCATGCACCTTCTCCGCCGATGTGCATTGTCTTGGTTACATCCCACTGGGTTTGAGCTAAAGCCGGCAAGCAAACGGCGATCACCAGAACTGCCAGCGAGATTACAACAATCCGAAGGGTTCTCATTTTTTTGTCTCCCGAATTGGATTCAACGTCACAATGTGCGATCCTGAGCTGTTAAATCGACACCGTAAACGGTAACACGGCCCTGGCTGCCGTTTGTTGAACGCTGCCGGAGTTGAATGAAGCAGCGTAGACTGTGCGTACAGGGCGGCGAAGCCTTCGCAGTCATGCACGACCGCGCCCCAGTCACATGGCTCGCTCCCGTGAAAGGCAATTATGCTGTCCAGAAACTTCTACTTTTCTTTTGCCTCGGCGCTTTTGATGCCGCTGCTGCTCGCAGCCCATGCCCCCGCACAGACTGTCACAGCTCCCCTTGCGTCACCAGCTGGACGCTGGAAGACCATCGATGACGAGACCGGAAAGACGAAGTCAATTGTTGTCATCCGCGAAGAGAGAGGCAAGCTTTACGGCAAGATTGAGAAGGTGCTCGATTCCGACCAACCCGGTCCCAACCCTCTTTGCCTCAAATGCGAAGGCGATCTGAAGAACAAGCCCGAAAACGGAATGCAGATTATGTGGGAACTCAAGAGGGATGGTGATCAGTGGTCAGGCGGGCAGATTCTCGACCCGCACAACGGCAAAATCTATCGCTGCTATATTTCGCTCGAGGACGGCGGCAAGAAGCTGAAGGTTCGCGGGTATGTCGGCTTCGCCCTGATCGGCCGCACTGAATATTGGATGCGGATAGAGTAGAGAGTTCTTTCTGCAAAGGGCTGATCTGTCCCCCGAGTCGTGCCTGAGACTTCGGCGGACACTTCAAGAGGTTGAGCGCGCTTACTCGCGCCGGAAGCGATTGGCTTGCTCGAACTCATCGCGAAGCGCTGGAGTGCGGAGGTTTTCGCGGAGATGCGCGAGGCGCTGCTCAAGAGCCAGTAGAGCGGCTTCGACGGCTTCGGTGTTGGTATAGGCGATGTCCCGCCACATGGAAAAGGGGCTCGCACCCAGCCGGGTCATCTCGCGCAGGGCACGCCCGCCTACGTCCTTCAGCTCCGGTGCGTCGCCCACTTCTTCCTCAAGCAGCGCGCTCAGCGCCGTGGCTACAAACTGAGGAAGATGACTTACCCATGCGACCAATTCGTCATGGCGCGCGGGGTCGAGATCGAGAGTCTTCGCGCCCATGGCGGCGACCAATTCGCGCCAATCCTTCACCAGTGCGGCGGAGTGCGGAGAGCGTTGCGCTGTCGGGTCGTCAGTGAACAGCCAGACGGCGCCGCGAAAAAGATTTGCGTCGGCCAGGGCCGCGCCCCCGCGCTCCTTGCCCGCCATGGGATGCCCAGGAAGAAATGCTGCGCGTTCGGGGGTGTTATAGAGCCGCGCTGCGGCCTCGGAGATGAGGCGCTTGGTGCTGCCCACGTCGGTAACCAGGTGTTCGGAGCCGAGGACGGGAGCCAGCTTCTCCATGAAATCGAGCGTGGCGTAGATGGGAACCGACAGCAGAACAACCTGACTCGTCCGTGCGGCTTCGATTGGATCCACGGCAACAGAATCAAGTGCGCCCATCTTGAGGGCGCCCTGCGCGTGCTCGCGATTGCGGTTCCAGCCAGTGATGGTTCCGCGAAAATCCGCCGCGCGCAACGCCAGGCCCGCCGAAGTGCCCAGCAGGCCCGTGCCCAGGATGGCGATGCTCTCGATCATGCGGCCTTTCGTTGCTCCGTCAGACTAGAACGATCTTCCCACAGCGGTGGCAATCAAGCGCAGCTCGCCCACCAGCTTTTCGAATTGGTCGAGATAAAGCGTCTGGGCAGCGTCGGAGGCGGCCTTGTCGGCGTTGGGGTGAACCTCGACCAGAATTGCGTCCGCACCCGCGGCTACGGCGGCCTTGGCCATGGGAGCAACCATGTCGCGGCGCCCGGTGCCGTGCGACGGATCGGCGACCACCGGCAGGTGCGAAAGCTTTTTCAGCACCGGTATGGCCGAGATGTCCATGGTGTTGCGCGTCGAAGTTTCATAGGTGCGGATGCCGCGCTCGCAGAGGATAACGTCGTAGTTGCCGCCGGACATGATGTATTCGCTCGACAGCAAGAGCTCCTCGATGGTAGCGGCGATGCCGCGCTTCAGTAGCACCGGCTTGCGCATCTGGCCCAACTCGCGCAGCAGGTTGAAGTTCTGCATGTTGCGCGCGCCTACCTGGAAGCAGTCGACAAGGGGCAGCATGGGCTCGATCTGTGCGATCTCCATGACTTCGCTGACGGTGAGCAGGCCATGGGCATCGGCGGCCTCGCGCATCAGCTCGAGACCTGGAATGCCGAGACCCTGAAATGCGTAGGGTGAACTGCGCGGCTTGAAGGCGCCGCCGCGGAGGAAGGCGCCGCCTGCGGCCTTGACGCGCTTGGCGGTCTCGAACATCTGTTCGCGGGTCTCGATCGAGCATGGCCCCGCCATCACATGCACATGATCGCCACCCACCTTGACGCCGTTGGCAAATTCCACCTGGGTGCCTTCAGGGCGGAAGGCGCGGCCGGCCAGTTTGTAGGGCGCGGTGATTCTGTGAACGTAAAGAACGCCCGGCAACAGCTCGAACTTTCTTAGCTCGACATTGGCCGTGGGACCCACGCCTGCCAGAATGGTCTGGTAGGCGCCGGTGGTTCGATGAACATTGACTCCGGAATCCACCATGGCGTCGATGACTGCGTCAATCTGCTCTTCGGTGGCTTTCTCTTGCATGGCTACAATCATTGCTTGTTCCCTGTCTCAGGCGCCGGCCCGGAGTCCCCAGCGACGGTTCTTTGCTGCTGGGGAAGCGGTGCGCCAGTGGCATGGCCCGGCCCACCGGCCTGGGCGTTTCTCTGCGATGCCAACTCATCTCTTTGCAAGGCTCGCATCACGTCGATGATGCGCTCGTAGATATGCGTCAGCTCGATGTCCGGCAGCGGCCCCTTGTTGGCCGCGCGCACGTTGGCGTAGACCACCTTTTCGCGCGCCGGTTCGTAGACCGGCAGCGAAGTGGCGGCCTTCAGGTAGCCGACCATTTGCGCGGCGCGGGCCCGCTCGCTGAGCAGCTCAACGAGTTGGCGGTCCAGTTCATCGATTCGAATTCGCAATTCTTCCAGCGTCATTTCATCCTCGTGTGCGTCCCATCCCGGTGAACTGTTGTGCGCCGGGCGCATGGGAGCTGGAGTTGAATCCTATGTGGCGGCGAAAGCGCCGCTTGCGCGGGGTATCTACCGGGCCAGCGCCGCCTGTGGCAAGCGCAGGCCCTTGATAAATCGAGCCACTGCGGCGGGCGCGGTCTCCGCACCATTCTGCGAAGTTGCCCGTTCAATCAGTTCAACAATGGCGCTGCCGACGACCGCGGCATCCGCGAACTCCGCCACCTGGGCGACGTGTTCCGCGTTAGAGATGCCGAACCCCACGGCCACCGGCAGCCCCTGACCTTGGGGTCCGGTCCATCGCCTTATGCGGGCAACCAGTGCCGCGGCATTCGAGGTGAGGGTTTGCTGCGTGCCGGTGATGCCGGTGCGCGAGATGGCGTAGACGAAACCTTTGGAGTGGGTAGCAATAGCCTCAAGCCGGTCGTCGGGACTGGTGGGCGCGGCCAGAAAAATGGGCGCGAGACCGGCGCGAGCCAGTTCGGCCAGGTACTCGCCTGCTTCTTCGACGATCATGTCGGTGGCGAGAACGCCGTCCACGCCGGCTGCTGCCGCATCATCGGCAAAACGCTTGAGGCCGTAACGCAAAATCGGATTGAGGTAGCTGAAGATCACCAGGCCGGCGGCGGGGCGCTCGGCGCGAATTTCGCGTGCCATTTGGAGCACGTCCGCCAAGCGAACTCCACGGGCCACCGCGCGCTCCATGGCGCGCTGGATGACTGGGCCGTCCGCAAGAGGGTCGCTGAAAGGCACTCCGAGTTCGATCACAGCGGCGCCGGCATCGATGGCCGCCAGCGCAATGGCGCGCGTGGCATCGAGACTGGGGTCACCGACCGTCAAATAGACGATCAAGCCGTGTTTGGGATCGAAGCGTATCGGCATTGAAATGCGGACTTCCGTTGAAACCGCTATAGCTTTAACTCACGGGCCAAAATGCCCATATCCTTGTCGCCGCGTCCAGAGAGGTTCACCACCAGTATTTCACGGGCAGGCAGCGTGGGCGCAAGGCGCAGAGCCTCGGCAACGGCGTGCGCGCTTTCGAGAGCGGGAAGAATTCCTTCGGTGCGCGCCAGCTTGACTACCGCACCGAGAGCGGCGGCATCGTCCTGCGAGACATATTCGGCGCGGCCTGAATCGTGCAACGCGGCGTGCTCGGGGCCGATGGAAGCGTAGTCGAGTCCGGCGGAGACGGAATGGGTGAGGGCGATCTGACCGTCCGCATCCTGAAGCACGTAAGAGAACGTCCCTTGCAACACGCCGGGCGCGCCACCTTTGAAGCGTGCGGCATGTTCACCCAGTTCTGTGCCGCGGCCACCGGCTTCTACGCCGATGAGGCGTACCTGGCGATCTTGAATGAACTCATAAAAGGCGCCAATGGCATTCGACCCGCCGCCCACGCAGGCGATCACAGCCGAAGGCAGACGGCCTTCCTTCTCCAGAATCTGCTGCTTCATCTCAATGCTGATAATGCGCTGGAAGTCGCGCACCATGGTCGGATANNACGTCGCCCATGTAGACCACGCACTCCAGCCCGAGCAGAGCGCAGACGGTTGCCGTGGCAACGCCGTGCTGGCCTGCACCGGTTTCGGCGATGATGCGCTTTTTCCCCATGCGCTTGGCCAGCAATCCCTGGCCGAGAGCGTTGTTGATCTTGTGCGCGCCGGTGTGGAGCAGGTCTTCGCGCTTAAGGTAGATTTTGGCGCCGCCGAGTTGTTCGGTGAGCCGTTTGCAGAAATAGAGCGGTGTGGGGCGGCCGGCGTAGTTCTTAAGCAGATCTGCCAACTCCGCTTGAAAAGCGGCATCGTCCTTGGCCGAGTCGTATTCATGCTCAAGCTCGACCAGCGCGGCCATCAGCGTCTCAGGCACGTAGCGGCCGCCGTAGATGCCGAAGCGGCCGGGGCGCAATTCGGAGGGAACCGAAGGAAGATTGATCGACGCCATTTGTAGGGGCCTCCTGCTCTCTTGGCCGAAGATGGGGAACCTTTCAGTGTACCCGGAGAGGCCTGGTAGACAGATGGCTACGCCGCCTTCTTCACCTGCAACCTGACCCGCAGACCGGCGGCGGCGAGCATGTTCACGAGCATGTCGATGCCGAAAAGTTCGATCTTGCCGCGCATCAGGTCGGAGATGCGCGGCTGCGTCACGCCGAAGACCTTTGCTGCTTCAGTCTGGCTCAATCCTTCGCGTTCAATCTGACGCTTGAGGGCAAGCATCAGCGAGGACCGCAACTTCAGGTTCTCGGCCTGCGCCGGAGTTTTTTCGATTGCGTCCCACACACTGACATAGCGTTTGCGTTTCATCGGTTCAAGCATACAAGTATTTATATAATCGGCAAGCTGTTTCTTGAAGTCAGGGTCTTTTCTCGCAATGCGCGGTCTTTGCGTTGGCGATAAAGCTCCGCACCTTGGCGCGGTCTTTTCGGCCTGGGGCGGCTTCGACGCCGGAGACAACGTCGACACCCCAGGGATGCAATGACGCGATGGCCTCGGCGATGTTGTCTGGATTCAGGCCACCGGCAACTACGAGGCGGAGCTCGCGCGCAAGTGCGTTTTCGAAGAGGGTATTACGGGCCAGAGCCCAGTCGAAGGATTGGCCCGTGCCGCCAACGGCTGAGGCTGTACGGGAATCGATCATCAGCGTGTCAACATTGGGGTCATGCATGATTGCGGCAGCGGCTCCGGCGGCTTCCGAACTGAAATGAAGGACGCGCAGGATGCGCAACGTGGGGCCGAATCGCTCGCGGAGTCTGGCCGGCAGATCGGGCGCCGCGATGAAGTGGAGCTGCACGCCGGTCAGCCCGCTGGTGAGGACGGTGGATTCAATTTCTTCAAATGACGCATCGACGAAGACGCCAATTGTTTCGAGAGTAGTGGGCAGGCGGGGCACGATTTCGGAAACCTGCTCCGGTGTCACTCGGCGCGGGCTGGGAGCAAACACAAAGCCCACTGCGTCGGCTCCGGCGTCAGCGGCGAGCAGCGCATCCTCCCGCGAAGTGTTGCCGCAGATCTTTATCCAGACACTCATTCTGTCACCGCGACTCCGCCTAGCAGCTCGGCCAGCGCCGCGCCGGGGTCCGGCTGGCGCATCAGGCTCTCGCCAATCAGGAAGGCGTCAAAACCGGCTGACCGCAGGCTGGCAATATGTGCGTGGGTAAAAATGCCGCTCTCAGTTACGCGCACAAAGCTGGATGGAATTTGCTCGACGAGGGCCAGCGAGGTATCGAGGGAAACTTTGAAGGTGCGCAGGTCGCGGTTGTTCACGCCGATTGCATCCGCGCCGGATTCACCCAGGCAATCGAGAACGCGGCTGAGCTCATCTGCCGTGTGCACTTCGACAAGCACGTCGAGAGAGAATCCGGCGGCAACTTCCGCCAGATGTTTCAACTCCGCGTTGGTGAGCGCGGCGGCGATGAGCAGAACGGCGTCGGCACGGTGGGCGCGGGCTTCGACGATCTGATACTCATCGATCATAAAATCCTTGCGCAGGCAGGGGAGAGGCGCGGCGGCCGAGGCCCGCTCGAGGTTGTGGAGGCTGCCCTGGAAATATGGTTCATCGGTGAGAACTGAGAGCACCGTTGCGCCCCCAGCACGGTAACGCGCCGCCAGCCAGGCGGCGTTGAAGTCGGCGCGAATGAGACCCTTGGACGGCGAAGCTTTCTTGATCTCGGCGATGACTGCGATCCCAACCCCAGCCTGACTCCGCAGCGCAGAGGCCCAGCCGCGCGGGCGGTGGGTAACCCTCCGCTCCAACTCGGCTAGGGGCACACTTTTCTTCGCTGTGGCTACCGTGGACCTTGTCTTGGCCAGAATGGTTGCCAGAATTGTGTCAGGGACGGTCGACATGTTCTGGGTTGAGTATAAGGTGACGATGTAAATTTCCCAGGTCAAAACCGAGATTCTACGACTTTTCCCACGACCGGGCCGATCTACTAACGAGGGCCAGGTGGGAGATTGGGAACTGGAGCAGCGAGCGCCGCCAACTCCTTTGCGGCCTTGCGGCCGAGGCGGATGCAATCGGGGATGCCGATGCCGTCGTAAGCGTTGCCGGCAAGCCGCAGGCCGGGGAGGTTCGCCACGCGCGCGGCGATGCGGGCGGTGCGGTCCTGGTGGCCGACTGCGTATTGGGCCATGGCACGGCGCCATCGCGAGACCTGTATATGTTCCGGTTCTAAATTGAGGCCGATGGTCTTCTCGCCCAGGATTTCACTCAACTCGCGGCGGACGATAGCTGCCAGCGCTTCGTCGGTGCCGTTGAGTAGTGCCTCGTTTCGGATGCCGCCCAGGAAGGCGCGGAAGACTGCCTTGCCGGGTGGCGTGCGGCCCAGGAACTTGCGATGGACAAAGGTGCAAGCCAGCATGGCGCGCCCCTCGCTGGCCGGGACCAGAAAGCCGAAGCCGTCAGGCAAGGGGCCGAGGCGAGCTTCGTCGTAGACCAGGTTGACGGTGACGGACGAGGAGTAGGGAATAGCGCCGAGCTCTTCGCCAAGCTCCAGATCGACCTTGCCAAGCAGCGTGCCGGCGGCCCATGCGGGCGAGGCGAAAATTACCGCATCGAAAGGCTCGTTTGCGCCGGCAGCTTCTACTCTCCATCCGTTCGTGGTCTTTTCAATTGAGCTGACCGGCGTGGCCAGGCGCAGGAAGGCCGGATCGAGCCGGTCGACCAGGGCATCGACTAACTGCTGCATTCCGCCACGCAGCGCCGTGAAGATGGGCCGAGGCGCCGCTCCGCGGTTCGATTCTTTGGAGGAATTCGAGGCTCGGACACGCATCTGGCGATGAGCCGCCAACATTCCGCGGGTGAGCGAGCCGTATTGCGTTTCCATCTCTACCAGGCGGGGCAGTACGGTGCGGGCACTCAGCTGGGCGGCGTCGCCTCCATAGATGCCGGAGAGCAGCGGATCAGCGAGCCGGTCAACGGCCTCGGCGCCAAAGTGACGCTCGACGAGCGCCGCGACAGCTTCGTCGGGAAGTCCGCTGGGGCGCGGCGGGATCAGCAGTTCCAGTCCCATGCGGACCTTGGTGGTAAGGCTGAACAACCGCGTCAAAGCCGTGGGAATCAGCTTGGTGGGGACGAGGAACATGAGCCCGTCGGGCAAAGCGATAAGGCGGTTGCGCACAACGATGTAGGTCTTGCGGGCGGCGTCGTTTGAGGGCAGCAACTCGGCGCCCAGTCCCAACTCGCGGCACAACTCGGCGGCTGCGGGCTTCTCCGTCAGGAACGAGTCCGGTCCTTGCTCCAGGACCGCGCCATTGACAGTTTCCGAGGCCAAAGAGCCGCCCAGGCGTTCGCACGCCTCATAAAGCGCGTACTCGACATCAGCGCCTGCAGCGCGCGCCTTTTCCAGCTCATAGGCGGCCGCCAGACCTGCTATTCCACCGCCAATGATCGCGATTCGCATTCAGGCATTATCCCATCTTCAAGCAACAATTTGAGGGTTATCGCTGAGGAGAAGAAGAGGAAAATTGCAACCTTGCCAGGAATGCGACCCCGCAGAGTTAGAATCAGGGCGGACACCCCCGCTGCATGTGATTTAAAGCACCTGCAGAGGTGAAACAAAGGCCGACGCTTGTTTCAAGGTTCAAGGGCTGCGAGAGGGTCCGATCCAGCTTTCGTCCAGACCCGGTCTCGACACCAAACACTAGCGTCTTGTTTTCATGTCCTGGGGTCTGTCCTGCAAGAGGAGGCACTGCATGAGCAGTGAACTGATCCACCGGTTGCATTTTGCCTTTACCATCACCTTCCACTACCTGTTTCCCCAACTCACCATGGGCCTTGGCCTGCTGATCGTGGCCCTCAAGTCGGTGGCGCTCAAAACCGGCAGCGAGGAGTGGGACAAAGCGGCGCGGTTTTGGGGCCGCATCTTCGCCATCAATTTCGTCTTCGGCGTGGTGACGGGGATACCAATGGAATTCGAGTTTGGCACCAACTGGGCGCGGTTCTCGCAACAGTCCGGCGGGGTGATCGGGCAGCCGCTGGCCATGGAGGGCGTCTTCAGCTTCTTTCTGGAATCTGCCTTTCTGGGGCTGTTTCTTTACGGCGAAAAGCGAATCTCGAAGTTGATGCACTGGTTCTCGGCGGTGATGGTTTTTGTGGGATCGTGGATCTCGGGGTTCTTCATCATTGTGACGGACGCCTGGATGCAGCACCCTGTGGCCTTCGATCGGCTGCCCAACGGACAATTCGAAGTGCTTAGCTTCTGGCAACTGCTGCTGAATCCGTGGGCGCTGCTGCAATACGCGCACAACATGACCGGAGCGGTGGTGACCGGCTCGTTTGTGATGAGCGCCGTGGGCGCGTTTTACCTGCTGGAGAAGCGACCCGAAGAGTACGGGCACATTTTTTTGAAGGTGGGCGTGATTGCCGGCGTCATCGCTTCGATCGTCATCATTTTCCCTACCGGCGACCTGCACGGCAAATACGTGGCAAGAAACCAGCCGGCGGCGATGGCCGGGATGGAAGGCTTGTTCAAGACCGAGACGGGCGCGGGGATGGTGCTGATCGGGCAGCCCAATGAAGAGACTGGCGAGATCGACAATCCCATTGTGGTGAACGACGCCTTGAGTTTCCTGATCTATGGAACGACCAAAGCCGAAGTGAAGGGGCTGGACCAGTTTCCGCAAGATCAGAGGCCGACCGCGCTGCCGCTGCTGTTCTACGCGTACCACATCATGGCTGGGCTGGGGACCTGGTTCGTGCTGTTGATGGTTGTGTCGGCGTTCCTGCTTTGGCGCGGTCTGCTTTATAAAGCCCGGTGGGCCTTGTGGGCTCTGCTGCTGAGCTTTCCCTTGCCCTACATTGCCAACACGGCCGGCTGGATGACCGCCGAGCTCGGACGGCAGCCGTGGCTGATCTATGGATTGATGCGCACCAGCGAGGGCTACTCGAATACCGTCTCGGCAAGCAACGGGCTATTCACGCTGCTCGGATTCATGGGGCTTTATGCGCTGCTGGGTCTGCTGTTCACGGTACTGATCTATCGCGAGATCGATCGTGGTCCAGAGCCGCGGGTCACCGTTGATGAGATTGTTCCGGCGGATTGACGATGGCCTCGGTGTTTCGCAATGGAAATGGCTGAAGAAGGAGCCTGGAAATGATGGGATTCATCTGGTTCTGGCTGGTTGCCGTAATGATCGTCGGCTACGTCGTGCTCGACGGTTTCGACCTGGGCGTGGGAGTGTTGCACCTTTTCCTGGTGCGCACCGAGGCGGAACGCAAGGCCACCCTGGGCAGCATCGGCCCCGTGTGGGACGGCAACGAAGTTTGGCTGTTGGCCGGTGGCGGCACTCTCTACTTTGCATTCCCCTTGCTCTATGCTTCGGCATTCAGCGGCTTTTATCTGCCGCTAATGATTGTGCTCTGGCTGCTGATACTGCGAGGCGTGAGCCTGGAGCTGCGCAATCACGTCGACGTGGGCGTGTGGCGTTCGCTTCTCGACGGAGTCTTCGGATTGTCGAGCGGACTATTGACAATATTCTTCGGAGCGGCGCTGGCCAATGTGCTGCGCGGAGTTCCCTTACAGGCGGACGGGTACTTTTTCCTGCCCTTGTGGACCAACTGGCAGCCTGGTGTACACCCGGGGATTCTGGACTGGTACACGGTGATCGGCGGGCTAGTGGCGCTGGTTGCGCTTACGATGCACGGGGCTCTGTGGCTGACGATCAAAACCTCAAGCCAACTAGGCCGCCGCGCCAAAGACGTCGTAACGCCGCTCTGGTTGCTGCTGGCAGTGCTCACGGTGGTCAGCCTCATCGCCACCATCGCCGTTCGGCCCGCCAGCCTGAACAACTATTTCAACTATCCGGTTACCTTTGTTGTGCCCGTTGGGGTGGTGGCGGCCCTGGCCGGTGTCTGGTTCCTGAATCGCAACGCGCAACCCGTGAAGGCTTTCCTGTGTTCCTGCCTGTACCTGTTTTTCATGCTGTCTGGGGCGTGCTGGGGACTCTATCCTACGCTTCTGCCAGCCACCACCGGCGCTGACCGCGACATTACGCTGAGCCGTGCGCTCTCTGGCCCGCACACACTCGCCGTTGGGCTGGCCTGGTGGATCTTCGGCATGGTGTTGGCGGTTGGATACGTGGTGTTTGTCTACAGCAAGTTCCAGGGCAAGGTGGACTTGGCGCCGGGCAGGCACTGAGGCCGGATCCGGTTCAGCTAACTTCGGCTGTGCTAGAGATGGATCGCCGCTGCAATTGACATCGACGACCCGGAAGACGTTGCCGTGGCGCCTCTTACAGATACAGAAATAGCACGGCAGGATCGCCGTGAGAACTCAGCGCGATCCACCGTACAACCAAAGCCTGCTGCGACAACAGCGGATTACTTATATTTCGTCGCGCTCTTAGTTGAGAAGTGAACAGGATGGAGAGCGGAGAAGACAGCCTTATTAGTTGTTTCTGCCTCTCTTACTTAGTCTTGCTCTTAGCCTTCTGAGCGGCCCAGCGCTTGCGCTGCGCGTCGGCAATTTTCTTGCGCGCTTCAGGGCTCAACACCCTTTTTTTCTTTTTCTTTGCCTTGGCAGGAGCTTCGGTTGTCACGTGTCCTGCAACAGCGATGGAAACTGTGCCAAGGTTGGCGAGCAGCGAGCGAGCTTGCGTGAGGCGCGCGATCTCCGCATCAATTTGAGCGAGAATAGAGTCAATAGCCATAGGTCAAGGATAACTTAGAAATTTGCTTTTGCACAATTTGCCACTAATCGGAACAAGGGAAAGCTTCAAAAGCGCGCTGGTATCCGCATAGCCTGACAGGGATGAAATACCAACGCATCGGCGCAATCCGCTTACATTCGCGCACTTATGGAGGATATTATCCGGACTCGTGGGCTGTGGGCTGGTTTGCGGTTCGTTGGAAGCGTGCGCGCAGAAACAAACGGGACAGCC
>PLOG01000174.1:0-16043 GCA_003142935.1 Acidobacteriaceae bacterium
ACGGCAGCAAATCGGATAACTCGTTCGCAATCGGGGCCTCGGATTGCGACGCCGGGCCATTACGGCCCGTTGGAGATCGTTGAGGTAGATTTGGACACAAGGGTAGCCAAGTTCCGCTCAACATCCCCTGATGGTCCAACCGGGCCGGTAACCTCTGTACCGCTGACAATGATCAGCCCGTTAAGTCCGGAGGATACCCATCGGTTCTGGCACTTGCTGGCTGATGAACTACTTGATCACTTGGGTGAAGAGAGTAGGCTGCCAAAGTTCTACAAGGGCTTCAGTATTGCCATAGGGGAAGATTCTACGGGCGAACCGGCCGTCTATCTCAAGTTGTTCGTTGACTCGCCCAAGGGAGCAGCACGGGATTCGACAGTTTCCCGCTGGAATGAGTTTGCCCATCTCGTGCAGGATCGGCTTCTCCAGCTCCGGTTGCCCCGCCAGCCGTATGTGTTTCTTGGAGCGGAAAAATCATAGTGGCTTTGGCAGACGATCTCCTCGAGCAGGCCAAGTTTCTCTCCCGGCGAGAGGTAGGCCGTGGAAGACCTCGACAGGCGAGTCTCCGGCGCGCTGCATCGACGGCGTACTATGCGGTGTTTCATCTGCTCGCGGCTGAAGCGGCTGCTCAGGCGAGCCCTGGGAGCCCGCGGGGTCTTCGCGATCGAATACAGCGCGCGTTGGCTCATGAAACGATGAAGCAGGCAGCCAATGCGTTTCGGTCTGCCAATCTTCCTCGACACGTCGCCGCGGTTGCTCACGATCCGCTTCCTCAAAACATCGTTGAGATTGCGAGTTCCTTTGTGCTGCTCCAGGAAGCGCGGCACAAAGCAGACTACGATCTGACCGAGCAGTTCGACCGCACCAGAGTCCAAGCTCTGGTCAACGACGCCGAGCGGGTCTTTACGCTCTGGGACCTAGTCCGGGATACCGATGACGCACGAGTTTTCCTTTCATCGTTAATGTTTTGGAAACTCTGGTCGAAGTAGGTTCCACGCTTTTTTCTTTTTCACCCGACAAATAAAGATCTCTCACGAAGCGGCCATGACAGCGAAGCTCGATATTGAAAAGGTCGACATTACGAAGCTGGCGGTGGATGCGATTGTGAACGCGGCAAACACGACGCTGCTGGGCGGCGGGGGCGTGGACGGGGCGATCCATCGCGCTGCGGGGCCGGAGCTGCTGGCCGAATGCCGGCTGCTGGGTGGGTGCCAGACCGGGCAGGCGAAGCTGACCAAGGGGTATCGGCTGCCGGCGCAGTATGTAATCCATACGGTGGGGCCGGTTTGGACTGGCGGGCAGCATGGCGAGGCGGCGTTGCTGGCGAGCTGTTACCGGAACTGCTTTGCCCTTGCGCGGGAGCGCGGGATCAAGAGTCTGGCGTTTCCGGCGATCAGTTGCGGGGTGTACCGGTTTCCGTTGGAGCAGGCGGTCGAGATTGCGCTGCGGGAGACGCGGGCGGCGCTGGAGAAGAGTCCGGCGGTGGAACAGGTGGTTTTTGCCTGTTTTGGGGATGAGGTGTTTGAGGCGTACCGGAGGGCGGTGGTTAGGGGTTAGTTTCCGGGGGTGTGGGTGATGGAATGCAAACGATTNNACTGGCACCTCAGTGCCTTCGCGGACAGCCTTGGCGAATGCCTCGCCCTGCAGGGTGTACTGATCGCACGCTGGGAAAGTTTCTGTCGAAACCCCGCTGCCAGTTAGATCGCCAGTGCTGTCAATGAAGAGCCGCGTAGGCCGGTCCGGGGGCGCATTGAATGGGATTTCCAGTTCGATGCGGCCGCGAGTGCCCAGGAAATTGACGCGCTGATAGGGAATCAGCTGCGTGCTGCAGGTGAAAATTGAGTGACCGCCTGGAAACTCAAGAATCGCCGAGGCCAACCGGTCGATGTGCATCTCGGGATCGCGGTCGAGGGTAGCGACTACCCGCTTGGGTTCCTGCTTGAATGCGTAGCGCGAGGCGTGGATCAGATAACAACCGATGTCGTAGACGGCGCCGCCACCGCTCTCCATCTTGTTGCGGATATTCGATGGGTTGGCGTTGAAGTAGCTGAAGAATCCAGTAATTGAGCGCAGGTCTCCGATGCGCCCTTCGTCGAGAAGCGCGCGCAGGCGGCGCCACTGCGGAAAGCTGCGGATCATGAAGGCTTCGCAGATCTTCACTCCGGTCCGAGCGCGTACCTCGAGCAGCGTTTTGGCTTCCGCCACCGTGAGGCTGATAGGCTTTTCGCACAGAACATGTTTGCCTGCTTCAGCGGCTTTGATAGTCCACGGAACGTGAAACTGGTTGGGCAGTGGATTGTAAATGGCGTCGATATTGGGGTCGGCGAGCAGCTCTTCATAAGAGCCATAGGCCGTAGGAATGCCAAGAGCGGCCGCTGCCTGTCTGGCTTTAGCCAGATCACGAGATGCAATCGCAACAACGGTGGTGTTTTCTCCCTGCTGCATTGCAGGGAGCACTTTCTTGAGACCTATATTTGCGGTGCTGAGAACTCCCCAGCGAAGCTTGGCATTCATAGCGGAATGATACAGCCTGCGGCCACAGGCATGGTTCCAATGCTATTACTGGCCAGCCGCCATCCGCACCGCATCGGCCGCGCTTGAAGCTACGAGGAGTAGCTGACGATTCTCCTCTTTGAGAAATCCCGCGTCAACAGCGGAATCAAGAAATGCGAGCAGCCCATTCCAATAGCCTGCGGTATTGATCAGAATGCAGGGCTTGTTGTGCAATCCTAGCTGCGCCCATGTAATTGCCTCCATCAGCTCGTCGAGAGTGCCGTAGCCGCCGGGCAGCACGAGAAATGCGTCGGCCAGTTCAGTCATGCGGGCCTTGCGTTCGTGCATTGTCGGAACCGTCTCGAGCGCGGTAAGGCCGGTGTGGGCAATTTCCTTGCCGGAAAGCACATCGGGCAAGATACCAATAACTTCTCCGCCTGCAGCCAGTGCCGCATCGGCTACCGCGCCCATCAGCCCCACGTTCGCACCGCCATACACAAGCCCAAGTCCGGCCAGGGCAATCGCCTTCCCCAGAGCAGTTGCCTCTGCACGAAATGCGGGATTGCTTCCATTGGCCGATCCGCAATAAACCGCCACGCGCCGCATGCGCGTCTGCCCCGCATGAGACGAACCGCCGCCGGCAACGCCGAAGTTCTCTGAGTTGGTCATTGTTGCTTCAGGATAACTTGGATGACTTGACGGCGGCGTGAATTACTCCCGTTGCAGATAATCGTTGGGCGTAAGAATCGCAATGCCGCGAAACGGGTGCAGCTCCAGCAGGTCGAGATCGCCGGTCACGATCAGATCCGCGCGGCCATCGACGGCAAGCTCGAGAAGCTTGTCATCCCGCGCATCGCGGCAGGCTCGGATCGAACTGGTGATTGGAACCATGTCGGCAATCGAAAGGACCTTTCCAAGGTACGGTTCAAGGGCTCCAGGCTGAATATAAGGCGCAAACTTGGCACGCCGGAGTACAGCTTGCAGCTCGGCCCACGTAGCCTCCGACAACAAAGTCGTCGCTTCAAGCCAGGCTTTGTCCACCGCCATCCCCGGAACCGAGCCAACTCGCAGTGCGCGGCTCACGTAGATGTTGGTGTCGATGACGATTCGAGAACTCATCCTTCATCGGCCAAAAGCCGCTCGAGCAGTTCCTCGGTCATACCCTTCGATTGAGCATAGCGTCCCATCTCATTGGACGACCGGATCAAATCCTCGGCCTTCAGCCTGCGTCCGCGCTCATACTCTTCCACAGACACCAATACCGCAACCTCCCGCTCATGGCGGCGAATCCGCACCGGCTCGCGTTGCGCGGCGTCGAGAATGGCAGCAAAGTTCTGTTTCGCGTGGGTTGCGGATACTGTAGACATAACTCCAGATTATTCCCAAAATGTACATTTTGTCTATTTTGTACAAATTGTACATTTTCGACCGAACACCTGCACAACTCTCTCGTATCCAGCCAGAGGCCCCGGCCCCTCCTCGACAGTCCCAAACGATACACTGGATAAAGGACGCTTCCCGCCTGGATATTCGCCTTGCAGCCGCTCCTCTCCAACTTGAATCCCGAACAGCGAGCCGCGGTTGAGGCTACTGAGGGGCCGCTCCTGATTCTGGCCGGGGCGGGGTCCGGCAAAACCCGCGTCATCACCAGCCGCATAGCTTGGCTCATTCAGGAGAAAGGCGTAGCGCCCGATTCGATTCTGGCCGTTACCTTTACGAACAAGGCCGCCAGTGAGATGGGGGAGCGGGTTGACAAGCTGCTGGGCCACGCTTCGCTGGCCAAGCCGCTGATCGCCACTTTTCACTCGCTCTGTGTGCGGCTGCTGCGGCGCGATATTGAAGCTCTGAAGGTGGGCAACGAGGGGCTCACTCGCTCATTTGCGATTTACGACGAGAACGACCAGCAGGGCATCGTGAAGCAAATCATGCGCCGCATGGGGCTGGACACCAAGCAACTTACCCCGCGCACGGTTCTGGGCCGCATTTCATGGGCCAAGAATCACATGGTCGATCCGCAGGAGTATTACCTCGCCTCGAAAGATCCGAACAGCGAGCGAATCGCCCACATCTTCAAGGGCTACCAGGCCGAGTTGCGCAAGAACAATGCTCTCGACTTCGACGATCTGCTTTTGGAGGCCGTCAGGCTGCTGAAGGTTTCCGGCGAAGCCCGGGAGCGCTACCAGCGCCGCTATCGCTATCTGCTCGTGGACGAGTACCAGGACACCAACCGCCCGCAGTACGAGCTGATGAAATTGCTGGCGGGCGAGCGAAAGAACGTTTGCGCCGTGGGCGATGAGGACCAGAGCATCTATTCCTGGCGCGGCGCCGATATTCGCAACATCCTGGAGTTTGAAAAAGACTTTCCCAACGCTCGGATCGTTCGCCTCGAACAAAACTATCGGTCGACGCAGGTGATTCTTGAGGCCGCCGGCGCTGTTGTTGCCAACAACCTCCAACGCAAGGGCAAGAAGCTGTGGACCGATCGGCAGGGCGGCAGCCTCATCGGCTATTACGAGGCGCCCGACGGGGAAAACGAAGCCCTTTTCATCGCCGACCGCATTCAGACATTTCTTCGTCAGGCAAACTCGTCCGAATCGCCAAACGCCGGAGAGGCGCACTGCGCAGTTTTGTATCGAACCAACTCGCAGTCGCGCCTGGTGGAAGAGGCTTTGCGGCGCTACAACATCAGTTACACCATGGTAGGCGGTTTCAGCTTTTACGAGCGCGCCGAAATCAAGGATATGCTTGGCTATCTGCGGCTGGTGCGCAATCCCCACGACTCCATGGCTCTGCAGCGCGTGATTAATACGCCGGCTCGCGGCATCGGCAAAACTACCCTCGAAACGTTGGAGCGACTGGCTCTCGAAACCGGGCAGTCGACCTGGGACGCTCTCGGCGCGGCTATCGCAAACCGTCTCATCCCGTCGCGGGCGCTGATGGCGATAGAATCCTTCCGGCAGCTTATCCTCGATGCGCAGGCAATGATGGACCCTGACTTCGCGGGCAAGCTTACAGGCGACGCGGCGCAGGACGAGGACGCAGACACGGGCTTTGAATACGGCGCTGCTACCGCGGACGCCGTGAGCCCCGATGCCGCCAGCGCCGACTCCGCGGCGAACTTTGACTTTGGAGGCAATGAGGGCCAGATTCCATTGCTCGATGCCTCGAATTTTTCGCCCTTCGCGGCTGCTTCCAAGCGGCCGTTCCTCGTCATGCCGCGGAAGACAGCCGAGGCAGACACCCAATCTGAATCGGATGCGGAAGAGACCCGCGAGGAGAAGCCGGCATTCAGGGCTCCCGGAGACGCCGCCACTCTTCCTGAGCTGATCCGCTTCCTGATCGATCGCACTGGATACATCAAGGCGCTGGAGACTGAGGGATCTCCGGAGGCGTTCAGCAGGATTGAGAATCTGAAGGAATTGGCGAACGCGGCTCACGACGCGGAGGTGCGCGGCGAGACGCTGGCGGAGTTTCTCGATCACGCGGCGCTGGCCTCGGACACCGATCAGTACGATCCCGACTCTCACGTCACGCTGATGACCCTCCACGCGGCAAAGGGGCTGGAGTTTCCGCTGGTGTTTCTGGCAGGGCTTGAGGAGGGTTTGTTTCCGCATTCGCGCACGCTCTCGAATCCAGAGGAGCTCGAGGAGGAGCGGCGGCTTTGCTACGTGGGCATGACGCGCGCCATGAATTCGCTGATTCTTACGCGCGCGCACTACAGGCGGCGTTACGGCAACGATGCGCCGGAGATGAGTGTTCCTTCGCGTTTCCTTGAAGAGGTTCCCAGCCAGTTGATTGAGAATTTGGGCGGACGGAGCCCTGCATGGTCTACGCCCGCTTACGGAGCGGGACGGCGACGCGCACCCTCGCACTCCGGCGACTTCGATGGGCAACATTACAACTATGAGGATGAGAGCCAGGAGGCTTACAACCCTGCCGCCTCGGGCAAGAAGAGCGCGGGCTCGAAACCGTTTGTGGCTTCATGGATGACGGCGAAGGCCACTTCTCCTGGCCACGAACCCAGTCAAAAGGTTAATAGCGCGCAAGCGCCGCCGGGAAAGCCGGACTCGATTGATAACATTGCGCGCTTCTTCGGCGGGAAGGCAGGCGGTGGCAGGCGTGGAGCGATGGCGCGGCCGGCGATGGAGATTGCTGAAACTCGCGGCGCCGCGGGGTTGAAGAAAGGGCAGCGCGTGCGGCACGCGAAGTATGGCGAAGGCACGGTGCTGATGCGCGAGGGCGACGGCGAAGATGCCAAGCTGACCGTGTTGTTCATCCGGCACGGGATGAAGAAGCTGATGGAGAAGTTCGCCAATCTACAGAGGATTTAGCCAACATTGACCCACGATCCAGCGCCGCCATCCTGCTGCGGCTACCGCTTCTGGCGCTCGCCCATCTCATCGATTCAAACCCTCTACAATATCTGCGGCTGCTGTCCGTCATCAGGAATGGATGGATGGATGAGCCAGTGAGCGTGCTTTCGATGATCGAGCAAGACCGGCGGATCTCCGAAGTGATCGCGGAAGAACGGCCACGGCTGCGGAATTTCATCCGCAAGCGGGTGCCCGATGAGGCGGACGTGGAAGATCTTCTCCAGGAGGTCTTCTTTGAGCTGGTGGAAGCCTATCGCCTGCTGAAGCCGATCGATTATGTGACAGGCTGGCTGTTTCGGGTTGCGCGCAACCGGATTACGGACCTTTTTCGGAAGAAGAAGCCGGAGACTTTTGCGGATCTGGCGGTCGAAAACGAAGAGGGCGAGTTGCTGCGGATCGACGATCTGCTGATATCCGGCGATGACGGGCCGGAAGCGCTCTACATGCGCACTCTGCTCTTCGACGAGTTGCAGGCTGCGTTGAGCGAGCTACCCGCGGAGCAGCGCGCGGTTTTTATTGCGCACGAGCTGGAAGGGCGCAGTTTTAAAGAGTTGGCGGCGGAGAGCGGCGTGAATTTGAACACGCTGCTGGCGCGCAAGCGCTACGCAGTGCGCCATCTCCGCGAGCGGTTGCAAAAGATTTACGACGAGATTGCGAGGAAATGAGGAAAACAACATGAGAAGGAAATGGATCTTTTTTGTAGCCCCGCCGGGTGTCGTGCTGTTTGTGTTTCTCTTCGGCGAATTAGTGATGCATTTGTGGAACTGGCTGCTGCCGGCGCTGTTCGGCTGGCATCCGATCGGCTTCTGGCAGGCACTCGGGCTGCTGGTGCTATGCCGGATTCTGTTCGGAGGCTTTGGCGGCCATGGAGCGGGTCACTCCAGAATGCAGCGTCGGTGGGCCGAGCGCTGGGAGCGGATGACGCCGGAAGAACGCGAGAAGTTTCGGCACGGTGGGCGTGGACGTTGCGGAGGTTTCGCAGAGCCAACCAACGAAGCCAGCGAACAGGCTTAATGACACTGGGGGCGGCTACCGCGGGGGCGCGGAGGAATCATGAGCGATGGGCGCGAGGAGCGCGAGGAACAGGAAAAACGGCGCGAACGGGAAGAGCGCGAGAATCGGGAGGACCGGTTGGAGCGTTACCCTCGGGATGAGCGGGAGCCGGAACGGGGCGGTTCCTGAAAAGTGCGCTGAAGAAGTCGTTTATGCGCAGCGGGCAACTTCCGAGGGGATCGATGGATGGGTTGAAACCTATCCATCGATCCTTTTTTGTGAGTACGAATGAATCATGGGTTTCCCTGACTCTTGCGCTTTCTCAGGACCCAGGTGGTCATGCAGCGGTAGTCCTGGACGATGGTTGTTTTGAGAGGATCGACGAGGACGGCGTTCAACTCGTCGGTCAGATCGAGGAGCATGTCCTCATCGACGAGGAACCACTCGGAACCGTCGCCCACTCTGAAGATGTTGGCACGCACCGGCTCGAAGTCCATTCCGATTCTGGAACCAAGGCGACAGAAGAGCATGCCGCCGGGACGCAGCACGCGCCATAGCTCCGACAGCTGAGCACGGAAATGGTCTTCGTCGCGCGCGAAGTGGAGCACGGAATTGCAAAGCACGACGTCGGCGATTCCATCCGGAAAGGGCATCTGCTCGATGAGCCCGATTTGAAAGTTCTCCGGTGGCAATCCGGTGGAGAGCGAGGCAGAGAGTTGACGCACGTGGTCAATGGCCTTTGGATCGGTATCGAGCGCAAACACCTGACAGCCTTCGCGAAGCAGGTGGACGAGATTCCGCCCATAGCCGCATCCGGCGTCGAGCACGATCATGCCGGCGGCAATGTTCCCGCGCAGGATTTGATCGAAGACGTAAATATCGATCTGGCCGAATTGTTCCTGAACGGTTAGGGGCATCGGGGCTCCCGGGATTCGGATCAAAAGCTGCGCGGTGTGGTTTGTGGTGATTGGTTTGTATTCAGATAAAGGCACCAAGTCAGCGGGATTGCGCGGGGCCGCAAGGATTCATCATCGCGTTCCTTTACTGTTGAGGCGTAGTTGGCGGGCTGAGGAGTGGCGGGTTATCTCCTGCGCCGTCGAGGTGAACGATGTGCACGCTGGCTTCAGTTTCGGGGACGGTGCCGTCGTTGACCTGCACCTCAGTCGGCTTGCCAAGAATGAGGAGCCGCTGCACTGCCTTGCCGCGGCCGGGAACGACGACGCGCTGGGTGACGGAGTTGGTGTCTGAATGGACGGTGACGGGGACTTCCGCGGAGGCGTAGCCGGAGTTCGAGATATTGACGGCGACCAGCCAGTTGCCGGCCTGGGCGGCGGAGGGAAAGACGCTGTCAATGGTGAGGTCGGGAAGGCCTTTGTCGTTATCGACCCAGTCGGCAAAGAACCAGGAGAGATCGCGGCGCACGCTGGCCTTTTCGAGAATTTTCTCGAATGCGCCGGGGCCGCGGTCGCGGAGAGAATCGAGGTTGGTGTCGGCTGATGGATCGTAGGCACGGAGTGCGGCGGAGAGCGTAGAGTCGCCGGCTATGTCGCGGAGCATCCAGAAGACGTAAGCGGCCTTGGTGCGGTAGTAGATGGGCGCGATGGCAAGGGCGAGAGGCTGACCGGCACTGATGCCGGGGCTGGAGGGCTCGGCCAACGCCAGTGCGGGACGGTTAGCCTCAAGCTGTTCGAGAGCGCGNNGTGGGTGAGGGCGTGGGCGAGAATATTTTGCAATTGCTCGGGCGGTGCCTCGCGGATGGAGGTGGCGAGCATGGCGCCGGTTTCGAAGGGCGTGTCGTCTGGGTCGGGCAGGTCAAGAATGGTGAGTTGGGAGCGGGGACGCTGGCCAAGCCAGCTCTGCAGGAAGGGCGTGACGGTGGTGGCGGCGGCGGTCCAGGATTGCACGGCGGGTTCGTCGATGGGCAGGGTCCAGAGAGTGGTGTTGGCGGCGGCGTGAGAAGCGCGCGCGGCAACAAAGAGGCTGGGGGCTTCAAATCCGAGAACGGAACTCTCTACGCCGGCGGTGGCGACGCCGTTGATTTCCTGGCCGACGGAATTGACGCTGGTGACGGTGAGCGGGGCGGGATGTCCGTTAATGAGCGCGACGGTGGGCGACTGGCCGTGGGGGAATTCGACGGTGAGGTGAAGGCGGAATTGCGCACCGGCTAGGCGCAGCTTGTGCTCGCCCATTTCGTCGAAGAGCCGCGCGCCGTCGCCAAGGATGACGGGGACGCTGGAGACCGGATACCAGACCACGTTGCCGAAGCCGCGCAGGCCGGTGAAGGGAACGCCGATTTCATCCCAATCCGAGCGGAGGGCGATGTCGTTGGGGGTGCCGATGACGAGCAGGCGCTGCGCGGATTGGGCGATAGCGCCGGAGTAAGTGACGTCAAGCTGGATGCTCTGGCCGGGGCCGAGCGGGGTTGGGAGCGGGACGGCTGCCTCATGCAACTGGCCGCTGTGGTCGGCGTCGGAGTTGAGGGTGGCGACCGGGAATGCGGTGTCGCGGCTGAGAACGCGGATGCGCTCCCAGTTGAGCGAGGAGGAGATTTGGAGCGGAATGCGGGCGAGCGGGGACTTGCCATCGTTGCGGACGGTGAGGAGGGCGCGCACGGCGACTTGCTGCTCGGCGGTGTGGAGGTGCACGTCCATGTCGAAGGCAATGAAGGTGACGGCCTGGCGCTCGGCGTCCGTGGCGATGGGGGCGGCGGCTATCCTGGGCTCGGATTGCGGAGCCTGCGTCGTGGTGTTGCCGCTTTCGTCGGTGGAGCGGGAAAAGATGACCTTGCCGCCGGGCTGCTGTTCGGGCTGGGCCACGGATTGCGGAGGTGGGGGCGGAAGATTGTGGCTCTGAGCTGAGGAGGGAATGGACGCTGGGACCGCGGCTGCCACGGACAGAAGGAGAATCCGTGCGAGAGAGAGCTTCATGAGCCCAAACCTTTCTGTTTTCTTGTCTTAGACGCGGCTGGGGCGTCGGGAAGAGCGGCGTTGCGGCGCTGGCGGAAGGCTTCGTAGAGCACTACGGCGCCTGCGGTGGAGACGTTGAGGGAACTGACGCCGCCGGCCATGGGGATGCGGAGCAAGTGGTCGCAGGTGCGGCGGACCAGGTCGTGTAGGCCTGCGCCTTCGCGGCCGAGGACGAGAACGCAGTTGCCTGTGAAATCAAACTTGTCATAGTCCGTGCTCCCGCGCTCGTCGAGTCCGATGATCCAGATATTTTGGCGCTTGAGTTCTTCGAGAGCGCGGACCAGGTTGACGACGCGAGCGATGCGGAGGTGTTCGGCTGCGCCGGCACTGGCTTTTACGGCGACTGGGCTGAGGGGGGCGGAGCGGCGCTCGGTGAGGATGACGCCGTCGACGCCCGCGCCGTCGGCTACGCGGAGCAGCGCGCCGAGATTCTGCGGGTCTTCGACACCGTCAAGGGCAAGGAGGAGCCGGGCGGCGCCGGATTTTGTTTGAGGGCCGGGCTCGAAGAGATCTTCAATGGAGAGAGACTCTTGCGGATGAACGAAGGCGACTACACCCTGATGAGCGGGAGCCTGGGCGACGAGGGTCAATTGCTCGCGCGATTCCTGACGGACGCGGACGCCAGCCTGACGGCACTGGGCCACCAACTGCTCGAGACGGGCGTCGTGGCGCTCCTGAGCGACGAGGACATGGTCGAAACGGCGGCGTCCGGCCTTGAGGGCTTCTTCCACCGGATGCAGACCGTACAAGACTTCCATGAGGGATAGTGTAGAAGATCACATGGCAATATCGGACATTCGCATTGCGCTGTGCCTGTTACCACAAGACCTGCGGATGTCTGAGAATCCGAATTGCCGCACCGTTTCTGTTCTTGAAGGATGAGCGAACTGGCTGGATACTGGTCAGGCCGGAGTAGCCCTGCATGTCTGCCTCAAAAACCTTCGCTGCTGTGCTGGAGCCGCTTCGGAACGGGCTGGGGTGGGTGATTGCGCGGATTCCGTTCGATGTGCAAACTGCGTGGCCAGTGCGGAATCGACTGCGCGTGCGGGGAGAGATCGAGGGATTTGCATTTCGGACGTCGCTGTTCGCCGAATCGGGACGTGGAGGACACTTTCTGCTAGTGAACAAAAAGATGCAGGCAGGGGCGAAGGCCAGGGTTGGAGACAAGGTGCGCATCAAGCTGGAACCGGATCTGGAGGAGCGTCCGGCCGTGCTTCCGGCAGAGCTGGAGAGGGAGCTGAAAGGCGACCGGAAGCTGCGAAAGTGGTTCGATGGGATGAGCCCGTCGATGCGCAGAGAGATTGGCAAATGGGTGGATGAGGCGAAGGGGGCTGAAACGCGGCAGAAGCGGGCGGAGAAGATGGCGGAACGCCTGATGCAAGCGATGGAGGGGGAAGAAGATCCGCCGCCGGTGCTGAAAGCGGCCTTTCAACGCCAGCCTCGGGCACTGGAGGGATGGAAGGCTATGACGCCGACGCAACGGCGGAATCATCTGCTGGGAATCTTCTACTACGGGACAGTTGAAGCTCGGGAACGACGGGCGGCGAAGGTGATTGAGGTGGCATTGCAGGCAGCGGCCAAAGGAACACTTGTACGGGAATGAGTACTCTTTTTCTCATCTTTGCCCGTTTGGACTGGCCCGAAGGCTGATTTTGCCGTCTAATTGAAAGAGATGAGCAGCAAATCAATGTCGGCTTTATCTTCATTTTTTGTACCGGGCGCCGTTGCGGCAGCAGTTGAACAGGTTCGCCAGGAGAATCTGGCGATCTCCGCGGGGCTGAAGCGCCAGGACGCGGGGCTTTTGGACGAGTTGATCGTCCGCTACCAGCACCGGTTAATGCGCTATCTGTTGTATTTATCCGGCAACCGGGAGCAGGCCGAGGACCTTTTCCAGGAGGTCTGGATGCGGGTTCTGGTGCGGGGAGCTCAGTACAACGGACAGGCGCGGTTTGAGACCTGGCTGTTTACCATTGCCCGCAATCTGCTGATCGATCTGCGCCGGAAGCGGACGATGAGCAGTCTGGACGAGCTGTTCGAGGGCAAATCCGAGGACGACCGGCCCATGGCGTTCGAGGTTGCCGATGGCGAACCGACGCCGTTTGACCATTTTGCAAACATGGAAGACCGGGAACGGATTTCGGCCGCTTTGCTGGAGCTGGATACGCTGCATCGCGAGGTGCTGGTGTTGCGGTTTCACGAAGAGCTTTCGCTCGAAGAGATTGCGAAAGTCACGCGGGCTCCGCTTTCTACTGTTAAATCAAGACTTTACCGCGGCATGGCTATGATCAAGCCCAACTTGGAGCGCACCCAGGCGCACTTCCAGGAGGCAGTGTGAAGACCGTAGGGCTGGACACGCTCGATGGACAGGCACCCACTAAAGAGGGCTCTGGCGACGTTATGCGCCGCGACCTGCTTTCGGCGCTGGCGGGAAACCAGGCTGGACGAGACCGCGCCGTGGCCCACAAGACACGCAGGGTGGTGCTGGCCTCGCTGGGCGTGATGCAGGACCAGAAGGCCGGGCGCAAGCGGGGACTGGCGGTGGCTTTGGCCGCTCTTCTGCTGGTGGTTGTGGTGCTTGGACCGTTCTTCTGGCGGGTTGCCGACGAGCTGATCGGCGGCGAGCTAATCGGCGATACGGCCACGGAGTTCAGCCTTTGGGTGTGCATCCTTTGTCCGGCGCTGGTGGCAGCGGCGCTGGTGGCAGGGTGGATGCGCAAGAAGTCGTGAACTGAAGAAATTAAACTTGAACCGAAGTCCCGCAAAAGGCAACTTCTTCTTTCCCTTCTCCGTCCCCTATGTAAGGGTTAAGCTAGTTCCGAGCCTTAGAAAGGCCCTCCTGGGAAGGGATAGCCTATGCGCGATCCTGAATCCATCGCCGTGAACGAAGACGAACGCATGATTCCGGTGTGGTCGATTATTGTTGCCAGCGTGGCGTTTGTGCTGGTGGAGTATTACTTCTGGATGCTGATCTGCTTCGTCATGCCGGGCGGCATCGGGGCGGTGCTTTACTTCCTGCTGCGTCAGCCGCAGGTGAGCCGCTGCCCCGCCTGCGGGACGCATGTGCAGAGCGATTTCCACTTTTGTCCGCAGTGCAACTACCAGCTTACGGCGAATTGCGGCAACTGCTTCCGGACAGTGCGCGCCACCGACCAGTACTGCACCCGCTGCGGCCATGAACTTGCCGAGGACCATATGCCTACTCGGCTGCACTTGCTGGGAGATTGACTTCGGCCTGCGGGACCACTTTGGCGACAAGAAAACGCGGGAAGGATGGGCGCCGGTTCGATCTGGATGAGGCACGGAATTTCGTTGTGAACCTCGCCCGGCATTGACCCTGCCCGATTGCCTTCCTACAATCGAAGTTCCGCATGTCTATTTCGACGCTCATCATCGACGACGAACAATTGGCCCGCGAAGAGCTGAAGTATCTGCTCGATTCGGTTGAGGACGTGGACGTTGTAGGCCAGGGCGCCAATGGTATTGAGGCCGTTGAGCTGATTGAGGAGCTTCATCCCGATCTTGTCTTCCTGGATGTGCAGATGCCCGGACTGGACGGGTTCGCCGTGATCCGGAAGCTGATGGATCGCGAAAGGCAAAAGAAGGAACTGGGGAGTGGCGGGGCGCACGGCAAAGACGTCGAGGCGCTTCCGCAGATCGTGTTTGCCACCGCCTACGACCAGTACGCCGTGCGCGCCTTCGACGTAAATGCGGTGGATTATCTGCTGAAACCATTCGACCGCAGCCGGGTGGTTGAGGCAGTAGATCGCGTGAGAGGGCGAATGGCCGGTGGCGGCGCGCCAAGCGGCACGGGTACGCAGGCGGAATCACCGATCGAGTCCCAACTCGAAGCGCTGCTGCGTTTGCTGAAGAGTCCACAGGGCGCCGATCGCACACCGCAGCCGGCCAAGCTGATTGTGCAGGCACAGAACAGGCTGCTACTGGTGAGCCAGGCGGAGATTTGCTTCGCGGCCATCGACGAAGGCGTAATTCGCATCGTCACGCGGAACTTTGAGGGGCAATCGAAGTGCCGCACGCTTGAAGAGTTGCTGGAACAGCTTGACGCGGCGCATTTTTGGCGCGCCCATCGCGGCTTTGTGGTGAACATCGACCACATACGCGAAGTGGTGCCATGGTTCAAGTCAAGCTACCAGTTGCGCATGAACGACAAGGCGCAGACGGAGATTCCGGTTAGCCGCACACAGACCAAGCGGCTAAGAGAGTTATTCAATCTGTAGGGCCTTCCCAAAACTGGCGGCGAGACGGCTTCAGTCGTATCTCTCGAAGACAATCTGCTTGCGGTGCCAGCCGTATCCGGTGAGGAGCTCGCGCACGCCGGAGACCATGAAGTTGAGGCCGCAGATGTAGGCGTAGATGTCGAATCGGAGATCTTTGGGAGATATTGCGGGGTCGACCGCGGGCTGCGGCAGGGGCAGGCCCAGGCGCGCGGCGCGCTCTTCAACGATTTTGGAGACATGCACCTGCACATGGCCGCGCAGGCCGCTCCAGCTATCCAACGCCCGGCTGAGCGTGGGCAGATAGTGGAAGTTGGGCACGCGGGCTGCGAGAGCCTCGAATTCCTTCTGATAATAAATGTCCGTCTCATGGCGGGTGCCGTAGACAAGCCATATCTGCTTACCGTTGCTGCGGTCGGGACCGCCGGATGGAAACAGCCATTGCGTATAGGCGCGCATGGGCGCGACGCCAGTGCCGGTGGCCACCAGGATGGAGTCGGTGATTGGCTCCTGGAGGACGAAGTGGCCGTGGGGGCCGTGAATCTGAATGGTGCCGCCAACGGGCAGATCGGGCAGGTCGGCCAGGTGATTGGAAAAGAAGCCTTCCTCTACGCGATTGACGCAGAGCTCAAATCGGTTGCCGGCGGCGGCCGAGGCAATGGAGTAAGCGCGGGTCTGCATCTTGCCGTTCACGTCCTCTGCCACTGCGGAGACAAACTGGCCTGGCGCGTAAGGGAAGCTCTCCATGGCGTCGACGACAAACTCGAAGTGGTAACACTGGGCTACTTCGGAGATGCACTCTTTGCGGGCAAGCCGTGCGGTCGAAAGCTCTCGTGCCAAGGCGTTTCTCTCTTTGCAGGGAAGATCGGGCCGATCGGCGGCCCTGGCACGATTATAAGTTGCAGAGGGAGGGCGGTGTCACGCTGCGAGAATTCCTTGCGGGGCCGTAATGCGCGTAAGGGTCCAGCCTTCCCCACTGGATGCTTACG
>PLOG01000174.1:16050-28551 GCA_003142935.1 Acidobacteriaceae bacterium
AGTGCAGATGGCAAGTATCTGGCAAAACGAAGGCTGCCACACCCTTGAAAGGATGCGGCAGCCTGGATTCAGCCCGGAGCTATTGCACTGTAATTGTGACAGTACCCATGGCCGTCGTCGCGCCCGAAGTACCCGTAACAGTAGCGGTGTAAGTTCCAGCCGTGGTGCCGGGATTGCTTTGCGTGGTGGTGGTGGAACCACCGCCGCAGGCAATCATACCGCCGGCGAGCGTCACGAGTATCGCCAGCATTCCAAGCGCGTTCCACAAGCGACGGCGACGCGCCGGAATACCGAAGAGCAGGATGCAGGACAGGATCGCGCCGCCCGCGGTGTACCAGGGAACTCCGCGGTGTTCGGGGTAACTCAACGCCGCGCTGCTGGGCGCCGTTGTGGAGACCGTTAGGGTGGCCGTTCCGGCTGCCAAACCGGTAATACTCACCGGGCTGGTTGAACCGAAGCTCACAGTAGGCGGATACTGGGCGCCCGCTGGGCCTGTGATGGCGGCGGTCAGCGTCACGCTGCCAGTGAAGTTACCGGCAGGGGTGACTGTAATTGTGGATGTATTTCCCGTGGTTGCACCGGGAGCGACGGAGACCGCCGAACCAGTGATGGTGAAGCCGGGATTTACCGGCGTTGAGACTGTAACTGAGGCGGTGCGGATGGTTGCACTATAGTTGCTGTCTCCAGAGTAGTTGGCTGTCAGCGTGTCACTGCCCGCCGCCAGCGAACCGGCGGGGATCGTGATCTGAGCACTTCCGCTGCTCAGCGTTGTCGAAACTGAGGCGTAACTGCCGCTCGTCAGCGTCACCGAGCCGGTCGCCGTGCCGCTGACGGCAACGGTCACTGACAGTGCCTGTGCCGTCGTGATGCTGGATGCGGACGGCGTCACCGTGACGGAGGGGGATGCCTTGTTGACCGTCAATTGCACGGTGGCGACGTTTGTGTTGTAGTCGGTCATATCGGTTGGCGTGAATGTCACCGAAAGCGTCGGCGATCCAGCTCCGAGCACCGCCCCTGTAGCCGGGGTGTAAACGAACGTTCCGGCAACTCCGCCCGAACTCGCATCGAGTTGGGTTGCGCTTAGCGCTGTGCCGTATGTGATCGCCGCGGGCGTTGCCCAGGTAATCGGTGGCGTAGCCTTGCCGACCGTCAATTGCACGGTGGCGGTGGCGCTGTTGTAGGTAGTCGTGTCGTTTGGCGTGAATGTCGCCAAAAGCGTCTGCGATCCAACTCCGAGCACTGTGCCTACCTTCACCGGCACTGAAGCCAAGGTGTAGGCGAACGTTCCTTGAACTCCGCCCGAACTCGCATCGAGTTGAGTTGTGCTTAGCGCTGTGCCGTATGTGATCGCCGCGGGCGTTGCCCAGGTGATCGTTGGCGTAGTCTTGTTGTCGACTGTTAGGGTCACCGTAGCCGGGGGCGGCGTGTTGTAGTCGGCCGTATCGGTCGGCGTGAATGTCGCTGAAAGCGTCTGCGATCCAAGTGCGAGCACTGTGCCGGCTGGCGGGGTGTAGACGAAGCTTCCGGCAACTCCGCCCGAACTCGCATCGAGTTGGGTTGCGCTTAGCGCTGTGAGGTATGAGATCGGCGTAGGCGTTGCCCAGGTGATCTTTGGCGTAGCCTTGTTGACCGTCAATTGCACGGCGACGGTGGCGCTGCTGTAGTCGGTCGTATCGGTTGGCGTGAATGTCACTGAAAGCGTCTGCGATCCAGCTCCGAGCACGGCCCCTAAAGCCGGGGTGTAAGCGAAGGTCCCGGGGACTGGGGTGCTCTTGCCGGCCAAAACCGCGGATGCGGTTGCATTGAGTTGGATCGTACTCAGAGCCATTCCATAGGTGATGGCCGTAGGCGTTGCCCAGGTGATCGTTGGCGTGGCTTTGTTGATGGTCACCTTGAAGAGGACCGAGGTCGTGTTCTTAAAGGAGTCCGTCACCGTCGCGGTGAAGGCTGCATTGCCCACTATCGGTGTAGCGCCGGACAGGACGCCTGAGTTGGACAGCTTCAGGCCTACAGCCGCGAGATTGCTTTGGTCCGCCGGCGTAAGCGACCAAGTGTAACCCCAGCCCGAACCGCCCGAGGCCGCCAGCCTCTGGGTATAGGCTGTTCCGAAGACCCCAGACGGCAGAGTGGCTGCGGTGGTGATGGTCAGGGGTATGGTAACCAAAGCCTGGATGCTTAAGTTGTGGATGTAGTTTCCGGTGGAGTCGGTTCCGGTAACCTGCTCATTGTATTTTCCAGCGGCAGTGGCGGCTGGGGCGGCGATGGTGAGGGTCGCGGTAGCGGCGCCGCCGCTGGTGAGGGTAACCGAGGACGGGGAGGGAGTGCAGGTAACGCCCGGAGCCGCAGTGCAGGCAAGGCTCACCTTGCCGGCGAACCCATTCGTCGAAGATATGTAGACTGCGTCCGTCACCTTGCTGCCCGCTAATACAGAAACCGTGGGGGATTGCGGGGTCAAGTTGAAATCGGAGAGGGGATTCAAGAGGCTGATGGTGGTGGTTGACGGCTGGTAGTTTTTGTCGCCGGAGTACGTAAGAGTTATCAGGTTGGCGCCCTGACTCAACAACTCAGTGTTATACAAAAGTGTGAAAGGGGTACTGGTCCCGGTAGCGCCAGTGGATACATAGAGAGCAGGCGAACCGAACGACACGCCGGAGTCGGAAATACTCACAGTGCCAGTGGGCGGGACGGTGCCGGTCGGGCCGGAGACTGACCCAGCGATCGAGATGCTGGCCAATAGCGATGTTGTCGGGGCGCTCGCGGTTGCTGTAATGATTGTAGGCAATAGGGCGCTCGAGGCTATGGTTACGGAGATCGGCGTAGTCGGAACGGTATTGTAGTTATTATCACCGGGATAGCTGATGGTGACTGGATAGGTTCCGGCCGCGGTAGTTGCTGGAAAAACGATAGTGGCGACACCTTCCGCGGAATAGTCGGCGGTATACACGGCGGACGCCAGTTTGGCCGTGGTCGGGACGCCCGCAGGCGCGCCCGCCAGGGTAACGGTTCCGGTTGGCGGCGCGGCAGTACTTGAGGATGCGTTGGAGTTGACAACCTGAATGGTGAGCACTGTCGGCTGACCGGCAACGCCTTTCGCGGTGGCACTTCCATTAATGGTCAGCAGAACCGTCGGCGTATCCTTAACCACCGTGAAAGGGTAGGAGGCCGATGCGCCAGTGGCCGCATCTGCGGAAGATAAGGAGGCTTTGTAGCTGGAGTCGCCCGAATAGCTGGCGGAAATCGTATGGGCTCCAGACGCATACGGCTTGGTGTATTGCGCTGTCCCTGTGACATTGACTGGCGTGGTATTCACCGCAGTTCCGCTATCAAGCAACGTCACGGTGCCGGTCGGGATGGTGGGGTTGACGCAGCTCGAAGTGCAACTACTGCCTATAATCTGCGCGATAGCCTCCATCGGAGCGCCATAGGGAATCGCCGTCAAGGGGTCCGTTCTCCCGATCTCTTCAACACTTAGGGAAAGTGTGCTGCTCTCTGGAGCCACCGTAACCACTGTCTTTGCGGAGGTACTGGGCGCATTCTTGCTGTCGCCGCCGTATTGACCCCAGATGTCATAGGTGCCACCCGGAAGACCGATGACGGAGTTCGACGAGAAGGCGCCTTTCGTCAAGCTGAAAAATGTGAGTCCTTGCTGCAAAGGCGTTGGGCTGTCTGTCATCAAGGCAACATCGCCGGTCGGTGTGCCGCTTGTGGCTGTAACTGACCCGCTGATGGTGATTGGCGTTCCGTGGGTGAATGAAGTGGAAGACGGAGTCAAAGTCGTCGTGGTGGCGGCAAATTTCACATTGGGCCAGTCGCCGACCAGAACGTTGGCGTCGATGGAGCCCAACCCGGTGGCGAGGTTGTATCCAGCCGCGGCATTGTAGGCGGGCGTGGTCCCGGTGCCCAGTTCGCCTTCCGTCGTCGAGCCATAGTAGGGGTCGACTACGGTATAGGGATTGGATACTGCGATGCAATCCAGGCGAGGATAAGAAATCCCGCCGTAGGTGACCGTTGTCATGTTGCACGGTTGCGAATTGGTGCCGACAGTTACGTCGTGGAAGGCCGCCGGGTACTGCGTCTTGAGTGCGTATAACGTGTGATCGGCTTGCCCCTGGGCGCCATATTTTTGGTTGACCAGGGCCATCACGCCGGCAAAGGCCGACGACGCCACGGAGGTGCCGCCCACGGCCGTGACTTGAACGGGGGTGCCTGCAGCTACAGGCTGGCAGTCGCCGTCATTGGCGCAGGCGGGATAATAGGAGTAGTTCTGGCCGTCGGAAGCGAATAAGGAAACGTCGGGAATATCGCGAACCGAGTCCTTGGGGACGCCGGCGCCAGCCTGCCAGGCGGGCTTGGCATATCCGCCGCTGCATGTAGCCCAGCCGTTCCCGCTTGCACCCGTTCCGGTGCCTGAGGAGCAACTGCTCGCTCCCCCGCTTCCACCCCTCACTTGTGAGTATCCATTGGGGTCGGTGTTTATGTTAAACCCATATTGGCTGTCGTTCCATGGCTGCTCGGAGATATATCCGTACAGGGAAGCCACAGAAGGCGAGGTTGTATTGGCATTGTTCCAGTATTGCGCGAGCTCGGCTTGCGTCGCATTCGCGTAGAAGGAGTAATAGAAATCGGTGCCGCCGACCGCAACGTTGTACGGTGTGGACGCCATGCCGTTGACGCCCAGACCGCTGACCGCGTATTCGCCAGCCACGCAGCCCGATGAGCCGGTATCTCCAGCGGCAACCACGACCGTAATTCCCTGGGCGGCAGCTTGCTCCCAAAGGTTGTTAAAAAATGTATTGGTTGCGCCGAGATATTGTTCGCATTCCCCAAAGGGAAAGCTGATCACAGGAGCGATGTTGCTGTACACCGCACGTTCGGCGGCAAGATACAATCCCGATTCGGCGCTTGTGTCTTGGGCGATGACCAGATAGATCGTCGCGTTTGGCGCTACGGCTCCGGACCACTCGACATCCAGATAGGCTTCAGTGGTATCGCCATTGGGACCCGCATTGTTGATGCCCCCGATCCCCGGGTCGTTGCCGTCGATAATTATTTGCGGAGGATTCAACGACAGGCCAAAAGTCGAACGAAATAGATTTACCAACCTGACGTCAATATTGGAATCATTAATGACGGCGACGCTCTGGCCAGTCCCGGTGACTCCGGACCCATAGAGCGGGTTCAGGTCGTACTGTACAGCAAGGTCTGCCGGGGCCACCAGAAGACTGTAGGGACTTCCATTCGTCCACTCAGCCTTTGCCTGGTGCGTCGCTGGCTGGTAGGAGGCCTTGCCCGGTGAAACAGCATCGCTCTTCGCCGGGAAATTGTTGAGTGAGACGAATCCTCCAACAACCGGCGCAAGCGCCGCGGGTATGTCAGGGTTCGCGGCGTTGGCGTAGTGGGTTTTCCCGTTGACCTGATAACGGTGGATTGCGGCATGGAAGGCGTCGCGGAACTGGCCTGCGTTGCCGGTGAACTCGATTGTCTGTCTGCCGGGATTGACTTGCTTGACGGCGAAGCCCTTCGACTGAAGCCATGACTCGACGGTGGCAATATCCTGGTCCGAGGGTCCGAACTGGCTGCCAAACTGGTCCGGCGTAAGCCATTTGTGATAGTTCGCGCTGCCCGGCATGTGCATATCCTGGAGCAGTTGACGCAGAGCCTTTTCCTGGCTGTCGCTTCGCTGCAGAACCATGTGGATTCGACCCAGAGGAAGGCTCTCGGGCGCCTCACCACGATCGTTGGCCGCGTTGGCCAGCGGATGTACCGTGCCTTTTAAGGCAACGCGAGCGCTCTCATCGATCGGTTGCGTCACTCTGCTTGCAACAGTCACCTGCTCTGGCGCCGCGGGGTTCTGGCCCAAAGCCTGGACACTGCTCAGAGAGGTTAAGGTAACAATTGCGCAAAACGAAGCGAAAAGACTGCGTACACTCATCGATGTCATGGTCATCCTTTTGGGAAATACCAACGTGCTGCTGGTTGTGTCTTTCTGGAGTTTCAAATCCGCTTTCACCGCTAAATTCAATGTTCAGCCGCTTACACCGCTGGGGCTGCTTCTTGAATTTGTTTCGATCCTACAACCTGGGCAAGCATCACTCGCTGCCTATTCCACAAGACGCTCTGTTTTGCCTGATCTTTCGAGCAATTCTCACAGAGCCTTCATTAACTGCTCTCCAGTATCCAAGCTCTTTGAGCTTGGCAGCCGCGTCAATACCGCTTTCTGGGGAACAGCCTCAGTATGTCCTTTTATGATCCCGAACAGACGCCGTGAAACGTAACCTAAACGCTACTAATGCGGTTGCAATCCGAGCAATGGCAGTTCTGTGCTAGAGATCTATAGCGAAGGTAACAACTGGCATGGTACTGAGGGTGCAGACCTCCAAGCCAGGAAGAGTTATGCAGATGAGGCCGAATCCCCCTATATATTAGTCCTGCTGAACCCCAATCAGACAAATAGTGGAAAACATCGTCCAGAGGTCTTGCACACTATTAAGGGTCTGCGTTTTTAAGTGGCCCTGGAGCAGTTCCGCAAATTGCCTGCTCACTTCGGCATCGCGCAGGGCGGAATTTTCTCCAGGAGGATGCCACAGGACGGATAACCTGGTTCATCCTCCGCACTCCTGCGTCGACCTTATCTCAATGTTTTGAGACCCACTTCAGCTATTGCCGTAGACCGGGATCGACGCCCCATGAATTGTCGTGGCCATGTCGCTGCACAAAAACAGGATGACTTGTGCGATGTCCTGGGGCTTTGGCCACGCAGCAAAGTCGGCGTTGGGCATTGCCCTCCGATTCGGCAATGTGTCAATGATGCTTGGCAGGATGGAATTCACTCGTACACCGGTTCCCTTTGTGTCCGCGGCGAGTGAATCTATGAGCGCCACCGCGGCGGCCTTGGACGCGGCATAGGCGGCCGCGCCCGCTCCGTGATCGAATGCAGCTTTTGCCGCGACGTTGACGATGGATCCACGCCCCTGCTTGAGCATTGCCGGCAAGACTGCGCGCGCCAATATGAAACCCGAACGCAGGTTGAGGCTGAGCATTGCGTCGAGAATCCTGGTTTCCAGGTCCCAGAGCTTTATGCCGCCCGCGTAGCCACCGACAGTATTGACAACGGAGTCGAGCTGACCGTGTCGCGAGAGTACGCCGGCGACGAACTCAGCCACGGCGGCCTCGTCGGTAATGTCGACGATCTGTCCATAGAGCGCTGGGGCGGCCGGACCTGCGGCGGCTTTCAAGGCGGCAAACTCCTCCTCTTTGCGATAGGAGACGACCACCTTGGCGCCCTCGCGCAAGAACGCGAGGCTCACATCGCGGCCCAAGCCGCCGGTACCGCCTGCTACAAGCACTACTTTGCCTGAGAAGCCGATGTTCATCTCGCCTCCGCCTCCAGTCGAAGTGTTGTTGGCTTTCGGGATCAATGCTCTTTGATTCCGGCAGCCGCTTGCCGGAGAGTGCCGACGTTTAGCTCCGCTTGTGGAAAGATATTAGCAGTTCGCCGTTGATTTTAATTTGAGATGGAGATTCAGCCCAAGGCACTGACCGCAACAAACTTAACGCGGAGACGCAAAAATTCACGATGAAGGTGAGGGCGCGATTCGAATTCTTCGCGCAATTGCTTCGATCGGGGAGATAGGCACGATGCTGAACACAGACAAGGGGATCGACGAGATCCCCAGCAACCATTCGGTGGACGAAACGATTGCAAAGCTCAAGGGAATTCTCGAAAGCAAGGGGGCGACTCTGTTTGCCGTGATCGACCACAGCGGAGAAGGCGGAGAAGGCAGGGCTGAAGATTCCGGCTACCGAGTTGCCGATCATGCTCGCTGCGCCCAGCGCCGCGATTGATCTCCCCCTGAAGATTCTGGTGAGGCAAGCCGGAAACGGGAAAGTCTGGATGGCTTACAACTGCACTGCCTATTTGCAGCAGCGCCACGGCTTTCCACTGGAACTGACACCGAACATTGCGGCCGTGGAAGCAATGGCAGCCAAGGCTGGTGAGTAACTGCGCGCAGCTAAAGCTCGATCAGCGGCCTGGGCAGGCGGGTGCGGGCACGATCGAGAAACAGCCTCATGCGCAGCGCTTCTGCACGCTGTATGGCTACCAGGCGCATTTGTCTGCGAATATGATCGCCGTCTAAAAGCTGCGCCACGAGCGATTCATCGCTTTGGGCATCTCGCTCCAGCCGCGCGATCCGTTCTTCGACGGTGCGCTGAAACCGGGGGCTGATTTCGTAGCTTTCATTAACAGCGCAGTTGGTAATCATGGCGGGCTCCTCGGTGCTGAGTGTGTTGTGTGGAAAAACTTTGCGGAATGGCCTTAAGTTTTTCCTACTGTTGCCGATATTAAAGAAGACCAATGAAATGCGCCAGATTACCGGGTATCGGGACTTAGGTAACTGAGTGTATGAATACAAAACAGGGACGAACCTTTTAACACCCGCATTTATAAGAAGTAGAATTGGGCGCCGGCGCCACCGGTGTTTTCAAGACAGTGAATGCGCGGCTTGGTTTTGAAGGGGAGTTTCTTCCTGATTTGCGTAAACACTTCCAGGCTGGACATTCTATTTGCAGGCGGATCGCCCTGAGAGACAGATAAGCTAATTCTGTGGCGCCAGTGCGTAGTATCCCTTGCGCACCTGTACCTTCAACCCATCCCCATTGCACTGCACAGCGATCCGGCGAAAGCTTCCGTCGAGCTTGGTATTACTGGGTGTATAGCTGGCCACGTACTGGGTGCGCAGTTCATCTTCGATCTGCTGGAATGCTGCTTCCAGCTTTTTGCCATTGTTGCCCACGTCGATCAGCCGGCCGCCGGTCTCATCCGAAATCCTNNAATTACGTTGGACTTTTGCGCCGCGGCGATCGCTTCGCCAATCTTGGTGCGGCTGCCCTCGTCTTCGCCGTCGGTAAGAATGATCATCGCCTTGCGGCCGCTCTCCTGGTTCAGCTTTTCATTGGCGGCGAGGTTGATCGCGTCGTAGAGCAGCGTTCCCTTGGGAGCTCCGATGGTGGGAATGGTTCCCCCGCCGGCTCCGGGAATGCCGTATCCGCCATTGCCGCCCGCGGTGTTGATCTCCGCCTTGTTCATGGCACGTGCCAGCAGGTGCGCGCTGTTGGTGAAGTCCTGCAGCAGGTCCACATTCACGTCGAAGGAGACCAGAAAAGCCTCATCTTTGGACTTCAGCACACGTTGGAGAAACTGGCTTCCGGCATCCTGTTCCAGCGGTAGCACATTTTGCTGGCTTCCGGAGGTGTCGAGCAGAATCCCTAGCGTGAGAGGTTGATCGGTTTCGGCCACGAAGTTCTTCAGCGTTTGCGGCGCCTTGTCTTCGAGCACCGCGCAGTCGTTCCTGGTCAGATGGGGAACCGGTTCTCCGTTTTTGTCCTTCACGGTGAAAAACAGATCGACCAGGTTGACGTTCATTTTGAGGGTAGCCACCGCCGTTTCATCGGGTGCCGGAGCTGGCGCGGTGCTGACCGGCGGCGCATCCGGGGAGGGAGCGAGCTGAGCCCATGCTGCCGCGGACAACCCCGGCAGGGCGAGAACGAGAACAGATATTGCGAAACGGGTGCTCATGCTGGTCAATTAGACGGGAATGTTGCCCCTAAGAGAGCATACCGGAACTCTTTATACGGCGATAGGCAACCTGCGGGAAGGTGGCGCGTCTGATACTCTGACAGGTGCAGGCCTCCTGGTTTTTGAGGCCAGCGCGGAGTGCATCCGCGGGCCGTCGAACGGCTTTTTTGAGCGGTCTGGGAGGACGAAATACCTGTGAAGCTCGGTTCTAAAGCAATAGCGCTGGCGGCGCTCCTCAGTTCGAGCCTATATCTGAGTCCGGTACTCTTGGCCCAGACGCAGCAAACTACAGTGCCGGACGCCCCAGCTCCCCAGGGTCCCCCGCCATTGTCGGGTGTGGACGGCCCCATTACGCCCGGCCAGGGCGCGGAGGGTTTGCCCGGTTCTGCTTCCGATTCTTCAGGGAACCCGAAGTCGTCCTCAACCAGTCCAACGTCGCCGTCGGCAAATCCGCCTCAACAACCGGCGCAGACGCCCAGCGGCCAGCCGCCTTCGAGTCAGCCGCCTTCAAGCCAGGTAAAGGACGATATACAGACCACTGCTCCCGAGCTTGGCGCCGCTGCAATTACGAAATACGTTGTGAACGTGAATTACGTTGAAGTTCCGGTGATTGTGAAGGATGCGAAGGGCAGCCAGGTGGCCGGGCTTACCTACCGCGATTTCAAGGTGTATGAGAATAACGTCCGTCAGGTGCTCAGGACGTTCAGCGTGGATCCGGCTCCGCTTTCGATTGCTTTTGTGATTGACCAGAGCCTGACGTCGGACGTGATGGCGAAGGTAAACGACTCGCTGGGCGCCATCCAGGGTGCACTCACGCCCTACGACGAAGTGGCAGTGTTTACCTACAACAACGGTGCCAAAGAGTGGACCGGGTTCACCGGCGCTGAGGGCAACCGCCTGCCCGCGGTGCTGGCCCTGGCCAAGGCGTCCGGCAGCGATGAACAGGTACCAATCAATAGCGGTCCGCTGGCGGGTTGCAACATCCGCGAGAACGGCAACTGCGTGGACCCCAACCTGCAGCCGGGACGCTCCGCCGGCAACGGCTCGTTTATCAGCCTCCCCAAAGAGATTCACACTCTGAACGACGCAATTCTTTCCGCGGCCAAGGAACTCTCAACCCGTCCCAAAGAACGGCGCCGCATTATCTACGTCGTCTCCGACGGCAAGGAGTATGGCAGCAAGGCTACCCTGCGCGAGGTCGTCCGCTATCTGCAGACCAACAAGATCACGCTATATGCTACGGGCGTGGGCGCATCCGCGGTCTGGGGCGAGGGCTATGTGAGCCGCCTTCATCTGCCCTTTACCATGTACGACAACATCCTGTTCAAGTATACCTATGCCACCGGCGGCGACCTCGACTCCGAGCGCAATATGAACGGCATTGAGAAGAGCTACGAGAAGATTGCCAGCGAGGCGCGCAACCAGTACACGCTGGGCTACCTGAGCCACGAATCCATCTACGACAGCAAGTACCGCCCCATCGAAGTGCACGTCGACCGCCCTGGTCTGGAGGTAATTGCCAAGAAGGGCTATTATCCCTCCGGTCAGGACTATCGGTAGTGTGAACAGGCCCGGATGACCAGCCTCGCATGAACGCCTCGGGAGCCTCCTCGGCCGGTCTCGGGTTAGTGGCGGCTGCCACCTGGGGCGGGTCCGATTTTGTGGGCGGTCTGGGTGCCCGGCGCGCTCCCGCACTGCTGGTGGTCGCTTCCGGCCACATCGTTTCCTTCTTCGTGCTGCTGGCGTTTTGCATGGGTATTCGTCTGGCTCCGCCGGGGATGCACGCTCTTCTCTATGCCATGGTGGGCGGCTTTGAGGGTTCACTTGCGCTGGCTGTTTTCTATCGAGCGCTGGCCATGGGCGCAATGGGGCTGACAGCCGCGCTCACTGGGCTGCTGACCGCTTTGGTTCCGGTCGTCTTTTCACTCATTTACGACGGAATGCCCAGCCTGCTGACCGCGGCTGGACTGGCGGCTGGACTGGGGGCCATCTGGCTCATCACACATGCGCCGGCCAAAGACGGTCCGGCCTCACCCCCGGCGGCCTTGCTGCTGGGGGCGCTGGCGGGAATGGGGTTTGGCGCCCAGTTGATCCTCTTCAAGCTGGCCAGCGGAGCCGGCCCGCTTTGGACCATGACCTCGTCCCGCGCCGCCGGCAGCGTAGCCCTGATTCTGGTGATTTTCGTAAAGCCTCCAAAAGAGCCTTGGAAGGGCTTCTGGCAAGCCGGCGTCCCGGCCGGATTGCTGGATATGATCGGTGGCCTGTTCTATTTGCGGGCCGCACAATTGGGGCGGCTGGATGTGGCCGCGGTGGTCTGCTCGCTTTATCCTGCGGGAACGATTGTGTTGGCTGGGCTGGTGCTGCACGAGCGGCCCACGCGGCGCCAGATCGCGGGGATGGCGCTGGCGCTGTCTGCGGTTATGCTGCTGAGCGTTTAGATTCTGCCTATTAGGCCTTCACGCAAAGGGCCTGTGCGTCGGCACAGGCCCTTTAAGTTTCTGGAATTCACGATCGAGGTGCCCGGCTAGTGGACCCTCATCATCCGTCCTTGCGCACAATCTGGGGCTCGACCGGCGCGGCTGGCGGCGGTGGAGGCGCACTCTGCTGAACGGTTTGCACCGGTGGAGGCGGATCGGAGATGCCACGAATGCCTTCTTTGAAACCCTTCAGACCTTCGCCCAGTCCCTTGCCCAGCTCCGGCAAGCGCTTTGCGCCAAAAAGTAGAAATGCAACCACGGCCAACACGATCAGATGCCATGGCTGAAGTAGATCGCCCATTGCTGTATCCTCCGCGTGCCGCAATTTGCCGGCACACATGCTCACAGGATATTGTCGCACAAAACCGCATTCGCGCGCTGGGAACGGGTCCAGCCGGCCGCGCTGCAGGCCGTGAGGAACCTTTTCGTCACCGACTGGCGCCTAGG
>PLOG01000023.1 GCA_003142935.1 Acidobacteriaceae bacterium
GGGAAGGGCGGAAAACAGCACTATCGTTTTCCGGGCTTTCAATAAACCGTCATTTCCACGGCCTGCTTCGATCACCGCGAACTGTCAGGCGGCGATCCTTGTCGTTTCATCGGTCCAGTTTTGTTCAAACTGCATTGGGCTGACATAGTTCAGCGTCGAGTGCATGCGTGATTGGTTATACCAGAGCAGCCAGGCGATGGTTTCATCCTTAGCCTGACGGATGGTTTCAAATCGCTGCCCATGCAGCCGTTCCACCTTCAGTGAACCAAACAGCGTCTCCGAGCACGCGTTATCCCAGCAGTTTCCCTTGCGGCTCATCGACGGCGTGATGCGATGCTCTTTGAGCACCTTGTTGAAGTCGTCGCTGGCATACTGGCTGCCGCGATCACTATGAAAAATCAGCCCTGCCGCGCTGTCCGGGCTACGCCGAAACCAGGCCATCTCCAGGGCGTCGATCACCAGGTTGCGCCGCATATCAGGTTGCATCGACCAGCCCACCACACGGCGGCTGAACAGATCAATGACTACGGCCAGAAACAGCCAGCCTTCGTCAGTGGCAATGTAGGTAATATCACCAGCCCACGCCTGGTTGGGCCCGGACACTGTGAAGTTGCGATTCAGAAGGTTCGGCGCAATCGGAAGATCATGACGGCTGTCGGTGGTCATAACCCGAAAACGCCGCTTGCCACGAGCGCGGATGCCGTGTTCCTGCATCAGCCGTTGCACGCGCTGCTTGCCTACGCGGATAGCTTGAGACCGAAGTTGCCGCCAGATGCGCGGCCAGCCATAGGCTCCACGGTTCTCCGCATACGCCGCACGGATGTGCACCAGTAGTGCTTCATCGCTCAGATGCCGGCGACGCGCTATCTCCCGCCGCTGAGTGGCTTTGGCGCGCTTCGGCAGGTTCGTGATTGCTCGCCAGATGTGAAGTCGGTCATCCTGCTTGATGGGGGTGAACACAATCTCGTCGTCGACGCATTTCGGGCTGGTGCCAGAGGCATCTTCTGCCTTGCTCAGTCCACATTCAAGTCGTTATGCAAGTGCGTGGAGCAGGTCAACGCCGGACAGATATGGGCAAATAGCACCGAACTTGCTGAGGTAATCGATGCGTTTTCTCAGCTTGCGCCCATGCGGGTCGTCAACGCAGACGGAATGCGGCTGCTGACCAAGCGCGAAGAAGAGGTCGTTCGACTGCTGGCAGAGGGCCTGCAAAATAGAGAGATTGCCAGAGAACTCAATTTGAGCGAGCACACAGTTAAGAACTATCTATTTCACATCTTCGACAAACTCGGCGTCTCATCGCGAGTTGAGTTGGTCCTTTATGCAGTCAGCAACAGCGGAAGGATGCAGGCCTCCGACTCCCGGAGCCAAAAAGTCGAGAACTGATTCTGTTGAAGACATGCAGGTGTTCGGCAAGATGTTGACGTGCGAGGATCGCGCTCCAGGTCCCAAACCGCGCCGACCACGGATAGACACCCTCAAGGCCTGGCATGTGGGCCCCTGCAGCAGATTTTGAAAAATGGTCCTCAACCGGAGTAAGGGAAGGGGATGCGACCCGACTCGCAATGCGTAACGACTTTCTAAAGATTGTTTAAAATGCGAGTGTGCAATATTGATCACATTTCTGATAGCTAATCAATGAAGTTGTGACCAGAATCACAAGCCCCACAAAATCACATCGATCAGTAAAACAAGTTGTGGAAAGATTCCCCAATTGAGCTATGATGGGTGCACTTTTCAAAGAAGCACAGCGGCGCAGTTGCAGGTAAGCACTCAACTGCCTGTTAGAACTTGTGCGCTGCGATTTTGACTCAGCGATAAACGCGCCCGCCGGTGTGGGCTCAAGGAAGATTAGTCGCTAAACCAGTACCGGGCCCCCAATATCTTCATTCTTTGCCGATGCTAGAGATAGACGTCGATTGAAGCGAGGCTCTTGGATCGCACCGAAGAGTACCCATACATAACCACCGGTCTGGGTGCGGCAGTAGTTGCATCACCTGCATCATCTGAGGTAGGTCCCCGGGGTGTGCGTATGATGACTCCTAAACGAAATGGAATTTCCGTACTTATAGCAAATCCACACTCAATGGCGCGCGAGCTGCTTATGGGGGCGTTCCAGCGGCATCGGCACTTTCATGTCTCTGACAGCGTCGTTACAGCCCAGGAGGTGGTCGATGCGGTTAAGGCGAAGAGCCCTGACGTCGCCTTGATCACCGCTTCGCTGGCAGATGGCCCGTTGAGCGGTTTTGGAGCGTTGCGACAAATCCGTGAGTGTGCTCCGGATGTGAAGACGGTCATTTTGCTCAACGGCCCTGAGCAAAATCTGGTCGTGGACGCATTTCGGGCCGGCGCAAGAGGCGTCCTCGTCCTCTCCTCTTCCTCTGTCAAGTCGTTATGCAGGTGCGTGGAGCAGGTCCACGCGGGGCAGATCTGGGCGAGCAGTGCCGAACTCTCTGAGGTTATGGAAGCTTTTGCTCAGCTTGCACCTATGCGGGTCGTCAACGCAGACGGAATGCGGTTGCTGACCAAAAGGGAAGAGGACGTTGTCCGTTTGCTGGCGGAGGGCATGCAGAATCGCGAAATCGCCAAAGAGCTCAGTCTCAGTGAACATACTGTGAAGAACTACCTGTTTCATATTTTTGATAAGCTGGGCGTTTCTTCGCGTGTCGAGCTGGTTCTGTACGCCGTCAGCAGCACCAAAAGATCGCCCGTCTCCGGCGGTCAGACAGAGTAGTTGGAAAGCGAAGTGACCGGCGGTATGGGGATGGCCGGCAAGTCGTCGACGGGCGCGGGCGAGCGTTCAGGTGCTAAGTCTTCCCCATCAATGAAGAAAAAGCCACAGCTCTGAGCATTGTTGTGAAAATCGACCGGCGCACTTCAGGGGAGAGCGGACCACGGTCCGATCAAACATCGGGAAGCCGCTGATTTTGAATAGTCTTAACGACATAAAATTGCAAATCATCTGAGATCAACCTGCCCATAGCGCGGCAGAAGATCAGAACCAGACCTGACCATCGATCAGGGACGCGAAGCTGAGCCCCATAAACCAGGGCGGCACTGCGGAGAGCCTTGCCGCCGTCCGCCTGTGGGTCGTAATTACCAGGATGACGGCTACGACAATCAGCTTTCCGACAGTGCTACTCCCTTAAGATCAACCCACAATCGGCTCCGGATGGTCGGCACGGGCGTACTTCCGTAGGTCAGCCACCGGAATCAAGACTCGTTTGCCAATTCTCCTGGTCTGCAGGCGCCGAGTCGCCACCAGGTAATCCAGTGCACGTTGGCTGATCGAGAGCAACTGCGCAGCATCCCGCCGGCTCAAGAGCAATTTCTCCTCGGCACGAATCGCAGGTTTCTTATCAGCATTTGGTTGAGAACGCGGAGACGATTGCATCATAAGCCCTTTACCTTTCCAACTTGTTGAGTTGCAATTTATTGACGCCCGATCTTACCGAGCGCGCCAACCATACGGCTTTCCTTCGTCAGCCATGGCCGTATCGGTTTCCACCAGCGAGACCTGCCGGTTTCCCATCTCGAAGTAGTCGAGGAGTGCGATCGCGCCCACCGACTTTCCCACGCCACCTTTGCTGCCGTTTGAAAAGAGAACCGTTGCCACACCTCCGTCCTTCCTTACAGCGTTAAGTCCGGTTTCATTTGAAATTGCCCAGGCCTTACTTCAACGGTTGGTGATCCCGCCGTGCCCTTATTGGCCGCTTTTGTTGGAGCTTGTTCCCTTGGTACTGCCAGTTTCTTCAGGTAGGTCGAAAGGGCGTGAATTGTGATTACGACGCCGTTCTCTTCAAAAACACGGACCAACATCTTCAGCGTGTAGCCGTTTTCCCGCACCTTTTTCAACTGCGGGTATACGCCCCGTACAATCTCCCCCATCATGTAGGACACGGGTTGCGGGGGAGGTACATTCCCTTTCTCATCCAGGCGAGTACGAAAGGCCTCAAATTGCTCTGCGGTGAGTGTTTGCGGATTGCGGCGGCGTTTTTCCATCTGCCTTCCTCCTTTCCTTGCCAACAACGAGCTGAAAACACAATAGAACGCTAGTGACAGCATATATGTAATAAATTAAAATCGGAACTGTTAAGAGGCACGGCAAGGTAGGCGCTGGTACTCACAAAACCCCTTCGGGGTTTCGCGCGTCCCACCACCATTTCTCCAATCCGCCTTTCGGCTACTCGGAGAAATGGTTGCGCACCTTGCTCAGGGCTGCGCCCCGAGACCCCACAGAAAGGACAAACGGCGATGCCACGACCGAAACGAGCACAGGGAACCACGGAAAGAATCCAGATACGTACTACAACCGGCGAGAAGAACACATTGTTAGTACAAGCCGGCAAAGCCGGGCTGACTCTCAGCGAATACATGCGACGGTGTTCCCTCAATAAGCGAATCCACTCGCGCGTAAGCGACAAGGCAATTGCCCGCCTAAGCAGCCTGTGTAGCCTTCAGAAGTATCTACTGATGCAGGTCCATGGCCATCCATACGAAGCAAAACTTCGCAGTGAACTGAACTCCGTTCTTGCAGGGATCACCGCGACATTGCGTGCCGTTATCAGCAAAGAGGATGAAGCAGAATGATCGTCAAGCAGATAAGCCGCCCAAGAACTCGGTCAGTAGCCTCTCGCAACTTTTCAAGTACCTGATGACGGAACTCGACCTCAACGCCGGCGCAGGGGCCGTATCCCGTCATTATTTCGGAGGTAAACCCGCTCGGTATCTGACGGAAGCCAGCTCGGTCCCTGGGCTGAAATGTAACGCGTAGACGAGCTCACATGATCGCCAAGGTTCAATCAAGTAGACAGAACTCCCGAAGCAGTTTTAGACGGCTACTCGATTACCTCACCAAAGAGCGTGACCCGGACACCGGAGAGACTCGTCTTCGAGGAGATGTCGTATTGTCGAGCAACCTTGGTTACCTGGTGCGCGATCACCCGCGCCAAGTGGATCGCGC
>PLOG01000117.1 GCA_003142935.1 Acidobacteriaceae bacterium
CGGCTACTCGGAGAAATGGTTGCGCATCTTGCTCAGGGCTGCGCCCCGAGACCCCACGGAAAGGACCAGGCACAATGCCACGACCAAAGCGAGCGCAAGGCGTCACATCGGAAATCCACATTCGTGTCACGAGTGATGAAAAGGACATTCTGCATATACAAGCGCAGAAAGCCGGACTCACCGTGAGCGAATACTTGCGAAGATGTTCGCTCAATAAACGACTCTATTCGCGCGTAAGCGACAAGGCGGTCGCCCGCCTGAGCAGCTTGTGCGGCCTGCAAAAACATCTGCTCATGCAAATAAGCGGCCTTCCACACGAAGCCACACTTCGCAACCAACTGAATTCGGTTCTTGCAGGGATTACCGCAACACTACGGACCATTGTCATGAATGATGAGGGTTCAGAATGATCGCCAAGCAGGACAACGCCGAGGAGTGTACGTGATTGCCAAAGTGCAACCGAGCAAGCGGAAGTCGAGAAGCAGTTTTAAGCGACTCCTCAACTACCTCACAACGGAACGCGACCCGGATACTGGAAAGTCACTTCTCCGGGGCGATGTCGTAATGTCGTACAACCTCGTCGGCATCGACACAGCCGCGGCCGAGATGAAAGGAGTCGAATCTCTAAACCCACGCTGCAACGACGCAGTTTTCCACTATGAACTGGCATGGCCTCCAGGAGAACGTCCGTCGCGGGCAGAGTGGATCGATTCCGCCTTGTACACGCTGAACCAACTTGGCTTCAAGGAACACCAGTACGTTCTCGTCGCTCACGAAGACAAGAAGCACTTTCATATTCACGTCATGGTAAACAGAGTTCATCCCGAAACATACAAGGCCCATACGCCGTACCGTGATTGGATCACTCTTGATGCCGCTGCACGCTCGCTCGAAGCCAAATACGGTTGGTCCCACACACCTGGCACAATGCGATGGGACGAGGATAGGAAAATGGCTGTGCCGGCATCGAAAGTGGAACGCATTGCGACACGGTCTGCTCAACAACACCCAACGGGCGCCGCGGCACAGTATGAACATTATCACGATGAAGAGTCTCTGCAATCCTACATACGTCGAGAAGTTGCTCCGCATGTACGAACGCTGCTAACTCGCCAGAGCGCCTCGTGGGAAGCCCTCCATACACTTCTTGCGAAATCTCATCTTCGCTTAGAAAAAGGGGAAGCAAGCGGGTATCCACACCGGCCCACCGGCCGTCGCTCCGTATTCGTTCTGATGCAACCGGTCGTGAGTAGCCGAATAGAAACTTGTGGCGTCGACAAGGTCGTTGCGGATGAACTCGAACGCATCGCCGTGGAACTGGTTCGTTCCTGATTTGGTGAGTATGTTGACCTCGCCGCCCGCCTTCATTCCATCCTGCGCACCCAGCGTTGAAGACTCCTGGGTGAATTGGCCGACCGCATCGGGGAAAGGCGTGGGCAGATTGCCGCCCGCCATGTAGTCGCCGTTGTCTGCGCCGTCGAGGCGCCACAGAGTGGCGTTGCCCATGCCGCCAGCGATTGAAAATGAACTCGTCTGGTAGTTGTATTTGGAGCCCGTAAAATCATTGCCCGCAGCCGATACGGCGCCGCCGGTCAGGGTTATCAGGTTGGTGACCAAGCGTCCGTTCGAACCGTTGAGCGGCATTTCCGCCATCTCTGCGGTGTCGACGGTCTGCTTGTAGGTTGCGTCCTCGGTTTGCAATTGCTGAACTTCCGCCTTGACCTCGACCTTGACGTCGGCACTGCCCACGCTCATCGCAGGATTCACGCTGATGCTGCTTCCGACCTCCAGCACAATGCCCTTCTGCTCGTAGGTCTTGAAGCCCTTGGACGACACCGTAATGTCATAGGTGCTGGCCGGAATATTGGGAAAGACGTATACTCCGCTGCCGTCGCTATGGGTTTCGCGCTTCACAGTCGTGTTCTGGTCGATGAGGGTGATGCCAGCGTTGGCGACGACGGCACCGGATGAGTCGGCGACCGTACCCTGGATGTTGGCGGTGCCTGCAATCTGTGCCCGTATCGCGCTCGGTGCCAAAAAGAGAGCGATTAAGACTGAAAACCAGACGAGATGGTCATACCACCTCGCCACGTGTGGAGCAGGCTGCACAACTGATTTCATAGCGGTATGTTGCATTTTTGCCTCCTAAAGGTTTTGGTCGCTTTCTCGACACGCAAAGCCCCCTTCGGTCCTCTAAACCCTTGGCTCCGGCGAGGGAGCTGGGGCACTGGACCTTGCCGAGGATCAGATGAAAAGAGAGCGAAGCATGCACGGCTGCTGCATCGGTATGCAACCATCAGCTCCAGTGGAAGGGTTTTCAAGTCGGAAACTGTTTGTTACAGTATGGTGGCAGAGGAGCAGTGCGCTGCTCGGTCGCCGAACTCCTTCTGATTGTGCCAGGTAGCGCTCGAGAGGGTTCAGTTGAGGAGATGGCCCGTTCGGCCGCGGTTCACCTGTCCTTCGGCCTGCAACATTGTCGTCGCTCACCTGTTCGGGGAGGAGTAAAGTGATCAAAAGGCCGCGGCTCGCCCCATCGCAGCAGCTTTCAAACGGAAGCCGGTGAATGTCATGGGTTCGACGACAAACCAGATCGGGAGCGAAGGAGTCGACGGCGATTCCCGCACTTTCGATGATGTTGAAAGAACCGCGGTCCTTCGTGAACTGGACGCGATCCTGAACAGTCCCGTATTTCAAACAAGCAAGCGCTGCCAACAGTTTCTTTCTTACGTGGTCCGACATCGCCTGGAGGGGAACGATGAGAGGCTCAAGGAACGCACCATAGGTGTGGACCTCTTTCAGCGCCCCGCGGGATACGCAACCGGAGATGACGCTGTGGTTCGCGTACTGGCGGGAGAAGTTCGCAGAAGACTGGACCAGTACTACCAGACGACGCCTAACAATTCGCCGGTCCGCATCGAGCTTCGCGTGGGTACATACACTCCGGAGTTCAACCGGGCTCAACCCGCCTTGTCACCGTTACCGGGAACTGAGCGTTTTCCCTCGAAACAAAAGCGGCTTTCGTGGATTTGGCTGGCGGTGGGCTTCGTGTTGCTGGCCGGTCTTGCGCTGATAGGGACAACAATAATCTATCGCGCCAAAACCCATCAATCGGCATTGCAAAGGTTCTGGGCTCCCGCTCTTTCCTCACCGGAGCCTATTCTGATCTGCATCGCTAAACCCCCGCTCTACTCGCCTTCCGTCAAGCTTTACCAGAGGCATTCCAAGACTCAGGACAAGCTCTTGGGGCAGTTCGAGAGACTCAGTCAAAAACCTGATCTGCAGCCAGACGACAAACTCGTGTGGAGCGATATGGTCGAGCTGCCCGACTATGGAGTCGCAGCCGGAGATGTATACACGGCGGTTCGGCTTTCTTCACTGTTCGGTCAGATCGGAAAAAAGAATCAAGTAAGAATTGGCGGCAACTACTCTTTCGAAGATCTGCGGAACTCTCCCGCAGTCATCATTGGAGCGTTCAACAATCGCTGGACAATTCAAATGATGTCTACTCTTCACTTCAGCTTCGCGGATGAGGGCGACCGGCCGCTCATAAGAGAAGAGGGACCGAAGGGACGGCGATGGTACTCACAACTGGATTCTGACGGAAGAACCCTGGAGGACTACGCGGTGGTCACCAGGCTTCTTGACTCGAGGACCGGCCAATTCCTTGTGATTGTTGCGGGAATCAAGTCTTATAGTACGCAGGGGGCGGGTGAATTTGTCTCGAGCCAAGAGTACCTTCAGGCAGGCCTGCAGTCTGTCTCGCCTGAATGGGAAAAGAAGAATCTGCAGATCATTCTGCAGACTCCGGTTACAGACGGACTACCCGGACGTCCTCAGGTCGTTGCGAGCTACGTTTGGTGACAAACCTCTGCCTCTCATTTGATCGGGTCCGTCGTTCTGAGCAGACAACGAAGATTTGTCACAACGGGAAATGACAGGGCTCATACTCTGAAGGCAGGCTAGCGGTCTTCGAGTTTCCAGAGAGTCCCGTTGGACTTACCCAAACGAGTCAAGTTGGAAGCGGTGGCGCTCATCATCGCGATTCTATGATCGAATGATTTGTGCGAGTCGGCGAGAGTTTGCCAAAGAGCATTGGATGGTTTGGATATTCAGTTTGAACTCTACGTGAGCCGCGCGTTGCAGGCGACTCACCAGAAAGCTTTGGCTTCCACCTTGGGTTTGCCTTGCATTCCGTTGACTACTTGCGAACTGAGGACCACTTCGAAATTCTTTTTAGTCCAGTCAGCGCCAGCGCCATCTGCGAACTGTTTTAGCGTTGCCTCATCTGTCAGGAATTCACCGGCAGCCCTGGTTCCGCTGCCCGCAATTCCCGCCGCAACCAGAACTACCTGGCCGGTGCTCTCGTCAATGAAGCGGGCGGCAATTGCATAGTCAGTGAGAACGTTACTTCTCCGAGCCAATGAACCGACTTGCCAGGCGCGTGACTCGGGGTGCTGTGTGTCCGCGATCCAGTAAACCTGATTTGGGCCCTCAGGCCCTACCAAATGAAACCTGAGTGTGGACGTTCTGTTTTGCGTCCAGTCATTGTTCAGCATTCCAATCAGAACAACCGGCCCTTCCCGAAGCTGAGAGGAAACGGTTGTCCGGGAACTCTGGACCCCGAAAGCATGTCCGCGAGCTCCGATCAGAGACACGAATCTGCTAAGAACTTGCACGTCAGAAAAAGGAACAAAGTCATTCTTTTCTGCGGACGCTTGAAGATTCGAGGCCTCATCGGCACCGCTCTGGAGCGCAGTCAGCGGAGAAGCATGAGGTGCAAACAACTCGAACTCGGTTTCGCCCATACAGAACAAGACAGGCTTGCCACTGGTGAGCAGCGGAGACCAGACTTCGTCGAGAGCGGACTTTTGTTCTTCGAGAGCGGGTTTTTGTTTCCCGAATTGCTTCCAATAACGAGTGGCCAGGACCAATATCACGACGATCATCAGGCCAGAAGCGATCAAACCCGCCGGCCAATAAATTGTTCTCGTCCTCTTTGGGTGGCTGATTTGCCTCGCTTTAAGGGGAACTACCGGCGGAATCATTTCGAGTGCGGGCGAATCCGGCGGCGGTTGCGAGAAGACGGGAACATAGGATCCCGGATTCAAGTCAATTCTTAACTCGCCCCCATGCTCCGGTGACTGGTAATACAGGGCGAGCCGCTTTCTCACCTCCGCGGCGCAGAGACGCACAACAGGATCGAGATTGGTATCGTAGGCCGGCGGCCGATGAAATACTTCTACGCCGAGGGTGCGCTCTTTTAATTCGTCTTCGTTCCCGGCAAGAGTCTGTTCCACGATATACCGGAGCAGTTGCGGATAGCGCTTGCTTGCGGCGAATCTACTGTCACTCACAATCTTTTCGAGCTGCACGTACACGAGCTGCTTTTCGTTCTGTGAATTGGGGTGCCAAGCACCTGTCAATAGCCCGGTAGACGCCATGGTCTCGCTCCGCAGCCCCAGATCCGGCCAAATTCAACGTAACACCGCCTTGATACGTCCCGCAACTACTCCAGAGGATCTCGATTCGCTGCAACGATTTGCGGTCCGAAGCAAGGAGGTATTGAAAGTTGGGACTACCGTAGCAATCTTGATCATTGAATCGTCGGACCGTTTGAATGCGGAGCGAACTGGATAGTCGGTTTACCGCGTCACCTAGATTTCGGGAGCGAGAAGGTAGCGGCAGACTGTTGGAGATCGGAGCGTGGCTAGCAAACGCCACCGAAAGTCACACAGCGCAAGACAACAGTCTTCCATTAGGCAATTGGATCGCCCATGGGAGACACACTACTGGAGGAGAAATGTCAAGGAGACGCATGAGGCATTGCTTATTGGTCCTGCTGGTCGGCTTATTCGGCGCAAGTCTGCTGCATTCACAAAACGGAACGGGTATGCTGGTCGGGCATGTCAAGGACGCTAACGGCGCGGCCGTGGTAAACGCCACTGTGACCATCACCAATGTCGACACACGGGAAGTCAGGTCCTTGACGACCAACGAGGTCGGCGATTACACCGCTTCGCTGCTCTTGCCTGGCAACTACCAGGTGACTGTCTCCGCCGCAGGATTCAAGAAGGAGACCAAATCCGGAATCGTATTGAATGTTGATCAGACTATCCGTGCAGAGATTTCCTTGTCGGTCGGTGCGACGAGCGAAACACTAACGGTCACGGCCGATGCGCTCAGTCTAGATACGGAAGATGGGGCCGTTGGACAATTGATTACGGGGGCGCAAATCGCTGAACTCCCGCTCAACGGCCGGAACTTTCAGGACTTGATGTTTCTGTCTCCTGGCGCCGTGAACAATCCTGGAGGCAATCAATCCGCTGGCCGCCTCACGATCAGCGGAAGCGGAACTAGTGCGGTTAGCCTGGGTGGTTCCCGCGGCGCGTCTGAGGGCTACACCGTAGACGGTACCTCCATTGAGGACGTCGGCTTCGGCACTCCGGGCTTTGGCCCCTCGCTGGACGATATTGCCGAGTTCAATGAGCTGACCAAGAGCTACTCGGCCGCGTACGGCTTCAGCCTGAACCAAATCGATATCACGAGCAAGAGCGGAACCAATAACTTCCACGGTACGGCATTTGAGTTCCTGCGCAACAGCGCGGTCGACGCGCCCTTTCATGGGTATGTTCCCTCACAGGGCGCTCTGCCGTTGCTACAGCAAAATCAGTTCGGCTTCGCGCTGGGCGGCCCGGTCCGCATTCCCTGGCTGTACAACGGACGCGACAAGACGTTCTTCTTTGCAAACTACGAAGGCTTCCGCCAGAACACAGGTGGCCAGGCAGCACCCCAGTCCGTTCCTTTGGCAGACGAGATGAACGGAAAGTTTGATGCCGATGTTCTGGGCAATTTCACAACTGCGCAACTCGGCGCCGGCGGGACGCTAACCCAGTGCGGCCATACCTATCAGGTAGGCGATCCTCATCCCCTCTTCAATCCCTTCGATCCTAACGGCTGCCCTTTTGCAGCGGCGGCGGACGGCAGCTACACGATTCCCAGCGGTTCAATCTCGAAGCTCGGCAAACTGATTATGACCCCCGGTATCTATTATCCTGCAGGGCCGAACACAACCGGTCCTTCGATCGGCGTCGAGAATTATTTGTTTGCCTCGAAGGGCATCTTTAACTTCAACCAGCAGAACTATCGGATCGACCAGACCATTGGTGCAAAGGATCTGATCTTTTTCCATTTGACGTGGCACGACGAATCACAAGACGCTACTTCCACCACGCCGGCCAACGCGACAAGCCAAACACAGCCTGGCCGCCTGTACACGGCGACTGAAACGCACACGTTCTCCCCCACTTTGACCAATCAGCTTCGCATCGGAATCTCGCACGCAAAGTGGGTCAGAGAGCCAGCGGGAACAATCACTCCCGCGGTACTCAGCTCACTCAGCTTTCCCAGTGTGTTTACCGCGCCCGGAGAAAATTATCCCCGTATCGTGTTTGACAGCAGCAACCTCAACGACGGACTCACGTATAACGGCGGCGCCGCCTACGTAGGCGGGCTCGCCAGTAGCGTCACTCAGAACCGGGATTACAGCGACTCGGCAACTTGGAACGTCAAGCGGCATACCCTCACCTTCGGATTCCAACTCCGCAATGTTCGCTACATCCCGATCTACAACCCAGGCATTGGGCGCATCAACTACAACGGCGAGTATTCCGGAGACGACTTTGCAGACGCTCTGCTGGGTGCAGGCGCGGCGATTGACCTGGTTGAATTGGGACCTCTTTCCAGTCCGTCGGTAAACCCAGGTTCACATCTCCACTTTAATTCCTGGGCACCTTATGTGCAGGACGATTGGAAGGTCAACGATAGACTTACGTTGAATCTGGGATTGCGCTATGAGTTTAACGCCACGCCGTTTGATGAGCAGAACAGCTTCCTCTGGGCCGATTTCAACGCGCCTGGTGGCGCCCTTTACATCGCCAACCCAAAGATTGCCGCGGCTTATGGCGGCGTCAATCCTTTCGCCCCATCGACTGGCCTCTACGTTCCTGCACCTAACGGCATGCGTGGTGCCGGGCCGGCTGAGAAAGACGTTTTTGCGCCACGTCTCGGCTTCGCCTACCGCTTATTTGGAAACGATAAGACTGTGCTTCGTGGTGGCTTCGGCAAGTACTTCGACACTATCGAGATAGACGAATATGCAGCAAGCGCCAACGGAATCTATCCGTCTACATCAACTGTGAACTCGGGCAACGACGCACCGCTGAGCTACCCGCCTGCATTCAACACGAACGCATTACCCCAGGCCGCAGCGGGAGCTGCTCCGTTGGTGTCGTATGCCACTAACCCATCTACCAGCACTCTTGGCTTTGTTCAGACGCAGGGTGATCACACGCTCAATCCCTATTACCTGGCCTGGAATCTAGGGGTCGAACGCGAACTGCCCTGGGCGACGAAGTTGGAAATTGACTACATCGGGAACCATGGTATTCGCCTCTTTTCGCGCTCGAACCCCAACGCTCCAACCGAGTGCATCCCGCTCTACGGTTGCACTGTCACCGTAGCGACCCCGGCGACGGTGCCGGCCGCCGCACGAACCCCCTACCAAAACCTCGGAATGCTGGTGTATGCCGGTTTTGACGGCTTCTCCAACTACAACGCGATGGACGTCAAAGTGGAGCATCGCGCGCACGACCTGGATATGGTGGTAGCTTATACATGGTCTAAGGAACTCGACACCAAATCGTCTGTCGGATCGATCGGCGGCGACGATGCTGGATGGGCAGGGCCGCAGGATGGACACAACATCGCTGCGGACTACGGACGCGGTAACTTCGATATACGACAGAGGCTGGCAATCAGCGCCGTATATCCGTTGCCCATCGGCAAGGGGAAGGCTCTTCTTGGTAACAGTTCAAGTTTGGTCGATGAGGCTATCAGCGGATGGAAGTTCGGCGTAATTTCTTCCCTCCAGGGAGGAATTCCGTTCACCATCGGAGCTGAAGATATCCAAGGCGCTAACTCAACCTATTCTGAACGAGCCAACATCAATCCGATTCCCGCCGGATTCCATCAATCGCTGGCTAAGCAGTTTATCTACGACTCAACCCCAGGTTCCACCGATGCGCAGTATACACAGCCGGCCCCCGGTTACTTTGGAGATTCGCGCCGCGACGCTCAGAGTTCGCCTGGCCAAATCAATGCCGATTTTTCGTTGGCGAAGGACTTTCCGATCTGGGAGAAGACGAACTTCGAATTCCGGTTCGATGCATTCAACGCATTCAATCATTGGAATCCTGGACAACCCGGCGAGGTTCAGGATGCAACGAACAGAGCCTTATATGACGGTTATATCGCTCCGACAGACAGCCAAAATAGCGCACGAATTCTGCAGATATCAGGACGCTTATCCTTCTGATGAGTACGCAAGGATCGAACTGAAAGAGCAAAGGGGCGCTATCCGCCCCTTTGCTTGTACTGAACATTCAAGAATTTTCAAAGCGGTTCCGCAATCAATCTCCACTTCGGAATGAAGAGCCTCTCAATGACTTCGCCAGGACAATTGACTCGCTGCATGATCCTGTGCCTTTCGGCCATTCTCTGTTCGATTGCCTGCGGTGCCAACGGCCAGTCGAAAGAACAGACGGACCCAGGTCGGACAGCACTTCAGCACGGAGACTATTTGTTCGCTGAGACGCTATACCGCCAGGCCCTGAGTCAAAACCCGCGCTCTCCGGAATTACTCACCGATCTTGGTATTGCCCTTCAATTGCAAGGCCGGTCCACGGACGCCATCCATGCCTTCGAACAGGCTTTGAAGTTGAAGAGCTTGCCGCGCACCTATGCGCTGCTCGCCGAGGAGAAATGTAAGATCCGCGATTTGGATGGCGCGCGGCCTATGCTGAACAAGATTATTCGCGACTTCGCCAGAGACGCCGAAACCATCGCTATCGTTGCTCCGTGCTATCTCGAACTCGATGAGCCTGTCGAATCGGCAAAAGCCTACACAGTTCTCCTGCGCGACGAGGCATATCCGCATGACCTCGCGTTGATTCAACTGGCCAAGTCGTATCTGGCTGCAGCGCAGTACTTCGTCACCAGGCTGAAGGAACACCCCGACAGCAAAGCATATGTCACGGCGCTTGGCGAGGGAAGCACGGCGGGCGATCCGCGCAGCGCCTTCCCCGTAGCGCAACACGCGTCTCCGAATTTTCACGCCGATCTGGGATTCGATGCGGTTCTTACGATCTGGCATCAGCACCAGGACGATCCAGCTCTGCTTTATCAACTGGCTGTAATCAGCGGAGAGCAAAGCATAAAGCAAATCGAACTCTGCAGTCAGCAATATCCGGATTCTCCCTATTTTGCTCAGCTCAAGTTTGAAATGTTCGCTGACCAGGGACGGGAAGAGGAGGCGGTCAGCGGATTCAAGGAGTTACTCCATTCGGATCCGGAACTGCCGGACTTGCGCCACGACCTCGGCATGCTTTACAGGAAACAGCGTGAGTGGGACAAGGCGCTCGCCGTCTTTCGTGATGAGCTTTCCGCTAATCCTAAGGACGAACGTGCAACTGCACGAGTGAGTGAATCGCTGGTCCAGTTGATGCGATGGAAAGAGCTCCGTGACATGCTCGCGCCGCGCATGCAACAAGCTACAGTGCCGCTCTGGGCAACGCTCGATCTCGCTGAGGCGCTTGAACAGTTGGGCGAGTCCGACAAGGCGATTTCTCTTCTTTCAAAAGGAGAGTTGGAATATCCATCCAGCAGGGCCGTGCACTTTCGTCTACTCCATCTTTATCGCGGCTCGGGCAATATGCCGAAGGCCGTCGCCGAGGCGAATTGGCTCAAGAGCCAACCGGGATAGGCGTCGTTTTGGAACCCGAATTACACCGAGTGAGGGAATTTGTGCTGAGCTTGCTAAGTTCGAACAATCAAATCACCGCCCCGACGCCACGACGTGCACCGTTGTTTGCCGTGCTATGTCTCGCAATCGTGGCGGTGGGAAGCGGCGGCCTCGAGTCCGCGCAGGCGCAGAGTCCGCCGCTGAATCCCGATCTGGTCGCAGCGAAGTGGCCGGCGAGTTGGATCGCCAGTCCGTCGGTGCCGGCGAAGACTCCGGGGGTGTTTTACTTTCGCAAAGAAATCATGCTCGAGACCCTGCCCCACCACTTCTGGGTGCATGTGAGCGCAGACAACCGGTTCGTGTTGCACGTGAACGGAGAGTATGCGGCAGAAGGGCCGGCACGTGGTGATCCGCTTCATTGGCGGTTTGAAACGGTGGACCTTGTTCCCCTGCTACGCGCCGGGAAGAACGTGATTGCGGCGGTGGTATGGAATTTTGGCGAAGCGGCGCCGGCAGCGCAGATGAGCAGTCGCACCGGCTTTCTGATGCAGGGGGACACCGAGGCGGAAGCCATGGTGAATTCTGGGCTTGAATGGCGCGTCCGCGAGGAGGCGGGCCGCGCAACGTTGAGTAACAACGGTGTTTCGGCATACTACGCTACCGGCCCTGCGGAAACTGTCGATGGTCGCGTGCTGGACTGGAACTGGGATCAGCCGGGCGACGGAGATTCCGGCTGGGAGACTCCAAAACTGGTAGGCCATGCTGCGACGCCTGGCGCGTTGGATGCGCAAGCCGCTTGGTATCTCGTACAGGATGACCTGCCGCCGATGGAGCATCGACTGACCGACGCGGGCGAGCCGGTGCGCGCAGAGGGAGTGCCTGCGCTGCCAGCGTTTCCAGCTCAACCGCTGGAGATTCCAGCGAACACTCACGTGACGCTTCTGCTCGATCATCGCGTATTGCAGACGGCATATCCCGAGCTGAAGGTAAGCGGCGGACGAGACGCGACGATTGGGCTGACGTACTCGGAGGCTCTCTACGATGCACAGGGGCAGAAAGGAAACCGGAACGAGATTGAAGGGCGACATATCGATGGCCGCACGGATGTGTTCGTCGCGGACGGCGGGACGGAGCGCCGCTTTGAGCCGCTCTGGTGGCGCACCTGGCGTTACATGCAGATTGAGGTGACGACGAAAGGCGAGCCTCTGCGGCTGGATGGGCTGCGAGCGTGGTTTACGGCATATCCTTTCGATGCGAAGGCGGCGATTGCTGGCGACATTCCCGAACTGGATGCACTTTGGAAGACGGGCTGGCGGACTGCACGCTTGTGTGCGCACGAGACCTACATGGATGCGCCGTACTGGGAGCAATTGCAGTATGTGGGCGACACCCGCATCCAGGCGCTGATCTCGTATGTGATGACGGGCGACAGCCGGCTGGCGCGGCAGGCGATTGTGAACTTGGACGACTCGCGCACTCCTGAGGGGATCACTCAGAGCCGCTATCCCTCTGCGGTGCCGCAATTCATCCCACCATTTTCGCTGCTTTGGGTCGGTATGCTGCACGACTACTGGATGTATGTGGACGATGAGCAACTCGTGAAGGAGACACTGCCGCATACGCGCACTGTGCTGGACTGGTTCGCGGCGCTGCAGCGTCCCGACGGGCTCCTGGGCCGGATGCGGTGGTGGGAATTTGGGGACTGGACGGCCGATTATCCCTATGGTGTGCCGCCGCAGGAAGCCGACGGTGGATCGACGTTTCTGACGCTGCAGTTCATCGAGGGGATGCACGACGCAGAAGAAATGGAGTTGGCGTACGGAAGCCAGGAGCGCGCCAACCAATACTGGGCAAGGATTCGGAGGGCCTCGGCTGCCCTGAACGCGCAAACCTGGGACGCGCGATATGGTCTGTATGCGGACACACCGACAAAGAAGTCCTGGAGTTTCGAGGCCAACGTGCTGGCGGTTCTATTGGACGTTGCGCCGCGCGCGGAACAGGCTGCGGTCTTGCGGCGGCTGCTGGCATCGAAGCCGGATGCGCAAACGACGGTTCAAGGGAGGACGGTTCCGGCGATTTCGAAGCCCACGTATTACTTCCGCTTTTATCTGAGCCGCGCCCTTGAGCATGCGGGGATGGCGGATTTGTACCTGCAACAGTTACAGCCGTGGTACGACATGCTGCGTCTCGGGTTGACCACGTGGGCGGAGAATCCAGAGCCGACGCGTTCGGACTGCCATGCGTGGAGCGCCACTCCGAATTACGACTTGCTGACGCTGGTTGCGGGTATCCGGCCGGACGCCCCGAGATTCAGGAGAGTACGGATTACGCCGCATCTGCGCGGGCTGCATCATCTCGATGCGTCGATGCCACATGTTGGTGGGATGATCCATACCGTGTATCAAGTGGAAGGCTCGAGTTGGAAGGCAACGGTGACGCTGCCGGCGGGATTAACCGGGGAACTGGTCTGGGGAACGCACGAATACCCGTTGCACGCGGCGACGCAGGTGCTGCTGCTCGCGGGGAAGGAGAGGTAAGTTGGGCACGATCTTAGAAGCACTGCGACTTTCAAGAAGCTCAGAAGAACCATTCACCAGGAAGGAGGATGAGATGCCAAGGGGCAGGAGGCATACGCCCGAGCAGATTGTGCAATTGCTCCGTCAGATTGAGACAGACACCGCGAGTGGAAAGAAAACAGATAAAGCGTGTTACGAGGCAGGAATAAGTGAGCCGACCTATTACAGGTGGTACCAAGAGTTCGGCAATCTGAACTTGGATCAAGCTGAGAGACAAGAGCGTTAAAGGCGCGTATGAAGAAGCGCAATGCCCGATCGCGCGCAGCAGACCAAACCGACCGAGAACCCAAGAGGAAGACAAACGGAATGATGCATATCTCTAGACGTGATGTGTTAGCTGGATTGGCCGCTTCAAGTGCTGCCTCCATCGTGAAGAGTCACTGCGAACCGCTCCAAAGCATCGCCGCCGGCGAAGCAGCAATCCTTTCCGACGAGGAGAGAAATCGGCGCGCAGATACACTAGTCCGCTATTTCGCATCGATAGCGCCGCAACTACTGCGGGCCCCGGACGGAATCCTTAAGCATCCAAGCATTGCACAGAGTGCGCCCGGCAAAGCCTATTCGACTCAACTCTGGGATTGGGACACCCTTTGGACCAGCAAGGGGCTTTTTCGCGTTGCCGAGCTCGAACACGACGAGTCGCTCAAGCAACAGCTTTGCGAGCACGTTTCGGGAAGTCTTTTGAACTTTCTCGAGCACGCATCACCGAGGGGGCAAATTCCGATCATGATGACCGCTGACAACGCGGACGCGTTCCGAATCGTAGCCAAGAGCGAGACCTCGAGGAACCAGGCCAAGCCCGTTTTCGGTCAGCTCGGACTGCTCGCATCCGACCAACGCGGGGATGTCCAGTGGCTGGCACCGCACTACGACGCGATTCTTCGTTTCTACGATTCCTGGGTGAAGCACAACTCCTCCCCGATTGGCCTGCTGGTGTGGGGCGATGATGTTGCAATCGGCGACGATAATGACCCGACCACATTTGGCCGGCCTTTCTTTTCCTCGGCGAATCTCCTTCTCAATTGTCTTTTCTACCAGGATCTCTTAGCGTCGGCCGAACTCGCCAAGAGGCTGGAACGCCCAACTGATCATCAGCGGCTTTCACGCCAGGCGGAAGAGTTGGCGCAACGCATCCACACATGTTGCTGGGATCCCAGAGATAGTTACTACTACACCGTCGATGTTCAATGTGTCGACCGGCGAGCTGATCTTATTCCCACCGTCCATCGTGGGATGGACATGTCCTGGAAGTGCCTCCCGACGAGGATCCAGATGTTTACGGGCTTCCTGCCGCTGTGGTGCGGCATTGCCCCTCAACAGAATGCGCAGAAGCTGGTGAGCACAAACTATCTTGCAGACGACCGGCTCTGCGCGCAATGGGGCACGAGGTCGCTTTCGTCACTCGAGTCCATGTACTCACTAGAGCGTAGTTCCAACCCAAGCAACTGGCTCGGACCCGTCTGGATCATTGTGAACTACCTCGTGTGGAAAGGTCTGCAACGATATGGATACAAGAAAGAAGCAGATGCGCTAGCCGACAAGACTCTCCTTCTCCTGTCGAGGGACCTTGAGGTGAACGGCTCACTGAATGAGTACTACCATCCCGATACGGGCGCAGCTCTGAGTCACAATGGATTCATCGACTGGAATCTTCTTGTTCTGGAAATGATCTGAATGAGGAATGCTTGTGTGAAATCGAGGACACCTGACCTCTTCATCTTGACGACTGAGTCGAGCAGGACGGTAAGGCGCCGCCTGGACCCCTGCCAATTGTCCAAAACCGCTCGTTGAAGACGACCTATTCGCAAGCGGAGCATACTACTAACGAAAGACGCTCTGTTGTTCGCTGGCCTGCCCGACAAATCCCATACCATCTGGAATGAAACAAACTGGCCTCGCTGCCTCAGAGGCCTCGCTCCCCCTGCCTGTACCACCCCCAAGCGAAAAACTCGAATTAAAGGTGCGAAAGAAGTCCTACGTTCTCAGTCCTCGGCACCTGATGCTGCTACCTGCAAGAACCTTATCGTACGTGCTCCACTTCCTGGACTAAGCCTTTAGTGAATCTGCGGATAAGTCCTGTAAGCGAGAAGTTCGGCGCTGAATGACGTTCCACTAAGACGAGTGGTCTTGAGGAGCACCTCGAAGTAAGGAAAGCTGCTCATGTGAAGGGCGTTTCGGAACTTTTCCATCTCATTCTGGGATGTCAGGAACTCCGCTGCCGCGTCTGTGGCGTCTGAATCAGTTCCGGCAAGGATGATGACATTGCTGGTGTGGCTTGGATTCGGCAAATAGGCGATGGTGGCGTAGCCAATAAGTTCGCCAGATGTTCCTTGTACCGAGTAGGCCGGTTGTTCTCCTGGCTTCGAATTTCGGTTTCTCACAATTTGCAACGGCTTCGCGGAGTCGTAGTCGTAATCGGTCACAAAGTTGAGCTGGCCATCGAACAGATAGTCCCACGGCTCGGATTTCTGGCCGCCAATCAGCACAACGTTGTTCTTCTTGTTAACCGGCCAAAGTCTGCCC
>PLOG01000015.1 GCA_003142935.1 Acidobacteriaceae bacterium
TCCGCGAAGCGGACGCTAACTTGCTGAATTTATTACAACAATCTACGCGCACTTTCACGCGAATCACTGATAATTCCGGCTCAACAGCAACTTTGTTTCTCTTTAGAAAGTCTCCAGGACCGAGGACGCAATGGCACCCCGGGTACCGCTTGGACTCCCAGCTTACGGAAAAACTCTTATTCTTTAATAACTCTTATCTAGGAAAAACTCTTATTACGGGATTGCTTTGAATCAGCACGATCCACCGCCACCTCACCCCTTCCCGCACAACCCCAGCAGCACCTCCCCAAACTTCTCCACCTTCGCCGGCCCCATCCCTTCAATCTGCAACAACTCTCGCGGACTCCCCGGCCGCGCCTGCGCCAGCGCATTCAGCGTCCGATCGTGCAGCACCACATACGCCGGAACCCGCAGCCGTTTCGCCTCCGCCACCCGCCACTCCCGCAACCGCGCCGCCAGAGCCACACCCTCCGCCGACAAAGTCACCGGCCCCGCCTCCACCTTCTTCGCCGCGGCCTTGGTCTTTTTCGCCCCAGGCCCACCATCGGCCCGCGCCTCAAACGCATCCACAATCCCATCGCTGATCAGCAGCGCCACCGGAGTCGTCCGCCGCACCTCCATCCCCGCATCCGTCAGCCGCGCCTTGCGATACCGAATCGCCTCCCCGTCCTTCTCGAATTCCGCCTCCTCAATCTCGATCAGCCCCGCCCTCACCATCGCATCCAGCAACGCTTCAAAATCGTTTCGGCTGATTCTTCCCACCATGTCTAGATTCCGCTGCAGCGTCCCTGTCGCTCTGTAATCCACCGCCCGCAGCTCGTCCACGATCTCCTGCAACATCCCCCGCTCCGCCGTCGTCGCGTGCCGGAATTGCCTCAGCTCCGCCCCCGCCGGATCGCACACATCGCATTTCCCGCACGTCCGGCTCGCATCCGCCACATCCCCAAAGTGCCGCACCAGCGCCGCCATCCTGCATTCGGTCGAAGTCGTAAACCGCAGCACCTTCTCAAACTGCTCCGCCCGGTACCGCGCCTGGATGGTATAAGTCTTCTTCCAGCCCGTCCCGCCCCTGGTCACCAGGCCCCCAAAGTCCACCCGAGCCCCGCCGTGGATTTCCAGTTTTTCCAGCGCCCTATCAAACTCTTCTTCACCTAGTTTCGAGGCTCCCCGCAGCTCCTCCACCGCCCGCGGCTCCTCGCCGAGCGCCTTGAAAACCTGGTTCAGATTCTCCACCGGCGGATAATCACGATTCAGAAAAAAGTCATGGGTCCGCTGGTCCGCATAACTATGCATCAGGTATGTCCGGCTTTGCGCCCCATCCCGCCCCGCCCGGCCAATCTCCTGGTAATAGCCCTCCAGCGTCGCCGGCAATCCCGCATGAATCACCGTCCGAATATCCGCCTTGTCGATCCCCATGCCAAACGCGATGGTCGCCACCACCACCTCCAGTTCCCCCGCCTGGAACGCCTTCTGCACCCGCTCCCGCGTCTCCGCATCCAACCCTGCGTGGTAAGCCGCTGCGGCAATCTTTCCTCCTCTACCCGCCACTCCAGAAGCAAGGACGCCCGCAAGGGCCTCCGACTGCTTCCTCGAAACCGCATAAACAATCGCCGGCCGCCGCGCCGGATCGGCCAGCAAATTCGCAATCGTCCCCGCCCGCTCCGGCACCGCCAGCTCCACCACCTCAATCGCCAGGTTCTCCCGCCGGAACCCATGAATGAACTTGAGCGGCTTCACCATCCCTAGTTGCTCCAGGATGTCCGCCTGCACCGAAGGCGTCGCCGTCGCCGTCAACGCCACCACGGGAGCCGCATTCTCCCCACCCCGCAGCCCCGGCAGATGCTCCCCCAGCATCCGGTAATCCGGCCTGAAATCGTGTCCCCATTGCGAAATGCAATGCGCCTCGTCAATCGCGATCAGCGCCAGCCGCTTCTTGGCCAGCATCTGCGGAAACCCCGGCACCCGCAGCCGCTCCGGAGCAATAAAAAGAAATTGCAGTTGACCGCTCAGGTAATCCACGCAAGCCTGCCGCGCCACCGCCCGATCCAGCCCCGAGTGAATCCGCGCCACCTTCAGCCCCAGCGCCCCCAGCTTCGCCGCCTGGTCTTCCATCAGCGCAATCAGCGGAGAAATCACCAGCGCCGTCCCGCCCCTTGCAATCGCCGGCAACTGGTAGCACAAGCTCTTCCCCGCCCCCGTCGGCATCACCAGCAGCAGGTCTCGCCCCTCGATCGCCGCGCGGCACACCGCCTCCTGGCCTGCCCTGAACCCGGCAAACCCAAACACCGCCCGCAACAGCTCCTTCAGATTTTCGGCTTCCCCGTCCTTACCCAACTCCATCCCATCCCAAGCGCAAAATCGCCGCGCGCTTCCCTACTCCCAACTCTACAGGACCGATTTATCGCACCATCGCCACAGAAATCACCCGTGCTTGAACATCGTGCCGTCGCACAAATCCGCCAACTTGCCAACCTGCGATTTCCGCGAAGCGGAAGCCAACCTGCTGTCCTTTTTGAAGAATCCTCCCAGACTTAGGAATGAACTTCAGTTTCACCACACCAGGGAAGGGGCCGAGCGCCGGGGGCTGGGTGCTGGGTGCCCCATTCATCGCAGCCTCATCGCGATGAGTGGGATCGCATGAACCCCACCAACACCCCACACCCGGCCCATATAAACTCGGAATAGCAACCCGCTCGATCACGCATCAGGAACCCCCAAACTTGAGCCCCACGGAAAAAACAACCCGCGCCGGTGTCACCGATTCACGGCCCCGCACGCCCCCGCCCCACGCCTGGCGCGCTCTCGGCCATCGCAACTTCCGTCTCTTCTTCGGCGGCCAGAGCATCTCCCTCATCGGCACGTGGATGACCCGCATCGCCACCTCCTGGCTCGTCTACCGCCTCACGGGATCGGCTCTGTTGCTGGGCACAGTCAGTTTCGCCGGCCAAATCCCCACCTTTATCTTTGCCCCTTTTGCCGGCGTCTGGATCGACCGCCTCAATCGCCGCAAACTCCTCGTATGGACGCAGACCGCCTCAATGGTGCAATCGCTAGCCCTCGCCGCCCTCACGCTCTCCCACCACATCACCATTCCCTTGATCCTGTTTCTCAGCGTCACCCAGGGCATCATCAACGCATTCGACATGCCCGGCCGCCAGTCCTTCATGGTGCAGATGGTGGAAGACCGCGCCGACCTCGGCAACGCCATCGCCATCAATTCCTCCATGGTCAACATCGCCCGCCTCATCGGCCCCTCGCTGGCCGGCATGTTGATCGCCGCCACCAGCGAAGGCTGGTGTTTCCTGATCGACGGTATCAGCTACATCGCTGTCATCGCCTCGCTCCTCGCCATGCGCATCAATGTGCCGCAAGTCCTGAAAACGGCCACCTCCATGGCTCACGAGTTGCATGAGGGTTGGACCTACGTCTGGCAATTCCTGCCCATCCGCAACATCCTGCTGCTCTTTGCCGTGGTCAGCCTCATGGGCATGCCGTTCGTGGTGCTCATGCCCATCTTCGCCGCCCGCGTGCTCCATGGCGGCCCGCACACCCTCGGCTTCCTCATGGGCGCCATGGGCGTTGGCGCGCTCGCATCGGCCCTCTCGCTCGCCGCCCGCAAAACCGTGCGCGGACTCATCCGCATCATCCCCGTCTCTGCCGTTGTCTTCGCCATCGGCCTCATCGGCTTCGGCCTCTCGCACTGGTTCTGGCTCTCCATCGTCGCCGTGCTCATCGCCGGCATGGGCATGATGCAGGGCATGGCCGCCAGCAACACCATCATTCAAACCCTGGTCACGGAAGACAAGCGCGGCCGCGTCATGAGCTTCTACACCATGGCCTTCATGGGCATGGCGCCCTTCGGCAGCCTGCTCGCCGGCTCCTTGGCCAGCGCCATCGGCGCGCCCATCGCAGTCATCGTCACTGGGACCGTCGTCCTGCTCGGCGCAGCCTGGTTTTTCACCCGCCTGCCCGCCATCAGGCGCGTCATTCGCCCCATCTATCGGGAGATGGGTATTATCCCTGTTGAAGGAGGAGTTCAATCGTGACCGAAATCGAATTCAAGCTCGACCCCAAACATACCGCCATCGTCGTCATCGATCTGCAGATGGGAATCATCCATCGGATGGGAGCCGCGGCGCAGCCAGTAATAGCCAACGCTTCACGCCTTCTCGCCGCCGCCCGCAAGTCCGGCGCGCAACCTATCCTCGTCCACGTTGGCGGCTCGCCCGATGGCGCAGACCGCCTGCGTCAGCCCGTCGACGCGCCGATGCGCGCCGGCGCGTTCCCGCCCGACTGGATGGACCTGATCCCCGAGCTCGACCGCCAGCCCAGCGACCTGGTCGTCTTCAAGCGTCAGTGGGGCGCATTCTACGGCACCGACCTTGACCTGCAACTCCGCCGCCGCACCCTCACCTCAATCGTTCTTTGTGGAATCGCCACCGAAGCCGGCGTAGAAAGCACCGCCCGCGACGCCTACGAACTCGGCTACGAGTTAGTCTTCGCTTCAGACGCCATGTCCGGCATGAGCCCCGAGAGCCACGCCAACTCCATCGAGCGCATCTTCCCCCGCATCGGCCGCGTCCGCACCACAGACCAAATCGTAGCCGCTCTATCATGATGAAACTGGGTGGGCGGATTCAAGGGTGGGACCCGATGAACTCCAACGCTGGGTGCCCCATTCAAGCCGCGCCTTTTGCGGCTTGAATGGGAGAAGGTTTACTGCCCCACTCCGCAGAAATGCACCTGAATCCCCAACTCCGCCAGCATCGCGGCCTTGGTCGTCAGCGCCTTATCCGCCATCTCTGCCGAAGGAGCGTATGCCACATTCACGTGGTTCGCCTTGTGCCGCGCCATCAACTGGTTCTGACCCACGCCATGCAGCACCGCGTGAACGATCGGCCACTGCGTCGTGGTTTCCTTCCACCGCCTCTCGGTCTCTGCCGCCGGCAGTGTCACCACCGTCCCCCGACCCAGGTCCGTATGAAGCGCGCCGCCCTCGACAAACACGCGGCTCCACACAATCTCGCCCGGCTTCCCAACTCCCTTCAGCGACCCGCCCCCCAGCGGGAAATACATCGCCGGCTGGCGTTCGCTCGTCGCGCCCGCATACCCGCCCTCTAGGTGACTGGCCGGCACCGCCCCTGAAATCTGCAGCAGCCACACAAACGCGTCCAGACCGTCACCCTTGTAGTGCTCACCCCAGCGCACATCGTGCAGCGTCGTCGCGGGATCAAGACCCAGAGCCTTCCAGCAGCGATTGGTAATCAGCGCGTCCGTCCCGGCGCATTCATCCACTTCGTTAAAGTGCACCACTGGTTCGCCCGCAAACAACTCTTCCGTGCCGCCCGGCGCAAACACCGGCGGACGCACCGTATTATTCAGCAGCCCCTCAACCAGGTCCGACGCCGGCACCATGTCCTTCAATCCCTGCTGATACTGGATCCCGATCACATCGCACCCAAACTCCTTCGCAATGCGCACCGCGGCAATATACATCTTGCATTGCTCCAGCACCTGTTCCAGCGTCAACTCGGTCGCCGCATCTTTGCCGAAGGCAAACTTCACGCCCTTTTGAACCAGCCAGTCATAAACGCCGCGCGCCTCGGAGTCCTTCACTGTCCGCATCTTGGCCACCAGAGCCGACTGGCTCAGCCGCTCCTTGAAGATGCCCACGGGGTTCAACAACTCATCGTCGATAATGGCGTTATACATGCCCATGCAGCCCTCGTCGAAGATACCCATGATCGACTTGCGATAGCGCAGATCGCTCGCCAGTTGCGCACCCAGCGCCGCGCTTTCTTTCGGCAGCTTGCTCGTGTCCAGATCGTGCACATGCGACAGATCGTGAACGATCTTCCCCGTGCGCAGCCACTCATCCAGCCCCTTCAGAAAAAACTCATCCGTAAAATCCAGGCTCCAGATCGACGAAAATGCGCGCCCCGCCTTGGTCAGCGATCCATTCAGATTCAGCATTCCCACCAGCCCCGGCCACAGCCCCGACCAGTTCGCCACGGTCAGAATCGGCCCCTTGTGGCTGCGCAGCCCGGGCAGCACATGATGGCTGTATTGCCACGCCGCCGTCGCAAACACCAGCTTCGCCTCGGGATGAATCTTCATGAACACGTCCATCCCCTGCCGCTGCGACGAAATAAACCCGTGCTGCTCTTTCTCGCTGTAAGCGTGCGCGCGCACCAGCTTGAATCCCTTGCGCGCAAACGCCGCCGTCAATTTCTCTTCCATATCCCGCTGCGCCGGCCAGCACTCCCGGTTCGCCGAAAGCCGCAAATCCCCGCTCGTTATCAGCAGAACTTCATTCTCCGCCGGCTTCGCAATCTCGTTTTTCTCTACCGTCATCGCCGCCTTCTCCCTAATTACGTTAACGTTTACTCCCAGTAGAAAATATACACCATCTCTCGCCCCCCCAGGTAACCCGTCCCGCTCCCGCCCAATTACCATGGACTCAGGCCGCAGACACCCATGCCACGCAGCAAGCCACAACCCAAACCCGCGCAGCCACCCACCGTCTCCGCCCGCTGGCTGCTCACCGCCATCGCCATCGCGGTCCCCGCCGCCGCTTTCTGTGCCTGGGCCGTGCTCTGCCTGCTCTTCTGGCAAGGTAGCTGGCAGTTGCTCTACCACCCCACCTCCGCAGTATCGCGCACTCCCGCCGCCATCGCCCTCCCATTCAATCCCGTAGGATTCGCCCCCACCGACACCGGCGCACCCCAGCTCCAGGGCTGGTGGATCGCCGTCCCCTCACCCCGTTACACCGCCCTTTACCTCCACGGCGCAGACGGCAATCTCGGCAACACGCTCGACACTCTCGCCAACCTCCACAACGCCGGCCTCAATGTACTCGCCTTCGACTATCGCGGCTATGGCCAGAGCCTCTTCGCCCACCCCAGCGAAGCCCGCATGAGCCAGGACGCCGAATCGGCCCTCGCCTACCTCTCGGCAACCCGTCACATCGATCCCCGCACAATTGTTCTTTGCGGCAGCAGTCTCGGCGCCAACCTCGCCCTCGAACTCGCAGCCGCCCACCCCGAGCTCGCCGGAGTCATCCTCGACTCGCCCCTCGCCAAACCCGTAGACGCCATCTTCGAAGACCCGCGCGCCCGCCTCGTCCCCGCGCGCCTGTTGGTCAGCGACCGCTTCGACACCGCCGCCCCAGCCGCATCTCTGCGCATTCCCTCTCTTTGGTTTTTCAAGAATTCGCCGTCCGCGCAAAGCGGCTCGCCCCAGGCTTCAGCCGCTTTCCAAAAAGTAACAGCCAGGAAAACGCAACTCTGGCTTCCCGCCTCGCCAAACTCAAATCAGGAATTCACGACCGCATTGTCCCGCTGGCTCGGCGATCTAAATAAATAATCCTGTCAATGTATTCGCTATCTCACTTCACCATATCCCGATGCAGCGCCTTCATCTGGTATCCCGCCTTCTTCAACCGCTTCCTCATCTCCTCGGCCATCATCACGCTGCGATGCTGCCCGCCCGTGCAGCCGAACGCAACCGTCAAATAGCTCTTCCCTTCCTTCACATAATGCGGCAGCAGGTAGAGCATCATATTCGTCACCCTGTCCAGAAACTCTCCCGTCTGCGGAAACTTGCGCACATACGCGGCCACCTTCGGGTCCAGCCCCGTCTTCTTGCGAAACTCCGGCACAAAATGCGGATTAGGCAAAAAACGCACATCGAAAACCATATCCGCATCCAGCGGCACGCCATTCTTGAACCCGAAGCTCAAGCACGACACCAGCAGACGATTGGCCTTTTCTTCGCGCCCATACCGGTCGATGATGTGCGCCCGCAACTCGTGCACGTTGAACTTCGATGTATCGATCAGCGTGTCCGCCACATTGCGGATCGTGTCCAGCAGTTGCCGCTCTTCCACAATCGAGCGCCACACCGTCTCCGAGCGCCCCAGCGGATGCGGCCGCCGCGTTTCAGAGTAGCGCTGCACCAGCGATGCGTCCTGCGCATCCAGAAACACCACCCGCGTGTGCAGCAGCGTCTTTACGTATTTCAGAATCTCTGGAAGCCGGTCCAGCGTACCGCCTTCGCGCACATCCACAACGATCGCGGCCTTCTCAACTTCCTTTGACTTGCTCACCAGCGCCGCAAAATCGGGCAACAATTCCAATGGCAGGTTATCGACGCAATGATAGCCAAGGTCTTCAAATGCTTTCAGTGCCGAAGCCTTGCCCGCGCCCGAAATCCCGGTAACAATAACCAGTTCCTTCGCCGGTTTCTTCGCCAATCCTTTCACTGTCCTGCTCGCTCGATTTGCATGTCTGCGTTCCACCCGTGGGGAGGCCGCCCCGGCTGTAGGTTTAACTGGTTTCATGCGCTCATGCTACACCGAAACACCGGCTTCTTGTTTAGATATGATTACTCAAATTGGACTTTGAAAAGCACGGCGCTTTTGCCGCGCTCAGGTTGCTGAAAAACCCTGATTGCGTGACTGTTTTGAAAGGGCACGCTTCAGTCGTGCCGAATGCCGCAGAAAAATTGTGNNTTTAGCCCCTGCGGTTTGCTTTTCTTGAGCCCAATCGTGACTGCGAGGGCCACCTTCGAAATCAACCAAGCCGTGCCCTCAATCCCCCGGTGCAACGGCCAGGTGCCCCAGCTCCGCCAGCTTCAACGCCAGTCCCGAATCCAGCGCAGGCGAAAACAGCAGCCCCTGCCCGAACTCGCAGCCCATGCGCCCCAGAGCCCGCAGTTGCTCCGGCGTTTCGATCCCCTGCGCCACCACCTGTATCCCCAGCGTGTGTCCCAGCCGAAGCATCGACTCCAGCAGCGCCTGTTGCCGCCCTATCGAGGTCGCGGCCGCGGTCAGTTTCGGGTCCAGCTTCACCATGTCCAGGGGTAGCCGCACCAGGTGATTCAGCGGCGCCAGGTTCGACCCAAAATCGTCCATCGCCACCCGCACATTGCAGTCCACCATGCGCTGAAGAATCGCCACTGCCGCATCCGGATTTTCATTCAGCGCGCTCTCCGGCACCTCGAACATCAGGTGCGCCGGATCGGCCCCGCTCGCCGAAAGCGTCCTCTGCAACTGCAAAACCATATCCGGGTTATAGAACTGCCGATGCGTCATATTCACAGCCAGCAAAATTTCCACATGCGGCACTGCCTCGTGCCAGCTCCGCAACTGCCAGCAAGCCGCCTCCATCGTCTCCCGCCCCAGCGTAACGGAAAGCCCCGTCTCCTCGGCCACCGCCAGCAGATCGCCAAAGCTGTCCACCGAGCCGTCTGGCCGCCGCCAGCGCAACAGGCATTCGAAACCCTCCAGCCGTCCGTCACGCAACCGGAAAAACGGCTGATACGAAAACTCCAGCAGACGCTTTTCCAGCCGGTACCGCAGTTCGCGCTCCCGCTCCTGCTGGCTGCTGACAATCACCTCCAGGTGCTTGTCGAAAATCTCGTACCGCCCGCCCCCCGACTGCTTGGCCCGGTACATCGCAAAGTCCGCATCCCGCACCAGCAAGTCTGGAGAGGTGTGATCCGGTCCCGCCATCGCCGCGCCGATGCTCGCCGCTGCTTGCACATTGTGCCCAAACAGATCGAAAGGCCGCGCCATCTCCGTCAGAATGCGCTTCGATACTACCTCCAGGTCGGCCGCGCTCACAATGCCTTCCACCAGCACCGCAAACTCATCGCCGCCCAGCCTGGCCGCCGAATCCTGCGGGCGCAGGACCGCATGAAGCCGCTCCGCCACCGCGATCAGAACCACATCCCCCGCCGCATGGCCCAATACGTCGTTGATCTCCTTGAAGCGGTCCAGATCCAGAAACAAAACTCCGCAGCTCTGGTTCGGCCGCCGCACCCGCCGCGCCAGCGCCAGGTTGAGCCGATCCATGAACAACGCACGGTTCGCCAATCCCGTCAGAACGTCGTGCATCGCGTCGTGCTCCAAACTTTTTTCCGTCTGCATGCGCTCGCCGATGTCGCGGAACGTGTAAACGTAACCCACCCTGAACCCGTCCACCAGCAGCGGCGCGCAATGCAGGCTCACATCCACCAGGTCGCCCGACTTGTGCGCGCGCACCGTCTCCACCAGCGCGCCCCCCTGCTCGTCTACAGCCTTTTCCAGCGTTGCCTGCTCGCTCAGCCGCGTCTCCGGCACAATCAGCTCGCGCAGGCTGCCGCCGCCCGATTCCTCCGCCGTGTATCCAAACATCCGCGTAAACGCCGGATTGGTATACAGCACATGGTTGCCGTGCTCAATCGCCACCGCCTCGGGAATGCTGGCCAGCACGTCTTCCATCAATTGCGACTTGGGCGCCCGGTCCCGGCCTCCGGGATGAGCCACGATCACCGCCTCGCGCGATTCCGCGTCCAGAATGCTATACGTGCCTTCCACCGGCAGCAGCGTGCCATCCTTGGCCGGCATGGTGGCGTGGAACGGGCTGCCCTTCTTGGTGCCTGTCAACAATGTCTGCGGTTCCGCAGTACCCGGAAACAGTCCCCATAAAACATCTTCCACCGGACGCGGAACCCATTCGTCTTCCATCAGCCCCAGCATCTGCCGCGCCTCGGTATTGGCAAACACAATCCTGCCCGCCTGCTCCAGGAAGATCAGAACCGGCAGCGCATCCAGAATCTCCTGCTGCTTGCTCCAGTCCGAGTTTTCGGGAAGTGTCAACCCCGTGGCCTCCCAGGGAATCGTAGCCGATCCCACTTGCGCGTTCTTTGGTTTCGGCTCCATTGCCTATTTAAAACTCCCATTGTTATTTCTAAAAAAAATCCTAGCCCGCGCACTGCTCCGCTTCCATCCCCTAAAGCGGGCATGGGATGCAACCAAAGTCCCCAACAGCCCGCATTTGCAAGCAGGCGCAAGCGCGTTTTCAGCGCTCGAATTTCAATCTAAAAGTGGGAGAAGCAAGGCACGAATCCGACTGGGTTGCGTCTCCACAGGAATCGCAAAAATCCCCATGAAATGCCGCTGATTCGTGGTTTTCTTTATCTACGCAGCGCGAATTCCGCAATGCAAATCTTCAACGTCTCCGCAACAGTCGAGCTCTCGATAAGAGCACAATTTCAGGTCGGAAAATCTGCGCATCGCCACATGACTTAAGTCATGCCGCGAGTGTCCAGGAAACTGAAGACATGCGGGTGCCCCATTCAAGCCGCGTCTTTTGCGGCTTGAGTGGGAGACGAAACACAATCCCCGGCCCCACCGAACAGGATCGAAAGAGCCGCCCTACGGAATCTCCACCAGCTCCATCTGTCCATCCCGCCGCCGATGAAGCACAAACGTGTTTCCAGCATTGGTGCGGAAAATCAGCAGATCCCGATCGCGAAACTCCGCCTCCTTCACCGCCTCTTCAATCGTCAGCGGCCGCAACGCAATCGCCTCGCCATTTTTCAGAATGTGCGGCTCAACCACCGTAGCCTTGGCCGGAAACGAGTGAACCGCGATCGAAGCTCTCGCCTTCGACGCACTGCGCCCCGTCTTCTCATCCCCGTCTTCCGGAGGCGGTTGTGTGGCCCGCGACTTGGGCCGTACCACCGGCGGCGCCGTCATAACCTTCTCTTCTTTGGGCAATCGCTTGCTCCCCACTCGCCGGTCCCGATAGCGCCGCGCCTGGTTCTCTGCATGGTCTATCGCTTCCTTCAGCGCCGAATCCAGCGTGTCGGCTCTGCCCGTGGCGGCAATCTTCTGCGCCCGCCCCTGCACCGTCAACTCTACGATCTGCAAATGTCTTTGCACGCTGAACGTGATGCTGGCATGAGCGCTCTTGCCCAGAATCCGCCCTATCCGTTCCATGCCCTCTTCGGCGTGTGTCCGCAGCGCCTTTGAAATCTTCACTAGTCTGGCGGTGAACTCCACTTCCATGGTCAGCCTCCGCTCCCCGTTCTCGGGATCTGTAGATTTCCCCTTCGCCGTTGATCGCAATTGGCCGGGCGCCTTGCCCCGGCAATCCCATCTCCGTGCCCCCGAATGCCGGATCAATTCGCCGGCCCAAGAATCTTCGAGTTAGAGGGACACAGTATAAGCCAATTCCCGATTCCTGCAAATCTGGAGAAAAGCACCAGCGCGCATCGAGTCACACTCACACGCTGACTTCCGATCGCTGTTCACTGTCCACTGTTCACTGTTCACTGCCTTTCAGATCTCCCACCGCAGCAGCGTCGTCCCCACCGTGAACCCCGCTCCCACCGCGGCCAGCAGCACCAGGTCGCCCTTCTTCATCTTGCCTTCTTCTCTGGCCGTCTCCATCGCTAGCGGTATCGTCCCCGCCGACGTGTTTCCATATTTTTCGATATTGATAATCACCCGCGCCGGGTCCATCCCCAGCCGGTCTGCCGTCGCCGTAATAATCCGCTTGTTGGCCTGGTGAGGAATAAAGCATCCCAAGTCCGCGCCGGTCACGCCGTTACGTTCCAGCAGCTTGGTCGTAGCCTCGGCCATCTTCCGCACCGCAAACTTGTAAACCGCCGGACCGTCCTGGTAAATGTAGTGCCACTTTTTGTCCACCGTCTCGTGCGTCGAAGGATTCAGACTCCCGCCGCCCTTCAGATTCAGGCTCACGCCCCCCGACCCGTCGATCTCGTTCACATAATCGATGAACCCGATCTCGCCTTCTTCCGCCGGCTCCAGTAGCACCGCTCCGCCGCCGTCGCCAAACAGCACACAGGTCGTTCTGTCCGTGTAGTCGGTCATGCGCGTATTCGCATCCGCTCCGCACACCAGAACCTTCTTCTGCGCCCCGCTCTCGACCATCTTCACGCCCGCCTGCAGCGCATACATAAATCCCGAGCAGCCCCCGGAAACGTCGAACCCCCACGCCCCTTTGGCCCCAATCTTGTTCTGCACCAGGCAAGCTGTCGAAGGAAACATCATGTCCGGCGTCACCGTGCCCACAATGATCAACTCAACCTCACTGGCCTCGATTCCCCGCGCCGCCAGGCACTTCTTCGCCGCCTCGGTGCACATATCGCTCACGCCCAGCCCTTTGGCCAGTATGTGCCGCTCTTTGATACCAGTCCGCTCCATAATCCACTGGTCGTTGGTATCCACCATCTTTTCCAGATCTTGGTTTGTAATCACATCGGGAGGAACGTAGGTCCCGAGCGCCGTAATTTTCGCGCGCCGGCCCACAATCGGACGAACGGTCAAACTCAATGTATCTCTCCTGGCGGGACCCGCGGGCTATTGGCGCCTCGGGGCTCTACCTCTGATCCCTGACACCTGATCCCTGATCCCTGACACAAAAGTACCGGGTGACCTACTGCACACGCACTAGCCCGTTACCGTTGCTTCCTTCCGGACCTGGCGGGGTTGGCGGGATTACGTCGCGTAGGACCCGGCACTGATTGATTTTATCACTCGCGGGCCTATCCCATTCTCGACGCAAATCCGTTCAGCCTATGAACGCAAAATCGCCGCTCGGTTCATCCCTGCCTCTCGCTAGCAAGCACCACAAACTCCGGCAGCCCAGCCTTGAGCCTCTCCAACACAGACTCCCTCGATTGCCCAATAGCCTTCGCCTGCTGATCCAGCACGTTCACAATTTCATCCGGATTGCGACCGAAGAGACCCATCAAAAACTTATCTGGCGAGTAAACAGTAATTCCAAATGGCTCCAAAGCAACCCGCGGAAAATGCCGAAGATTGAAGGTGACAATCGCCTGAGCTTTTGCCTGAATGGCAACCGCAACCACGTGCCTGTCGCCAGAGTCGGGAATCTCCGGAACGGCCTCCAGCAAGATTGCGGATAGATGGATGCAAGCCTCCGGAAAGGCATTCTGCATGAACTCCATCCTGCGTTCAATCTGGCTTGCCGAGCACCCGAATTTCTTCAAATCGCGCCGAACTTCCACCAAAGTTTCGGCGCTCCACAGCGGACGAAAGAGCGCATACTCCTCCGCGCAGCGCAGTAACGTGTCGCACAACGGCATCGGCGCCAGCACACACGCATCCAGCACCACGGAGGCTTCGCTATTCAAGCTGCAAACCATTCACGGGTATAGCATCGTACGTCCCATCGGCCATCTCTGCACGCGCAAGATCGTCCAATGTCTTCCGCCGCGCATCCCGCCTGATCTTGTAGGCCAGCAAGTCCCGTACATACACCCGCCGGTGCGTCCCCACTTTGTGAAAAGGAATCTGCCACTGCTCCAATAGCTGCACCAGAAACTGCCGTGAGACGTTTAGAATCTGCGCGGCTTTCATCGTCGTCAGCTCCGCGTTTTCTTCCAGGATCATTACGGGGCGGCCAGCCTCCAGCTCCTCTTGCACATGCGTAAGAAACGCAGCCAAATTGGCCGGAAGAAGTCGAGTCTTCCCTACTAGGCCAAAATCAAGCAGCTTCGCTTGGCAAGCCAGAATCGCGTTATAGCGAACCTCCGGCCGATCCGGCTCGGAATTCGGAATCCCGGTCTTCTCTTTATGAGCAAGCATAGTGCCTCCCCTAAACGCTACAAACGCTACAAACACTATATCTCATTCTTTCCGAAATCACCAGAAACCTGCAAGTAATCGAATCCAGCGCCGCATTTCCATCCCCGGTACAATAGAACTGTGACCAAAAACTCCCCACCCACGCCCCCCACCGTGGGCTTTATCTCCTTAGGCTGCCCCAAAAACCTCGTCGACTCCGAGGTCATGATGGGCCTGCTCGACCGCGCCGGCGCGCGCCTCACCGCCCACCCCGAAGAGGCCGAAATCCTGGTCGTCAACACCTGCTCCTTCATCGACACCGCCAAGCAGGAATCCGTCGACACCATCCTCGAAATGGCCCGCTACAAAACCTCCGGCTCGGCGCGCAAGCTCATCGTCGCCGGCTGCTTAGTCGAGCGCTACCGTGACGAAATCCAGAAGTCCATCCCCGAAGTCGACGCCGTAGTCGGCACCGGCGAACTCGAATCCATCCTCCAAGCCGCCGGCCTCGAAGCCAGGGTGCCCCCGGTCCCTGGCACTTGGGGACCGGGGAACGAACCCATCCCGCCCTCGCCCTTCAACATCCTCACCGGCGCCGCTGCCAACGTCCGCCCCGGAAAAGAATCCCAAGCCGCCACCCACAAGCACGAAACAACTTCACGTTCGGAAGGCGAACACCGCGAGCGCCAAGGCCGCTTCAACCGCGACGACTGGCAAGGCGCAGCCCACCTGCTCCCCACCTATCTCTACGACGAATCCACCCCCCGCTTCCTCACCACCCCCAAATCCTCCGCCTACATCAAAATCGCCGAAGGCTGCGACCATCCCTGCACCTTCTGCGTCATCCCCAATCTCCGCGGCAAATTCCGCTCCCGACGCTTCGAATCCGTAGTCGCCGAAGCCCGGCAGCTAGTCGCCCGCGGCGTCCAGGAAATCACCCTCATCGGCCAGGACACCACCTGCTACGGCGAAGATCTCGGCATCAAAGACGGCCTCGCCACCCTCCTCGACGCACTCGCTAGCATTCCAGGCCTCCGCTGGCTCCGCTTCCTCTACGCCTACCCCAACCGCATCACCGGCAAGCTCCTTGACACCATCGCGCGCCACGACAACATCTGCAAATATCTCGATGTCCCGCTCCAGCACGCCTCTCCCGCCGTTCTCAAAACCATGAAGCGCGGCGCAGGCGCGGAAATCTTCCTGAAGACCCTGGAAAAAGTCCGCGCCGCCGTCCCCGGTATCGCCCTCCGCACCAGCTTCATCGTTGGCTTCCCCGGCGAGTCGCTCCGCGACCTTGAACTCTTGGAGGAGTTCATCAAGGAGGCAAGATTCGACTGGCTAGGCGTCTTCAGCTACTCCGACGAAGAAGGCTCCGCCGCCTTCTCCCTCGAAGGCAAGCTGAACAAGCGCGCCATCGAGTCCCGCAAGCGCCGCCTCATGAAACTCCAGCAATCCATCAGCAAGCGCGCCAAGCAGCAATGGATCGGCCGCGAGCTTATCCTCCTCGCCGAAGGCGAAAGCGAAGAAACCCCGCTCCTATGGGAAGGCCGCACCCAGTTCCATGCCCCGGAAATCGACGGCAAAGTCTACATCAACGACTTCGGCAACCTCGAATCCCCTGAACCCGGCCGCTTCTACAAAGCCCAAATCACCGAAGCCCACGAATACGACGTAGTCGCCAAAATCCTCTCCGGCCCCCTATAAATCCGCGTACCCACTCCCTGCGAACGGAACAAACCTGCCAACTTGCCAACTCGCCATCTCCGCGCCAGCGGAGGCCAACTCGCCACATTTTTTCCAAACCCCGCGTAACTCACCCCTCAGACAATCGTCTCTACAGGCAACAATCCCGCCCCCGGCGCGTTACCATATTTTTGAGAACACAATTTCTTACCCGCTGCCCTTGCGCAGCCCATCGCTCATGCCCGCCAAGAAAAAATCCGTCAAGCTTCTCCGCTGCCCCACCTGCCGCATGTTGGTCCGCATGACCGACGAAGACTTCCCCTTCTGCAGTGACCGCTGCCGCAAAATTGACCTTGGCAAATGGGCCATGGGCGTCTACAAAATCAGTTCTCCCATCCTCGATCCCGAAGTCCTCGAAGACCTGGGCGAACTCGGCAACAACCGCCGCAGGGACCCCGATGACGAGTAGCCCTCAACCTCCCCATGCACCCGTCCAAAACGAGAACCCCACGAAGTGGTGCGCATACATCATCGCCACATTCTTCGGCGCGGGCTACGGCAAGCCCGGCCCCGGCACCTGGGGCTCCGTGACCACTGTCCTCCTCTGGGCCGCCTGCGCCTGGCTCTTCCACCCCACGCCCCACGCCCTGCTGCTCATCCTCCTCGCCGTCATCGCCCTCTCCATCGTCGCCGGCGTCCCCGCCTCCACCATCGTCGCCCGCCACTCCGGCCGCAAAGACCCTCAATTCGTCGTCATCGACGAAGTTGCCGGCCAGGCCATCGCCCTCCTCGGCTGCCCCTTCGACTTTCGCCACGCCCTCATCGCCCTCATCCTCTTTCGCCTCTTCGACATCACCAAACCCTTTCCCGCGCGTCAACTCGAAAGCCTTCCCGAGGGCTGGGGCATCGTCTTCGATGATGTAGCCGCCGGCCTGTATGCTTGGGGAGTAGCCGCTCTGCTTCGCCTTTGGTTCTGAAATGCCGAGAACTCCCGCACAACCCGCAGCCCTCCTCGAACCCCGCATCGACGACGTGGTCCCCGCTGCCGCTCTGCCTCTCGGCGAAGTCGAGCTCCTCGGCCTCCATCTCGGTCCCGACACCTTCACAGCCCCCGCCGTCCTCGTCGACGACATCCCCGCCCAGATCCTCATGAGCCGCCCCACGCGCCTCGCCTTCGCCGTCCCCGCCCAAGCCTCCACAGGACTCATTGAAGTCCGCAACCCCGCCGGCGCCAGCAGCACCGTGCCTCTGCGCATCGCCCGCCAGCTTTCTGACGGACTCCATCCCGTCACCAGCCCCGCCGTCAGCGGCTCCGGCATGATCTACGCCACCATCTCCGGCCCGCGCGGCAAGCAGACCCCCGTCTCCGTCGTCCGCATCAGTCCCGACGGCCGCGGAACGCCTTTCGTCAGCGGCCTCCTCAACGCCACTGGCTTGGCCTTCAATCCCGAGGGCGACCTCTTCGTTACCTCCCGCGCCGAGGGCAACGTCTACCGCATCGACCCCGCCGGCGAATTCACCGTCTACGCTGAAGGCATGGGCGTCGCCACCGGCGCAGCCTTCGACGCCCAGGGCAATCTCTTCGTCGGCGACCGCAGCGGCACCATCTTCAAAATCAACCCCGAGCGCCAAATCTTCGTTCACGCCACCCTCGAGCCCAGCCCCGCCGCCTATCACCTCGCCGTCAACCCCGCCGGAACCGTCTTCGTCACCGCCCCTTCGCTCTCCTCCAACGACGCCATCTGGGCCATCGAGCCCAACGGCGACACCCGCGCCTGGTATCGCGGACTAGGCCGTCCCCAGGGCCTCGCCCTCTCCAAAGATGGCGACATCTACCTGGCCGCCTGCCTCCATGGCCGCCGCGGCCTGGTCCGCGTCACCGAAAAGGGCGAAGCCTCCCTCGTCCTCGCCGGTTCCAACCTCGTCGGCGTAGCCTTCTCCCCCCTCGGCACCACCATCCTGGCCACCAACGAAGCCGTTTATGATGTGGACTTAGGAGTAGAAGGCCTAAGCCTCTACTAGCCTCTGGCTACTTGCTTCTAGCCTCTAGCCGTCCACCGGCTTCGCCGACCCGCGGGAGATGAAACTGGGCCCCATCTGGACGCCAGGGTGCCGGGGTGCCGGGGTGCCCTCTGGGCCGGGCCGGGTCGGGGCAGGACGTCTTAGTTTTTGTCCGATGGGTGGGAGTCCGTAGAACTCTATGAAGACGCCTTGTTTTGTTGAACTTGCATTTTTGTTTCTCTTTAGGCTGCGCGCGATCTCGGCCTGAGTAAGACCCTGCTCCAGGAGCCTGACGGCATCCTCACGTTTACGCTGCAACTCTTCTGGACTGCCCCGCGGTCGGATAAGTCACCTCCGCACAACAATCACCGTATAGGTCATTACTTATGCAGGCATCGAGAACCCCTGAGCGAATGTCCGCGTAACAGAAAGACTTCTTCAGAGATTCCTTAACACGCTCATGGCGCCGCCATCAACCCGCCGGGAGATTGCCGGCTCTTCCCTCATGAACCTCGTCCCAAAACGGGCAGCCGTGCGCGCTTTGCAATGGGATGGGCGAAAAGTGCGCCGCGATGCCGGCCAACTTTCTGAGCCGCTGGCTCATCCACGAGATAATGAATCGGGGACTTAGTTAGCTTCAGGTGAAGGATGGTTGACCGCGAGCATGGGTTAAATCGTTGAGTTACCAATTTGTTGTATTGACGCTTAACGGTCCATTTGGAAGCGTAGATCTAGTATGGATAGGTATGCATTCCGCAAGATGATCGAACAACGGAGTCTCTGATGCCAGGAATCGCGGGCTCTATCTCTTTGGTGCCTGATCTGCCACAACAGCCCGGCGTCGTGTCACGCTTGACGCAGTCGCTCATGCACGAGCACTGCTACTCCGTGCAGCAAATTCCCTGCCCGCAAGACGGCGTTGCCGTAATCGTGAATCCGGGGATTGACCCCCTGATCTGCGGCGTCTCGCAGGATGCCGGAATGGGAGTCAGTCTTGGATTCTACGGGGAGTTCCATGACCCGCCATGCCATGCAGCTCAAAACGGCGACGAAATCGCCGCAATCCTGCTCCGGAAATATCTCGAACAAGAGGACCGATTCCCGTTCTCGCTCGATGGTTCCTACGTCATATTCGTAGCCGATGCACGCCGCAAAAAGTATTTGCTCTTCAATGACTACTACGCATCGCGCCCGGTCTTTTACGGGATGCAGGATGGCAGGTTCTACTTTTCGCCGGAGGCAAAAGGCGTGGCCCGGATGCCGGGTTTCAACGCCGCCGTCGATCACGATGCCATGGTTACCTTCCTCGTCTGCAGCAGTCTTGTCGGCGAGCATACCTTCTACAAGAACGTCAAACCCCTGCTCCCCGGCACCATTCTCACTATCTCCGACGGCCGGTTGACCCGCTCCAAATCGAGCCAATATGCGCCTTGCACCCCCGCCATTGACCGCGGCGAGGCGTATTACAGAGAGAACCTCGATGCCCTGCTCCTGAAGTCCGTCGAAAAGCAATTGCGCAATGTGGACAAAGTCTTTGTCCCTCTCAGCGGCGGCATCGACTCGCGCGCCATTGCTGGTTGCGTGCAGCGCATTACAGGAAATGGTCTGCACACTGTCTCCTGGGGCGTAAATGAGAATGTCCCCGGATCGGATACCGTCGTAGCCCGCCAGGTAGCTGACTTTTTACATGCCGATCACCACTTCGCGCGCCGCGAGTCCGAACATTTCCAGCGCGACATCGGGGAGATGATCTACAGGATCGACGGACTTAACACCGATCCCGCGTCTCATAGCAGCGAGCTTTCCATCATGCGCCGCATTCGCGGGGAATTCGGCGCGCTCTATGTGCTGCGCGGCGAGGAGTGTTTCGGCCATGCCGACGAACCCCAATGCGATTCAGAAGCTCTCGGTCAATGGGGCATTGCCCCGCTCAGCGATCACCTTCGCGTAGAGAGCCTTTTGAATCCCTCCAGGTTGCCGGAGTTGCGCGAGCACTCGGCCCAGATCATTCAAGGGTTGACTGATTCCTGCCCCTGCGTGGATATCACCGACCGCCGCGACTATTTCTACTTTGCCGTTCGTCTCTTCCACTACCACTCGCGTAGTGCCTACTGCAAAAGAACCGTCATCGACGTAAGGAATCCCTGGTTGGATCGTGAGCTGCTGGAGTTTCTCGCCGTCTTGCCCGCTCACTATCGGATCGATCGGGAGTTCTACAAGAGATCCGTCGCCGCGCTGTTCCCTGAGTTGATGGCCATTCCCCCGGCCACGCGAAACAGTCTCGAGAACTGGTCGCAAATTGTCCAGAAGGATGCGGCAATTCAGCGCTTCTTGAGGACGCACCTCATCGAACGCCCAAACAGTCTTTACGAAATTCTGAATCCCGATGCGGTGCGCGCCCTATTGGAACAGGCAGTCCAGCCCGGCGGAGTGCGTTCGTCATTCAAACAGCGCACCATGACCGCAACCAAGAACTTCCTGCGAACCCGGACTCCCGAACTTTATCGCTCGCTCAAGCCGAAGTTGATGACTCGAATCAAAACCAAGGAAATACGTGGCGAAGAGTTGCTCTTTCGCATCTTGATCCTCAAGCTTTGGTGCGATCAATTCGTCGATGGCCACGCGATGCCAGGAGATTTTCAGTTGAACTAGGTCTCTGACAGCTTGTTGTTGTACTAACTCTGGGTGCCCCAGGTCCCGATTTTGGGACCTGGGATAGCAGCAACTCTGGTCGATTGCGAACAACCGCATTTTTTTGAATTCAAGCGATTCAATGCTGAACAGGAAAGGCTTTTCACCGTCATGAACACAATCGCAACTGCGCCATCGGCTCTGGCCGAACTCAAGCAAAAG
>PLOG01000073.1 GCA_003142935.1 Acidobacteriaceae bacterium
GAGGGGTTCTCGTCCTTGCGGCCGATCTTGTCGATTTCGTCGATATAGATGATGCCTTGCTGGGCGCGGGTGACGTCGCCGTCGGCGGCCTGGAGCAGCTTGAGGATGATGTTCTCGACATCCTCGCCCACATAGCCGGCCTCGGTGAGCGTGGTTGCATCCACGATCGCGAAAGGAACGTCGAGCATCTTGGCCAGCGTGTGCGCAAGCAGCGTTTTACCCGATCCGGTGGGGCCGATGAGCAGGATGTTGCTCTTGGTCAGTTCCACTTCGTTGTTGCGCAGCTTGTTCATCTGGATGCGCTTGTAGTGGTTGTAGACGGCAACTGCGAGCTTCTTCTTGGTCTGGTCCTGACCGATCACAAAGTCGTCGAGAAAGCTCTTCACTTCCTGGGGCTTGGGCAGGTGGCCGGCGGTTGCGGCAGGAGTCGCCTCGCCGCGGTCGTCTTCGAGAATGGAGTTGCAGACGGCTACGCACTCGTCGCAGATGTAGGCACGCGGGTAGTCACTAGGGGATGATATGAGTTTGGCGACGGCATCCTGCGATTTGTGGCAGAACGAGCAGCGCAATGCTTCTTCAGGTCCCGTACGCGGTTTCATGTGTTGCTCCCTTTTGGTCTTGCCCGTCTATCTCCGCTCTTGCGGTTTCGGCCTTCTTGCGTTAATTGCTACGTACGCGGCCGGTCGATGATTTCATCTACGATGCCGTATTCCTTTGACTGCTGCGCGTTCATAATGAAGTCCCGCTCGACGTCGCGCTCAATGCGATCGAGGGGCTGGCCGGTGTGCTTGGCAATCAGCGTGTTGGTGATTTCGCGGATGCGCAGAATCTCACGCGCGTGAATGTCGATGTCGGTCGCCTGGCCGCTGAGGCCGCCCATGGAAGGCTGGTGAATCAGAATTCTCGAGTTGGGCAACGCGAAGCGCTTGCCCTTGGTGCCGGCCAGCAGAAGAAACGCGCCCATGCTGGCCGCCTGGCCGATGCAGTACGTAACCACGTTGTTCTTGATGAACTGCATGGTGTCGTAAATCGCGAGACCGGCGGTAATGGAGCCGCCGGGAGAATTGATATAGAGCGAGACGTCCTTCTCCGGGTCCTCGCCCTGCAGAAAGAGCATCTGCGCCACGATGAGATTGGCTACCTGGTCGTCGATGGGCGTGCCAAGAAAGATGATGTTGTCGCGTAGCAGACGCGAATAGATGTCGTAGGCGCGTTCGCCCCGGCTCGTCTGCTCTACCACCATGGGAACCAATGCCATTGAGTATTCTTCCCGTTTCTCCGGTTAGGGGCCGCTTCAGGCCCGTTTCCTTTGTAACAGCGCGTTCCGGCGTTGTCTCAAGCCGAACCGCACCACGCTTTCAGCCGTCAGACTATCTTACGCGGGCAGCTTCTCATAGAGTGCCGACGCTGTCTTTTCTCGCCGTAATTGCTCACGAATTCTAGCCATGCCGCCATCCTGCGTCAATCGCACCTTTAGGGTATCCAGCGGCTCGCGGGATTGCAGAGCCGCAAGTTGCAGCTCGTTATCCAGCTCTTCGTCGCTGACAGCGATGTTTTCTGCCTGGGCAATGCGGTCAAGCAGCACCGTTGATTTTACTTCTGCGATGGCGCTATCCCGCTGAGCGGCGCGCAGCCGGACAAAATCAAGCTTCCGCATCTGCTCGGGATTCATGCCCTGGGCGGCCAGCGCGCGCAATCCGCGCTCGAGCCGGGCGTCAATCTGCTCCTGCACCAGCGATTCCGGCACCGGGAACGGATAGCGCTCAGTGAGCGCCGCGAACAGCCGGTCCTTGGTTTCGCCTTCGACGCTGCGGCGCTTGCGGGTGGCCATGTACTCGCGAACCCGCGCTTCCAGGTCGGCAAGGCTCTCGTAGGCGCCAATCTCCTTGGCAAAATCGTCGTTAAGTTCGGGCACAGTCCGCTTCTTGATGGCCTTTACTTCCACTTCGTAGGCCACCGTCTTGCCGGCCAGCTTTGGCTCGGCGTAATCGGCCGGATAGATGACCTCGGCCTTCAGTTCCTGGCCAGCCTTGGCTCCGCGCAGAGCGCTGGAGAAAGCCTCTACCGTATCCTTGCCGCCGATCTCGACCAGCGAGTCTTCGCCGGCTACGGGCGCTGCCTCGGCATCGCCTTCAATCTGGCCCTTGTAGGTGATCTGCGCCCAGTCGCCATCCACGAGAGGCCGATCTTCCTCCACCGGCTCGATGGTGGCGCGCGACTCGCGCAGTTGCTCAAGCTCCTGCCGATATTCCTCTTCCGTGATCTCTACGGAAGGCTTGTCGACGGTGACCGACTGGTAGCCGTCGATGGAAAAATCGGGAATGTACTCGAAGGCCGCCTTCACATGCAGAGGCTGACCATCTTCCACCGTCAGTTCCGTCACCTGCGGCTGTCCCACGGGCTTAACGCCCAGGTCGTGCACCCCTTTGTTGAACCGCTCCGGCAACAGGCTGTCGATAACTTCCTTGCGAATCTCAGCGGCATAACGGCGGCGGATGACTGTCTCCGGCACCTTGCCGGCGCGGAAGCCGGGAATCTTTGCGTACTTGCGGTAGTTAGCAGCCACGCTGCGGTAGGCCTTGGTGACCTCTTCGGCGGGAATGTCCAGCACCAGCTCGCGGGTGCACTCGGGGTTCAGGACCGGGCCGTGCTGATGGCCTTCGTGATCGTGGCCGTCATGGTCGTGGGCTTCGTGAGCGTGATCTTCTTGCCCTGCGCCGGTTGCAGCTTCAGCCGCATCTGGTTGCAGGTTGTCTTCGATAGTGTCAGTAGAACTCAACGTTTTGCCTTCCAGGCGCACGCGGCGCCGATCCAAATCTTCTTCTGGCGGTTTTCCGGCTGCGAGCCCCTTGTTTCAGGGAACAAGCCGCGCATCTCGACGTACAGAACTCCGTTCACGCGACAGACCACCGCCTCGAGCCACCGCCTCGAGCTGCCGCTCAGGGCGGAAACAGCTCCGTGTAGCTGGGAGAATGTCACTTCTCATGGTAAGAGGGATTGCTGGAAGGGTCAAACCGGGGCGGCAAAACGGCCACGCAAAAGGACCGTAATAGGCACGTTACTGCTCAGTAACATGGGGCTTACGAACGTAACGAAGAAACCGGGGGTGGGCTGCGCCGCACTGTGAATAATAGGCGCGGGCTTCGTTGAGACTCAACTGGCCGTTGACGGTAAGACGCACTTCAGAGGCGTCAGCGTCTTCCTGGCCGTCGTCCTCCCACCAGCAAACCGGACACAATCCCATGGCGTTCGGGACTTCCAGCGTCTTGTATCCGCAGCAAGGGCAGCGAAAACGGGTTGCGACAGTCTCCACGCTTGAGTTGACGGCAAAAGTGAAATCTTGATTACACGGAAAAGGCAGCTTTCAGCCTTCAGCTCTCAGCTTTCAGCTACAATTGCCCGGCTCCGCCTCTAGCGAGCGTGCGGTTTCCCGGCAAGGCCTACTCCGAGGGAGAGCCAGTGTAACTTATTTAGAAAGAACGACTCATCCCTACGATCAAGGAGCTGAAAGCTGAGAGCTGAAGGCTGAAAGCTGCCTTTTAGAACCTGAAGACCAGTCCGGTACCGAAGCGCGCGGGCGTACCACCCGAATTGCCGGCGGCGTGGATGTAATCGCCATCGACCCGCCGCGCAAAGAAGGGCGCGATAGGCCCATCCAGACCGCCGTCTAATGCATACGCGAGAGGGGTTGAAGAGATGGCGGTCGATCCTCCGCTGTTGGCCGAGTGTTCGCCGCCAACCATGGCGTGCGCAAAAACCTTGAGACCCAAAGCGCCAAGCGTGATCCGGGGGCCGAAGATGAAGGCGGTTGTTCGGGTAACGGAGGAATCGGCGCCAAGCCCATAGTGGGACAAATCGCCTTCGATTCCGATAAAGGGCTTGTGCAACTCGATGTGCATCGTGCCCTCCCAGCCCTTGAGTTCTCCCACGTTGGAGTAGAACGTGCCGGCGCCGGTGCGGCTCAAGCCCAAGTAGACGTCCCCTTTGGGTATCTGAACCTGAGCTGGCGAGGTGAAAGAAAGCGATATGAGCGAGGAGAAAAGTAGAACTACCGCGCATAAAACAGGTCTTGAGATCGTCACAGGCAGAACTCCTTTCTCGCCGCACTTTCCCTGGCCTGCCAATAAGTAATGGAAGCGATGGCGGAACAAGCGGCGCGGTTGCCCCTGCCGTCTCACACTTGTGGAACCGTGAAGATTACTTCTTGTGTTCCAGAGTAAAATCGGGCACCAGGAGGCAACCCAGGCTAATGCGCATCTCCCACTCTTTTAGACCTTGCTCGGTTTCCCGCGCCTTGCCCTATATTTTTTGGATGGCATTCCTCTTGACCATGCCAGGCATGCTGGCGGCCGAGGCCCCGCTCCGTGTCGCCATCGTCGGCCTGGAGCACGGCCACGTCGAGGGCCTTCTGCGCTCTCTTCCCAGCCACGGCAATGTGCAACTGGTTGGGATTGCCGACGCCGACCCGGCGCTCTTCGCCAAGTACCGCAAGGAATTTAGCCTGCCTGAAACCCTCTTCTTCAAAAGCATGGCCAACATGATCGAGGTGCGCCGTCCCCAGGCGGTGCTGGTGTACACATCCGTTGGCGAACACCGTCACGCCATCGAAATCGCTGCCCAGTACGGCGTATCGGTGATGGTGGAGAAGCCGCTCACCATCTCACTCGAGGACGCGCTGGCCATCCGCCGAACCGCGCGCCAACACCATATACATGTCCTTGTGAACTACGAGACCACCTGGTACGCGAGCAATCGGGCCGCCTATAACGAGCTTGAACACGGCAACCTGGGCGCGGTGCGCCGCGTGGTGGTTCACGACGGTCACCAGGGGCCGAAGGAGATCGGTGTGCCGCCCGAGTTCCTGAGCTGGCTCACCGACCCCGCGCAGAATGGCGCCGGCGCGCTTTACGACTTCGGCTGCTACGGCGTGGACCTGATGACCTGGCTCATGCACGGCGAGACTCCGCTCTCCGTGACGGCCGTCGAGAGTCACGACAAGCCGGAGATCTATCGCAACGTGGACGACGACGCGACCATTGTGCTTGCCTATCCGCGCGCACAGGCGGTGATTCAGGCCTCGTGGAACTGGCCCTTCAGCCGCAAGGATATGGAAGTCTACGGCGCAACCGGTTACGCCATCACTCTAGGACCGGACAAGCTCCGCCTCCGCCAGGAACACGACAACGACGAGAGGCTCATCACGGCCCCCCGGCTCAATTCGCCTGAGAGTGATTCCCTCGACTACCTCGATGCCGTGCTCTCGGGTCGTATCCTTTCCAATGGCGACCTCTCCGCACTCGATACCAACATCGTGGTCATGCAAATCCTCGATGCCGCGCGCGAATCCGCGCATACAGGCAAAACAGTGAGGCTGTCGCGGCTGGGAGAATAGCGCACTCACAAGCTGTAAGAGAGCGCCGGCTTCGTACGCGGGTATGCCCTGATACAAAGCCTTTGTTGTTTGCCTCATTCAGCGCGTTCTTCGGCAAACAGCAACTCCATGTGCTCATTTAAACCCGTCAAAAGCATTATCTGAAAGGAGGGACGCGGCACGGCCAAGGCCGTGCCGGACACCCCGTTCTTATCCCTATAGCTTTCTTTCGAAGCCCCTACGGCACAAACACCTTGAGCCGCATATGCCATTGTGTGCTCTGGCCGGGCTTCAAGGTCACCATCCCGGTATCCATTTTGCCCCACTCCTTGCCGAAGGGATCGGCGAAGTTGAACTGGTCTTCGATGGCCACAAACTTCGCCGTGGGCGGCGCATACATTTGCAGGGTCTTGATCTGGGGCGAAAGCCCCTCAATATCGACACCGTAGTGCGCAGCCGGATCAATCACCTTCACCGTGACCACGCCATTCTTCCAGTCGAGATGACTCCAATTGTCGTCAAAAAAATCCTTGTTCAACGCCTTGCCGTCAGCGGCGCGCAAGTCGTACCGCGTTCCCTCCACAGGCAGCAGTTTTCCTGTGGGAAAGACGTTGTCGTAGCCATCGACCTCAGCCAATTCCGAACCCGGAATGTGAACCCGGACCTGGGTGCGGTCGCCGGAAGGCAGATTGAAGTAAGGATGCCAGCCGATGGCGATGGGCTCGGCCTCGCCGCCCACATTGTGCGCAACGATCGAGGCGTCAACGGCATTGGCGGAGAGCGTGATCGTCACCACCAGGTCGGTCTTCGACAGCCAGTGGCCGCCGAAATCGCCGGCATGAATAACACCGGTCACCTGCTCGCCGCCTGGAGTGTTCGTTACGCGAATGTCGTCGGTCTTCGCCTTCAAAATCAGCCCGTGCATGGCATGACGCTCGGCCGTGGGCAGCTTGCCGATATTGTTGGCCGGCAGGGTAATGGCGTGGCCTTCCCACTCCGTGGTCAGCGTCTTGCCATCCGCGGAGAGCTTGCCGCGAATGCGGTTAGGATAGGGAACCAGAAACGCCGCGCCCAGCCGGTAGCCGAAATCGCCGAATGCATCGTCTTCGACGTCCAGCATCTTCTTCGCGCCTTCAAGATCCGGCGACGCAAGGACATTCACTTCGCCCTTGCCGGGGAAGTTGGCGGTGATCTGGATAAGTTCCATCCCGCGTCCCGGTGCAAGCGTGACGCTGGTGAACTCCGGCTTGGCCGTGCTCACGGCGGCGCGTTTGAGGGTGACGATCTTCTCCCCGCCAATCTCGGTGACAGCCTGGGCACGGGCGGCTGGAACCATGAACCCCGCCAGTAACGCCGGCATGACAATCGCGGGGAACGCAAGTGCGCGAACTGAAAGTCTCATTTCAACCATCCTTTTCTTCTCAAGATTCGATCCGTGAAATCGCATTTGACTTTCCGCGCGCAATCTCGCGGTCGAGAACTTTTCGTGGCTCGGATTTCCCGGTTCCTGAGACGGTGCCATTCTACTGCAGGCTACTCCCCGATGCCATGAGACTGAGCAAGCGGACTGCAGCCATGCCAATGCATCGCAGGGAAGCGGCTTGCTGTATAAGCGTACCGATCTCTTAGGCTGGTCAAAAAGGGGCATGAAGCCCGTGTTCGCAAGCCGTCCGCTTTCAGTCCATGTTCATTTCGATTCCCGTAGGTCCATAGACAACAGTCTATGGACCACTTTGGCGTGTGCTCGCCGTGGATTTAAAAACGACAAAACTGCGTCTGTGGTTTCCTTTCCGAGAAGGCTGAAACCGTTGGTGCCGGCCCCGCAAGACCCGCCTGCAGGCTTCCTCGCCCGATGCAAACGTGCGGAATCGTTGGGCAAACAGGTGGGAGCCTTATCTGCAAATTCTTTGCTATTTACGGCCCATGCGAAAGTCAACGTAGAGGATGTGCGCCTTGATCTGGTCGCCTGCTCTGTACTGTGGGAGTTGAGCCATTTTCAACATGCAGAGGATGGCGCCAGGATTTCCGTCACTCCACTCGACAAGCGAGGGCAGTACTGTCTCCAGGTTAGAAGCCCGGAGTTGGGTTCTCTCTGCATTGCGTTGCGCGAATTCCAGTGCAATCTGGAACGGCCAGTTCTTCAGTTCCAGGCGCTCCGACTTGCTGGCGCACAGTGGACCAAGTGCGCCGATATGCTCCATATGCGGAGATCGCGATGCAAAAATCACGGGGGTACGCCCGTAATAGTGAAGATCCTTGATCATCCCCGTTAGAACACGGGAGGGTGCGTCGAGATGATCGAGAATCAGCAGGAAGAGCTGCGTATCAAGCGCCCGGTGCACGACGCCCTTCAATGAGGATGTGGAGAGCCCTGCAAGGTTTCCAGGTACCCTTATTGCCTCGTCTGCCGCATGGAGTGCCTTGAGCAATGCAAGTAGAAATTCACGTGGAGTTCGCATCTGGGGGATGTAGAGTGCAACGGGATGTTTCCCGACGAATGCCTGCAGCAGGCGCGATTTCCCGACCCCTTCCGGCCCGAAGACCAGCATCGACTTGCGTGCATCGGCCTGCTTTCGGAGCTGGCCCAGTTCCTCCTCACGCTCAATGCAACTCAGATACTCACTAGACGGGTCGCGTTGGGCGGAAGCTGATGGCATCGGTTCTGGGCCTTTTGCTTCGGAATCGCTTAACCGGGGTTGCTTTTCTGGTGACGTGCCGGAATTGCGCGAAAGCGATTACACGAGCGCCGAAACGTCTTGTTCCAATCGGTTGAGCCGTTCAATTGCCGACTGTACGGCATGAGTTCCTTCTTCTTTGACTTTCCGCGCCCGGTCAAGTGCCTGTTCGGCAATGCGGCTGATTTCATGCAGCAGTTTACGGATCTCGACCTGCAAGCGATCCCGGCTTTCCTGAATGCGATTAAGAACATCGTTTTGTACGCGCGCGCTGTTAATTTCCAAAAGATATTGCAGAAACTCGCGAGCTTCGTTTGTGATTACTTTGCGTGCACCCACAAGGGGCAAAAAGACGTCAGCGAGCCAGCGCAGCGGCGAGGGTGGTTGGGCAGTTCCGATGAAGTCCTCGAAAATGAACCTGGAACGTATGCGGAAGCCCTTCTCAGGATCGAGCGCATGGGGCATCCGCGTCAGTTCGCCAAGGCCCGCATCTACCAGCTTTTTCAGAAAATTGTTTCCCATCTCCACAAATCGATAGGCCACGGCGCGATATTGGCGCTCGCCCTCTTCCTGCTCAGATTTGAGCCAAGGCATTACCCTGCGGCGCGAGATCTCCTGGGCGAGTTGCATCACTCGGCGCCGATAGTGCGGGCCAAAGCCGAAGGGCACGGATGGCAACTCCTCACCAAATTCTGTTTCAGATTCCGCACACGCGGAAGCGAAGAACCGCTTGTGCCTTTCACCGAAGAGGTCCGAAATCCGGTGCAGCTCCGCCATAAAGAGGTAATCCAGCTCGCGCATGGAGCGCTCAGCTTCGTTGATGGTTTCCCTCATGAGCTCGATGCGGCGTTCGGATTCTTCGATGGGCCGCTGGAGCGCATCTCGGTCCTCACCGATGATAGCCAGCAATTGCTCGCTTAAGCGCTGGAGGCCCCGGTCGCAAGCGGCGCGGACGAGATTTCTGCCCGAGTCATCGACGAGGTGCTGCAGTTTCGCCAGCAGCTTTTCCCAATCCCGTAACGGACCGCGGCTCTCCATCCGCTCGGCGGCACTCACCTCAAAGACCTCACCCATCGGGCGATGCAGCCGCTTTTCTAGAATTTCGCGCGTGAACTTAGCCGCCGCTGCACGCTCCGGATCGGTGGTGCGGTCGGCTTTGTTGATCACCAGGATTAAATCCTGAACTTCTTTGCCAACCGCTTCCACCAGCGTCAACTCTTCGCCCGCAATTGGAGGATCGGCTCCGACCACAACCAATGCTGCATCAATGTGAGGAATGAACGCCTGCGTGGTTGCCGTATTTCCAGTGAAGACCGAGCCCAAACCCGGCGTATCCACAAAACACATGCCGGAGGACAACAAAGGGCTGGGCACAAATACTTCCGCGCCGTCTACGGCCTTTGTGTTTTCGGGGTTTAGTTCTTCCGTCACGTATTGCTTCAAGTCGAGCATGGCAATGTCTTGCCAGACCCCGTCTCGCATTCGAACGCGTGCGTGAAGTTCGTCGCCGAACCGAATCACGGTAGGCACCGCCGTGACCGGAACAAACCCGGCAGGAAGAACTGCGTGGCCCACCAAAGCGTTGAGCAGGGTGGATTTGCCGCGCTTAAACTGACCGACACAAGCTACATAGAAACGTCCTTCGGAAACCCGCGCTGCGAGATCGCATGCTTCCTCGGCGACAGATTGAGCCCCAAGCTCCTGGGCCAGCCTGCCGAGTCGCAACAGACGGGAGGCGCCGTCCATACACACGGATGTCTCAGCCGGAAGACTGCCGTAATTTTGCACTACCGAACTGTTGTTATATTCCTTCATCGCGGAGCGAGCCATCATCTCCATCTGGGTTCTGTTAGACTTTCGCCGGTTCGTTCGTTGAATTCCGCGAGAATCGAATAACCTCGACACGGGAGATCGCGATGAGACCTTCTTCCACCATGACGTCAAGGTGAGGAATCAGCTTCTCGATCTGTTCCTCGCGGTCGATGATGGTCAGCATGATGGGCGCATCCTTGGAGAACGTCCAATGACTGGAATGATGAATTCTGGTGCTGGCGCCGTACCCTTCGATCCCCCGATACACAGTGGCGCCGGCCATCCCGAGTTCCATGCATTTGGCCACAATCGCCTCGTGCAGGGGTTTGCCCTGCCATTTGTCGCCTTCACCGAAATGAATTCTTAACATGCGTGCTTGGAATTGGTCTTTCACTGTTGGGCCTCCGGTTCTTTAGAAGCGCTCCCCGATTGCGGCTCTAGCCGATCAACATCCATAGCGCGGTAGGAGTACTTGATGATATCCACATCTGAGAAGACAACCAAACCTTCTTCGACCATCTGCTCGACCAGAGGCAGAAAGGATCGGAGTTTGTCCTCGGTATCAACGGCCGAGAGCATGATGGAGCAATCGTGCGACAGGTGGAGGGTCTTGTCCTTGTGCATTCGACGGTGTGCGCCATAGCCGAGGATGCCGCGATAGACAGTTACGCCGGCGATGTCGTTAGCCCGCATGGCTTCAACGAGTGCATTGTAAAGAGGCTTGTCCTTCCAGCGGTCCGCTTCGCCGATGTAGATTCGCATCATCTTTGCTTTGCCCTCCATCTTCACGTGCGCGGGAGGGACTGGTTTCTTTTGCTTCGTGACCTGGGCGGGTTTTGCCACCGTGGTCTCCTGAACTTCAATCATCCCTGTCCCTACGAGTTCTTCCAGTTTCCCGAGAAGCTCATTGACCTTTTCACGAGACTCGATGAATTCAATTTTGAGCGGCAGATGGTCCGAGATTTCAACGACGCTGGCGCTGTGCATGTGGTGATCCGCGCCAAATCCGGCTATCCCCTTCAGAACAGTTGCGCCTGAGATGCCCCTGTAAAAAAGGAAGTCAAGAACACTCGAATAGGTTGGGACTCCATGATGCTTCGATCCCTCGCTCAGATAGATACAAACCTTCACTGCCTTTCCGGCACTCAACATACTTCCTCCCTTAGGTATGTAGACCACGTTGCGAAACAAGAAACTCGGCGGCCCGCCCAATTGCGCCCCAGCCGGTCCTGTCCGGCTCCGGGTCGTCGCGCAGATGTCGCAGCTCTTGCGCCAACTGCTGGCGGCAGTTCTGGATGATAGCGTCGATTCGGGCAGCAAACGCAGGCTGGACCAGCCTGCGGAGCTTTGTCCCGTGTGGGATGCAAAGTACGGCCGACCCTCGAAGCCAATGCGATACATCTGTCCGTGCGATGCAGCTAACAAACTCGCGGAGGCGCAGATCTTCTTCCGCAAGAACATCCTCGCAGACGTCGCATTCCGACTCTGTCGGAGAAAGTGACGGCGTATCCTCGACCAGCTTGATAAACACTTGCGCTGCCGCGGGAGCGTCTCGAACGGCAGCCAGACCCCAGGTGTGAAAGCTGCACAGACGGTGAATACTCTCTTGCGGACGGTTCTGAAGGCGAGCTGTTTGGTATTCCTTCAGGAAGCGGCAGAACGGGCAGCCGGATTCCTCGAGTACCTGAAGGATTGACTGGTAGAGAACCAGTTGTCGATGTGTCCTCATCAATTAGCCTCTGCAATTACCGAACCAGACCATACGGAAATGCACAGTTGTGTACCTTCGCGTCTTCGTTCGCTCGATTCGCGATCTTCACCGCCGAATCTCCCTTCAATGGACAATCATTACCGGGCAATGCGCATACCGGAGGACGCGCTCCGAGTTCGAGCCCAACATCCAGCGATGAAGAATCGTATGGCTGCGCTTGCCCATGACAATGAGACTGGCCTGGATAGTGTCCGCCTTATGGATAATCTGTTCCGCGGGGTGGCCCAGGACGATATCCGTTTCGAGTTCAATATCCTTCTGCCTGGCACGCTCATGGAGAGGGACGAAAATGCGCTCAAAGCGCTCGCGCCCCTCATCGAGGACCGCATGGAATTCCGCGCTCTCGGCGGGTTCCGGCGGTCGAATTATCGCGATGACGAACAGTTTGGCTTTCATATCCCCCGCCATCGAAAGGGCAACATCCAAAGCGTGCTCCGCGTGTGGAGACGCATCGAATGCAACAAGTATCCTTTGAATTCCAACAAAAACCGGGCTTCCCATATGCTTCACTTACCCTTCTTCTGCGGGCACAGGCCGCTGAATTGCTTGTTCTGCTTGCTTGGTTTTTGGCGTGCGGGGAAGTAGATGGCGGGGCAGGAAGAACGAGTTCGCAATCATGGTCGGAATCACGGCGCTGGCGATGACCGTGCCCACGATGTAAGAGTACTGCGCCTGCGTGATGATCTGATGATTGAGGCCAAAGAGCGCCGAGATGGTGCCGAAAGTGAGGCCGGTTGACATCATCAGTGTGTAGTAAGCTCCAGCCTTGCCGTCATATTTGTGAATCCTGACCGCCGGATACACCGCGACCGCCTTGCACAGCGACTTCGCGCCAAACAGGACGAGCAACGTCACGGGAGCGGCCATCAGTGCCGGTACCGAGACAAACGATCCGGCGCGGATGAAGTAGAACGGTGTCAGCAGCCCAAACGTAAGTGTACGCAGGCGGCGAATCAGCGAATGGTCTTTTCCGACCGTTCCCGCCAGCACCATGCCGATCATGTAAGCCGGAAGAACCGCTTCACTGCCTGCCCACACGGCCAGTCCTCCCATGGCAAAGAGGAGAAAGAGAATGTACTTGGCTTCGAGTTCGGAAACGCGCCCGCCATATTTCTTGAAGAACCGCGGCGTGAGAAATGGCAGGACTACAAAGACCACGACGGAAACCACCACAAAAATCAGCGTCTTGATGGTAAATGGAGAAAAGATCAGTCCCAGCGCAATCACGGTTCCAAGATCGTTGATAAAGCAAGCGGCAAGAATTGCCTTCCCGTACTCCGTGACGTTGAAACCAAGTTCCAGCATCACCGCGTAGACCACGGCTACCGAGGTCGTCGAAAGCGCGACGCCGCAAAGCCAGCTGGGCATGATGGCCCAGTGCAGCACGTAATGTGCAATCGCCGTGCAGCCAAGAAATGGGCCGAAGAATCCAGCCAGTCCGATGATGGACGCTTCTTTCCACTTGGTTTTGAAGATCACTGGATCGAGTTCCGCGCCGGCAAGAAACGTCAGCACGATGGCGCCCGTTCCCGCTAAGAACGTGATCCACTGCGTATTCCCGGCCAGGCCCCCCTGCGCAAAACCGAAGAACCCGGTTAGAAAGACGCCGATGACCAGTTGGGCCACCGTGCCCACCACAATCTCAGAAAGCGCCGTTGAAATCTTGAACCAGATCGCCAGCAGCGTCGCAGCCAGGGCCAGACCCACCCAAAGCGCAGACAGAGCCCAAGTGTTTGCCATGAGCACCAACTCCTAAATTGTCATTCAGGGAACTCGGCCGGGACACAGCTCCGCAACAGGATTCCCTGTCAGGAGTTATCATCTGTCCGGCCTATTGGAGTGGACAGCGGTTAAGGGTGAACTCCTTCACCACAACCAACACGCCAGTAGACACCCTTGGCGACCTGATGTCAAGGTCACTCTTGTCCAACGCAAGATGAGCCTGAGCGGGGAAGTTGATTCCAACGCAAGATGAGCCTGAAGGAGTTGGGACGGGCAAGCTGAGGATGGATGATCAGCGTGCTTGGAGCAGAGAAGTTGAGTTTGGTTGAGATCGAGGCGTTTCTTGCCGTCTCGGAGAGTGTGCGGTTCGTCGGTTGCGGTCGCACGGAGATTTACGGCTGGGCGGAGCGCTTACTCTGCCATCACGAGTACCCGCTTCAGAAACGGCGCGCCAAGGGTCCCCTGCGGGACTACCAGGAAGAGTACGGCTGGCCGTCGGAGCCGGTATCCTCGGAGCCGGAGTGGACATCGTCGATGCCGGGCTCGGTTTCGTCCAGCGAGTACATGTTGTCGCTGGTATTGGTGACCCAGGTGTCTTTGCCGTGGGTCATGGGATCTTCAGGGACGACTTTGAGGTAGCCGTCGGTGACGAGATCGTCAAGCGATTGCGGGGCCTTCTGCTTGTCCATGGTGTAGGAGTCGATGGCTGCCCGCATCACGTGCAGGTCTTCCTTGAGCACGGATTCCCGGGCCATCTTGATGGCAGTCGTGAATTTGGGGACGGCAATCACGGCCAGCACGCCGATGATGGCCATCACGATCATCAGCTCGATGAGCGTAAAGCCCGCGTCTTGTTTGCGAATCCTGCTCACTGAATCCTCTACTGCCAATCTGTGGCTACCAGTCAGAATACTTGGTCCCGTCCAGGGCCGTGCCCGTGGATTTGGAGTACACATCGAAGACGCTGTCCCCGCTGAAGGAGGTCGAAGTGGGATCGTCCTTCATCGAGCGCAAGCCCCACTCCGCCTTGCCGGTCATGGGGTCCACGGGAATGCGGCGCAAAAACTTCACCTTCTTTGTCTGAACCTCCACGCCGTTAACCAGCGTCTCCAGGTCGGGCGGATAACCCTGGCTGTCGACCTTGGTCTGGAAGGCGTTCCTGTCGGCCGCGTCCTTGTAATGGTCAATGGCATCGCGCATCATCCATAGATCGTAGCGCAGGTAGCGCTCGTTCTGGCGCTTGACCTGGAAGCGGGCGATGGGCAACGCGGCCGAGGCGAGGATGGAGAGAATCGCCACGGTCACAATCAACTCGACCAGTGTGAGACCCCGCTCTCCGGGGCGGGCGTTCCGGATTGGCCGAGCTTCCTTCATGATAGGCCCCTCATCGGCTTACTTCACCTGAACGTTGACGCGAGCGCCCTGGGCCGGCAACTGCTGTTGTGAACTGTTGACTGCGCCTGGCCGGGTAATGGCGATGACGCTGTTTCCGGAAGCCTTGGCCTGGAATGAAAGCACGCAGACCACACCGGCCCCGTTCACGCCGGCCGCTCCCGGCGGAAGCGAAGCATTGATGTTGATGGAACCGGGTCCGTCGTCGCGATGCACCAGCGCCACTGCCTGCCCGTTGCGGCCCAAAAAGTCACCTTTGTCCACATTGAGCAGGGATAGCGTGGCCGGATCGTAGGAAATCTGCAAGGGAACGGAAGCGATATCCTTTCCTCCGGTCAGCACCACGGAGACCTGGAAGGCAGCGCCGGGAGCCACCGGGGCGGGCTGCGGAGTAAGCGAAAAGTTCACGCCGGGAGGTTGCGGCGTAGATGCCGGAGGCTTGGCCGGGGCGGAGTTCCCGGTGGTCTCCGCGGCCTGGTGTAACTGCTCCAACGCGGCCGGGGCAGCGGCCAGCGCGCTTTGGCCGGGGACCGTGCCAAAATTGGGCTGGGCGCCGGAAGATGGGTGCGGAGGGAGAGCCGGGCTGGAAGCTGGATTCGAGTCCGGATTCGAGCTGGGACCCTCAGCCGGAGTGTGGCGTAACTCAATGGCCGTGCCGGCTCCAGTGTCTACGGTGCGCAGATTCACCTGCTCCAGCGATTGCGAACGAACCACGTGCGGCACCACCAGAAAGACCAGCTCATCGTCCTGAATGGTGTGATCCTTGGAGCCGAAGAGGTAGGAAAGGCCGGGAATCTGACTCAGCCCGGGAATGCCGGTCTTGATCAGCGACTCCTGCTTGTTCTGAATGCCGCCCAGGATGCTGGCCTCGCCCTCGCGCAGACGGATGACGTGATCGACGCTGCGCTGGCTGAGGATGGGCTCGGTGACGCCGCTGATGGTGACGGAACCACTTTGCGAGGTGACCTCGATCTTGATTTTCAGCGTCACATCGTGGTCGAAGTGGACGGTGGGCGTCATCTCGATATTGACGCCGACGTCCTGGTATTGGAACTGCGTATTGACCAGCGAGCTGACGACGGCGGTGGCTGCGCCGGTCTGATAGGAGCCGGTGGCGATAGGAATGCGCGAACCGATTTTCATGCTCGCCTTCTGATCGCCGGTGGCGCGGATGCGCGGGCTCTGCAGCACCTTTGTATTCGAGTCGCTCAACAGCAAATTCAAGGTTGCCGAGCCAACGGTGACGGCAAAATCGTTGGCGTTGAGGTGGGCCAGATTGTAGAGCGTGGGAGAGGTGCCGGTGGTCGCCGTGCAGTTGGTGCTGCCGGTTGGGCAGGAGGTGCTGCCCGAGGAGGTGGGTGGCTGCAAGGCGACGCCGATGCTACTTGGCCAGGCAATTCCGAGAGTCCGCTCCCAGTTCTTGCTGACCTCGAGGACGGCGATGTCGACAACGACTTCGGCGCGGGCCTTGTCGAGGTCGTTGATCAGCTTTTGGGCGAGCAACAGCTCGTCCGGCGTTCCGCGCATGACGATGGCATTCTGGCTGGCCACGCCGTAGATTTTTGCGCTGGTGAGCACGTTGCGCAGGGCAGTCTGCACGTCGTTGAGGTCGTTGGGCTGCCAGGCGTTGCTCAGGTAGAAGGTCTGGACGGCCTGCTCGTCCAGTTCAGTGCGCTTGATGCGGGTGTTCTGGGCGACAAAGATGGTGTTGGAGGTGACGGGACGCCAGAAGGTGTCGGACATGGTGCCCACAATGCGCAATGCATCGAGCAGCGAAACGTTGTTCAGGTCCACCTGGATGCGCTTGGAGTTGTAGTCGGGGTCGAAGAGCACGTTGACGCCGGCGGCCTTGCCGACAGCCTGGTAGATGACCTTGGCGTCTTCAGTCATGTGCAGGGTGAGCGGCTCATTGGAGACCGGTTTGAGGTCGACCGGGGGGCTGATCGAGTCGATTTGCTGCTGCTCACCCGCGGGCTCCGCCAGGGCGACCTCGGGCGCGACCGGGGTCAGGCCATTTTTCCGGCGGATTTGCGCGATCTCCTGCTGCGCGGCTTCATTGCCGGGATCGATTTCGGCGGCATGGAGGAACTCAGCCAGCGCGCCCTGTTCGTCGCCGGACCGGAGCAGCTTTCGCCCCTGGGTGACGTGTACGGAGGAGGCAGTTTGGCGCACCCGGTAGAGGGCGGTGCGGTAGCTGAGGTCTTTTGGGTTTTTGGCGTTGGCCTTCTGGAAGAAGTCGAAGGCGGCGTCGTAGTTCTGGCGGGCTTCAGCGTTCTGGCCGCTTTTGAAGAGGGAACTGGCGGATTGGGCGTGAAGTCCCGCCCCGGCGAGGCCAAAGGCAGCCAGGGCGGCAATGAGCGCAATCCGGAAGAGCGCACTAGAAGGAACTGATCCGGGTGCACCCGGGGTGTGAGCGCGGCGGTTCATCGAACTCCCAGGCGTCTTGGCCGGCTTTGATTCACCGGCGGGTTCTTGCGGGCGGCCTTGGCTGCCCCGGACGCACAACCTTACACAATCTTTGACGGCGATTCTCTTCGACCAACGCTGCCTCATTTTAGCAAAGCCCCACAGTAGCGCGGACAAAAGCATCGCCAATGCTAGGATGAAGATTCGAGGATGTTTCGCTATGCCGCGCCAAACCAGCCACCAGATTGTCGCCAAAGACGCCGACGGGCCGAAAAAGCCCGCGAAGCCGCGCGACCCCGTGGCCAGCGGAGAGCGCGATGCTGCGCACAATCGCATGGCCAGCCACAACTACTTTCTGTTGGAGAAGTTTGAAGCAGGCGTGGCGCTGCGCGGCACCGAGGTAAAGTCCATCCGCGAGGGCCAGGCCAACCTGAAGGACTCCTACGGACTCATTCAGAATGGCGAAGCGTTTCTGCTCAACGTGCATATCGGTCCTTATTCTCACGGGAACATCGCCAACCATGACGCCACCCGCACCCGCAAACTGCTGCTGCATCGGGATGAGGTTCGCAAGCTACTCCAGAAGACGCAGATCAAGGGGCACACGCTCATTCCCACGCGGCTTTATTTCCGTAACGGACGGGTGAAATGCGAGTTGGCGGTCGCCAAGGGCAAGCAGGACTGGGATAAACGCGAGACGGAAAAGCGTCGTGAGGCCGACCGTGAGACCCGGGCGGCCATAAATGCCAACAAACACAAGATGGGCCGCTAGAAAAAGAGGCTCCTCGTGTCTTGTCCCAGAAATTCATATCAAAACGACTGTCATCTTGAGCGAAGATTGGCGCGCTTTTTGCGCCAATCGAAGTCGAAAGATCTGCGGTTCGGTTGTCCGATTTATGCCACGAACTTCTGACTCACCACACTTGCTTCCACTTCGGTAGGCTGCGGAGTGGCCGCCGTCTAGCCGATCAGGCAATTACGACTACATCCAGGTTTGCCGCCATGCCGGGCAGGTTTTTCCAGGCACGGCTGGTGGTGTAGACGGTACCATTGCGCTCGATGGCGAGGGCAAGACAGGCGCGTTCGCCGAGGGAGAGGCCCGAGCCGGTCTTTCCGATGAGTTCGCCGGCAAGGCGGGCGTGTTCGTTGCTGAAGAATACGGCTTCAAAGCCCATACTTAGAACACGGTCCCAGGCCAGGGCGGCGGGTCGGCCGTCCATGAGCAGGCGGCTGTGGGTCTCGGCCAGGCTTACGGTGCTGACCAAGCTGCCAGGCAGCAGGTCGATGACCTTGCCAGCGCCCGGTTCGTTGAAGAGAACGGCGAGTACGGCGGATGCGTCGAGGACGATGGGCTTACCCAAGCCACTCCTCCATTTCCCGGGTTGCCTCTTCCTGGCGGTCTTCGATGAGCTGTTCGGAGGCTAGCATTTGGCCTGGCTCTGTGGGCTTGCTGAACTCCTGCTGAATTCTGCGGATGTGGGCGTGGTGGGACTCAAGCTGCAGGACGCCGTCGTCGATCTTCATGATTACGGCCTCTCCTGGCTTGAGGCCCAACTGCTGGCGGACAGCCATGGGGATGACGATGCGGCCGTTTTCATTGATTTTGGCGTTGAAGGAGCGAGGGCTGGAGGTAGGAGTTTTCATAATGTCATCTACACGTATAGTGACATTATTGCATCGATTGTCAATTAACTATAATGATGACAAATCGGTGACCGGCTCAGGGCTCTCCTTGTCTTCGTTCCCGCGATTCCTGCTCTTGAACAGCTACGGAAAGTGCAGGACAGAAAATTACTCCATCGCTTTTCGAGTCCCTACGTTCCAGCCTTTTCCCTTTGCCGATAATTACCCCCCAAAGTGCACAATAAACACATGGGAGTTCTATCAAATGTATCCAGGCTTGTGCAGTGTCAGGTAGGTCTCCGGTTCAATCTGTCAGGGATGTGCC
>PLOG01000094.1 GCA_003142935.1 Acidobacteriaceae bacterium
TAAGTGAACAGTATTAGGGTTAGTCCGCAGATTCTTGGGATGAGCAAGATCGTCAGTGAAGACTCACTGCGCAGAGCGCTGGCACGGATGAGCGCGGACCAGAGCCAGAACTGGCTTCGACCACAGCTTCTGGTCAGCGTGCAGGGTGGGCGCAGCCGCTGGGGTCAGGCTTGGGGCACTCCGATCTCGCCACCAGAGCCGAGGTGGGCAGGACAGCCAGGAACGGGTATCCGCGAAGTTACTAAGCGTTGAGCAAAACAGAACGGACAATGTTTTTGAATCTAGGCAACCATAGACAAGGCACTTAGGTAAAGGGCCTGTAGTGTCCGAAGCACGTCCCGAAAGTTGCGGCCTTTCTCCAGGGAAGCGACTCGGGGCCTGAGTTGCACTCAGACTGTGCGGGATGCCCCTTTCCCCTTGAAGAAACTGTGATGGCCTTTTGGGTCGATCCCTGTAATCCAGATTCCGCTTTCGGGATACATCGAAGGAGATACATGCTGACGACCAATACGAGCAACTCCGCATTCGACCTTGTCGCTTTCCTCTCCCACGCCGGTCTTGGCCGACGAATCGTCGAATTCAAGGAGAAGGAGAACCTCTTCACCCTGGGGGACCTGGCAGACTCCGTCTTTTATCTTCAGCATGGGCGGGTTAAGCTAACCGTGGTTTCGTACAGCGGCAAAGAGGCCACCATCACACTGCTCTCTTCCGGTGACTTTGTTGGCGAGTCGGCGCTGGTCTGCGTGCCTGGGCTGCGTTTGACCACGGCCACCGCCCTCAATAACTGCACAACTCTCGAGATTACGAGGGAGGAGATGACCCATGTCATGCACCAGGAGCATGAGTTCTCCGACCTGTTCCTGGAGTTTCTGCTGGAGCGTAGCTTGCGCACCCAGGCCGACCTGGTGGACCAGCTCTTCAACTCCAGCGAAAAGCGGTTGGCGCGTATCCTTTTGCTTATGGCGGAGTTCGGCAAGCCGGGAGAGCGGGAGACCTTCATTCCTTCGATTACGCAAGAGACCCTTGCCGAGCTGATCGGCACCACACGATCTCGCGTCAGCTTGTTCATGAATCGCTTTCGCGCACTCGGCCTCATCGACTACAACAACAACGGTCGTATCCAGGTACACAACTCGCTGTTCAATGTGGTCCTGCTCGATCAGTTACCCGAACACAACGCAGAGAAACCTCAGCTTCCTTCTGCTGCATAAGGGTTTTCTCGATCAGAAGAAGTGTCACTGTCGAGTCTGGCCGGACGCCTGTTGGGACCAGATTCGGTAAACCTGGTCGGACTCCCGCAGTGCCGAGGACATGGCTCTCTGATTAGATCGTCGGCGGCTCAAACCTTAGCCGGGAGGGGTACGACAGAATCGCCTCCGGCAGTTTCTAGTCGAGGAAATGGGCGGGGGCTGCCATCCGCCCCTCCATAAAAGCAATCGGCCCCGAGGTTTCAACCTCGGAGCCGATTCGCTTAAGCAGACTGCGGAAAGAGAAAACCGGAATTAAACCAACCGCAAGGTAATGCCCTTCCAACCGTCAAGCGGTTAGGAAGTTAGGAGAACCATGCCACGCCCTCGATGAACTGCGGCGTGAGCGGGGTGGAGCATGAAGCTGAATGTCCACGTCCTCGACAAGCAGGTAGGGGTTCTGGAGCAGGTCGGCGACTTCCGCAGCGTAATGGCCTACACGCCGGATGCCTCGCCTAAGAACCTTGTCTCGTTGACGATGCCCGTCCGCACCGAGTCCTATCCGTGGGACGATGAACTCCACCCCATCTTCCGCATGAACCTGCCGGAAGGCTACCTGCTGCAAGTTTTGCAGGAGGAGTTCGGGCCGCACATCGGTGCCAGCCCCGTTGCCATGCTCTCGGTCATTGGCCGCAACATGGTGGGAAGGCTAAAGGTTGCCCCTCCGGGCGCGGTGCTGGACGAGCCAGCCAAGCCAGTCGAGGTCGCGGAACTACTGAAGGGCGACAACTCCGAGGAGGCGTTTTCGCAGCTTGTGCGGGAGCACGCGAGGAGCGGCGTCTCCGGTGTCCTGCCGAAATTCCTCGACACAGAGAAGCAGAAGAAGACTGGACTGGGGCGGCATTCCAAGGCAACTCTGCTGACCCACCGGCACATCGTCAAGGGCTCGTCTTCGCGGCTTCCGTTCGCAACGGCCAACGAGCACATGTGTATGCAGGTCGTGGCGAAGGTGCTCCCCACTGCCAAGACGGAACTCTCCGAAGATGGCAACGTCCTCGTGGTGCATCGCTTCGACGTGGACGAGAGTGGCAAGCCCTTCCGTGCCTTGGAGGACTTCTGTTCGCTGCTCGGGCTGCGCCCTGCTCAGAAGTACGAAACCACGTGGGAGAGAATCGCGAAGGCCGTACGGGCGCACGTGCCAGGGCGAAACCACTACGAGACCTTCCAGAAGCTGACCGCGATGCTGCTGCTGACCTATTCGATCTCGATCCTGCGATAGCTGGTGGTAAAGGAAAGGAGAAGCCTTCTATTGCAATTGCTTCACCCGCTCACTCGGTCGCAGCCGCTAGGAGAGTGCGTAAGGCATCCGCGCAACCAGTTTGCGGTCCTGTTCGGCACGCTGCACAGCGGCACGTACCCGCGCTGCTGACCGCTCGCCGGCATCCTGAACGCAGTCCTGCTCGGCCTTCTTCAGCGCGGTCTCTTCCACCAGGATGCCTTGCCGCTCGTAGCGCTTACGGGCCCGGCTGAAACGCACCACAACTGCGGCCCGCTTGCTGTACTTGGTGGCCCGCCGCGTCAAAGCTGTGTCGCCTGCAGGAAGAAACTCCAGACCGTCGAGGCGCGCACAGTGAAGGCAAAGCGGTTGGTCCGCTTCCATCAAGAGCATGGAATCCTGGGGGATCTCTGCCCCGCATTCCGAGCATTCCGCTTCGCGCAAGTTCAGAAACACAACCGGCTGCGGAGCCTTTTCGAGTTTCTCCTGGAGCTTCTGCACCTTTCGCTCCGAGAGCGCGGGCGAAACGTAATGCGTACGGAAGACCTTCTCGATTTGGGGATCCCCGCTCTTGGAGAATTGCAAAGGGACGGTTCCGGACCGGGCATGCCGCACGTATTCGGCTTCACTTGGCTTGAGGCCCTTTTCTTGCGCCCACCGCTGGAAGATCGCTATGGACGAAGAGATCTTGTTCGGGCTTCCCTGGATCTCCGACTCCAGAAACTCGACGCGACCCTTGCGCCAAGAGTCGACGGCGGAGGATGCCAGGAGTCCCATCCCGCACAGTACGTCGATGGCGCTGACGTAGTGCTGGTGGACCAGGGCTGCCTCTGCCGCGCGGTAGACGCGCTCTTCGAGCTTGGTCAGACTTGGAGCCTCCATGGTGCGTAACTCCTTAAATCACGAGCCGCCGTGATTCTGCTAGCGCGCGAACATATTCCCCCGGACGGATGGAAAGAGCCAGGGCAATACCATTGAAGATTCTAAAACAGCCGGACCGGATTCTCTGTGGCTAAGGAAACCGGCGCATTCAGCGGCGCAAGGGATCTCAGCCGTTTTACCTTTGGAATCCGCATGGGCTGCCATGAGCGGATGTGCCTCCCTGGCCGGAGCGCTCAGTCAGGTTTCCCGATCTACCCTCGAAAAGGTTCGTCGCGATATGCTGGCGGTATGCGTTCTCATCCTTGCGAGAAGGTCGGCAGAAACGACCCATGTCCCTGTGGCAGCGGCAAGAAGTACAAGCAGTGCTGTCTATCGAATACCACCGATGCTTTCCCTGGCCCAGAGACGCTTGACACTCCATGGAGCAGGCAGCGCGACGCTTCCGATCACCTCACGGCGGATTTAATGCGGGTTATGAAGCGCGACTTCGCAGACGCCGCTCTCGATGCATGGGCAGACTTCAATCAGGAAGATGACCCCGCCCCCTTGAACGAAATGCCGCATGAAGTCAGCATCTTCAGTCCGTATGTTCTGTTTGAGTGGGACCCGGAAAGGCCACTCCGACGAAGTGCGCAGAAGCCGCAGGGCGGCGTTGTTGTTCAGGCATATTTGAAGAAAGCGGCAACCCGTCTTCCCGTCCTGGAGCATTTGATTCTGGAACAGTCCATCGCCCGGCCGGTCAGTTTCTATGAGATTGTCCGCGTCCATCCTGGGCGGGGCGCGGTGCTGCGCGACCTCTTGATCGGCGAGGAAGCCGAGATCGAGGAACACTCAGGAAGCGAGATGATGCGATCCGGCGACGTGCTCTATGCACAGCTTTGGATCTTGCCCGAAGTTGCCACGTTGGGCAGGTTGGCGCCACTTCCCATCCCTCCCGACAGGAAGGTTGAGATCATCAAGCTGCGGACGGAGTTGCAGCGCAAGATCAAAAGACAGAATCGGAAGCTTGCCGCCGCCGACCTGACGCGGTATGCCGATACGATTCGCACCGTCTACCTCGGTATTCGCGATGCCCTGACCAAGCCGCCGAAGTTGCACAATACCGATGGAGAGCAATTTCTCTCTCACAAGCTCCATTTCAACACCCAATCTGCGCAGTCGAGCTTCAACGCACTTGCGTCCCTGGCTTGGGGTGTGGACAAGGAGGCATTGCTGGAAGAGGCGGAGCGAACTCCAGACGGCTCGCTGAAAAGTATCGAATTTGCCTGGCTCAAGCAAGGAAACAAGATTCACCCAACCTGGGAGAGCACCGTACTGGGCCATCTGAAGATATTCGGAAAGACGCTGCTGGTTGAAGTAAACTCGGCCAACCGCGCCAAGCGGATTCGGGAAGAGATTGAGCGGCGCCTTGGCTCGCAGGCTACACACGTCGGCACGGAGACGGAGACACCGGAGCAGATGATGAAGCAGGCGAAGCACAGGAAGGCCCAGCGCGGCGCCGTTGAGGAGAAAGATCAGGACGCCCTGATGCGCGATCCCGAAATCCGACGCCAACTAGAAGCGGAGGTCCAGAAGCAGGTCGAAGGATGGGTTCGCACCAAGGTTCCCGCCCTGGGCGGGCGCACTCCATTGCAGGCGGTTGCCGATCCGGTCGGCAGAGAGATAGTCGAAGCCCTGCTGCAAGGCTGGGAACGCCAAAATGAAGTGCCAGGGGGCTTGGGCATTGTTCGCCCGGATATCGATGCGCTGCGTCGCCTGCTCAATCTTCCGGTGAAGACGGCATCACCCACGAAGTGAGGCGGCTTCGATGACTGCCGCCTGCTTCTTCAATGGGTCACTTGGGTAGACTGCACAACTTCAGCGGAAGCCAGTGTAGCTTGATGGATTCGAACGCAATCGAATCAACAATCCACGCAAACCGGCAGGGGAAATTGTCGTTTAGCGTGTTTGAGCTATACGCCCCCCGAGCCTTTGCCGGAAGCTCGGATGAGTTTTGCTTGCGAAACGTGCGGCGCTTTAGGCGCTTTCTTGGCTGCCAATCGGGTTGACTTGGCCTTGCTGGCGATGGCGGAGAACTTCTTCTTTTCCGCGGGAAGGGTGTTCTTTGGGGAGGCGATCTCCGCCTCCTTCGTGGGAGCGGGCTTCTTGCTTGCTGACTTCTTGACCGGCTTGGGCCTCGTAGTCGCGGCTACCTGCTTCTCCTTCGCCGCCTGCATTGTTGGTGCGGGGGGCTTTACCTTGGCTTTTACAGTCTTATTCGGAGGCTTGGCCTTTATGGCGACCGGCTTGGCTTTGATTACACGCGTCCCCGGAACCGGCGCGGCCTTGGCAATGCGCCTGCCATTGGTAGCAGGCGCAGACTTGGCGGGCTGTGGGGAGTTGGCCATGTCCAGCCCAAAGAGCTTGGATAGATCCTCATCAACAAGAACTTTGGCGGGGCTCTTGCTGGCGCGCGGAAGCGCCTTGCCGGCACTGGCAATCAGTTCCTTTTCGTTCACCGCGCGGAGCCGAAAGAGCAACTCGGGCTGGTGGTCCAAGCGAGCGCCCACGCCATAGAGAACAGCCGCGACATGCTTGCACATCTCTGCCCAATCCGGGCAACTGCACGATAGCTTGATCTCTTTCGGCGACGGGAAAAGCCCGGTCTGTTGCTGGCTGATGCGCTCCATCACGCCCTTGGAAAGCCGCCCTTGCAGCAGCTCGACCAATGAATCGATCGATTCCGAGCAATCTCCACAGATCGCTTTCCAGCGCGACTTGGCAACCGGCAGTATCTCCACCTTGACCTCGTAAATCTCCGAGCCGCTGACCAGCGCCGTGATCTGGTTTTCGGCAATCTGCAAATCGACGACCGACCCGTTGCGCACGTAGGTCCGCCCGCGGGGCAGGCGATTCGCATAGTCGCTGTAGGACTCCAGATTTTCGCACCAGGCGTTGCCCCAGAAGGTCCTGGCGATGGTGCGGCCGTCGACACTCACCGGGGAAATGGGGCGGCCCTTTTTGCGCAGAGCTTCCATCTTTTTAAACGCCTTCCGGCGGCGCTCGGCCACTGAAACATAGGGCGCCCATCCATAACCGTCGTACATTTTCTATGTCTCCTTCAATGCAGTGTTGAGGTCCAGCGCGACCAGTTTCAGCAGTTCGTCGTCCTTCATCTCGGTCAGCGGAAGCTCCGTTCCGCCTTCCAGCATATCCTGCGCAATCTGGCGTTTGGATTCGATCATGGCGTCAATCCTTTCCTCGACCGTTCCCTGGCAGATGAATTTGTGCACCAGCACATTCTTGTTCTGACCAATGCGGTAGGCGCGATCCGTGGCCTGGTTCTCGACAGCGGGATTCCACCAGCGGTCGAAGTGAACCACGTGCGAGGCGGCGGTTAGATTGAGCCCTGTCCCACCTGCTTTCAGCGAAAGCACAAAGAAGCCCACGGCTTCATCTTCCTGAAAGCGGCGCACCAGATCCTTGCGGCTCTTCACCGGAGTTTCTCCATGAAGCACCAACCCAGGGCGTCCGAAAATCGAGCCCAGAAAGGACGCCAGCGGGGCCGTTACCTCACGAAATTGTGTGAAGACCAGCACCTTCTCTTGCCGGGCCGCGATCGTTTCGGCGATGTCGCGCAGGCGCGCCCATTTGCCGCTGTCGGGCTCGCTCCAGGCGCTATCGCCAAGCCACTGCGAGGGGTGATTGCAGATCTGTTTGAAGCGCATCAGAAAAGTGAGAATCAGCCCCTTGCGGCGAATCCCTTCGGCCGTATCAAGCTGCCTGGCAAGGTCGTCCACCGCCTGTTGATAGAGCGCGGCCTGCTTGCGGCTGAGTTGACAAAAGGCCTTCACCTCGGTCTTGTCGGGCAGATCGGAGATCACCGACTTGTCGGTCTTCAGGCGCCGCAGAATATACGGCCGCACCAGCTCCCGCAGAGGTCCGTAGGGATTGTGGGTCCGCTCGCCGAGGCGCTTGGTGAGTTTGCTGAACTCCTTTGGCGACCCCAGCAGGCCGGGATTGATGAAGTCGAAGATGGACCAGAGATCGCCGAGCCGGTTTTCAACGGGCGTGCCAGTCAGCGCAAAGCGGGAGCCAGCCTTGAGCATCTTGGCGCTGCGGGTCTGCTTGGCGTTGGGATTCTTGATGGCCTGCGCTTCGTCCAGTACCGCCAGCCGCCAGGAGGTTTCAGTGAGCCAGGGAATGCGCAGCAGGGAACCGTAGCTCGTGATCACAATATCGACGTTCGCCAAGCCGTCGGCGGGCGTGTTCTTGAGGTCCTCGCTGGAGATGGCCGAGGTGTGGGCAATCATCACCTTGAGACTGGGCGCAAAGCGCTCCAACTCCGCAGCCCAGTTGGCCAGCAACGACGCAGGAGCAACCAGCAGGCTAGGCTTGTTCTTTTCCTGTTTCTTCAGCACCAGCAGCAGCGAAAGCACTTGAATGGTCTTGCCCAATCCCATGTCATCGGCCAGACAGGCTCCCAGCCCGAGCTTCGCCAGCAGATAGAGCCAGCGCATGCCCACCTGCTGATAAGGCCGCAGAGTGCCCTTCAGCGCCTTTCCGGGGTCGATCTTGTCCAACCCTTCCTGGCTCCGCAGTCCCTTCAGGGTTTCGGCAAGCCAAGGGCCGGCGTTCACTTGCGCCCAATCGGCCTCGGCAGTTTCCGCATCGGCATCCGCGCCGTCGAAATTGGCTCCTGCCAACATGCGCATGGCTTCGCCGAAGTTGATGCCATCCCTTGCAGCCTCGCGCTCTGCCTGGCTAAACCGGTAGATCATGCGGCTAAGCTGTTCGCGATCCACTTCGACCCAGCGCCCACGCACCAGCGCCAGCCCCTCGGTTCCGGCCAGCAGCTCGCTAATCTCGGCAGCGGTTAACGACTCGCCATCCAGCGTGACGTCCATGCGGAAATCGAGTAGAGCGTCCTGGCCAACCAGCGATGGGGCATCGCCGCCCACCCTGGCTGTAACGCGGGGCCGAGGTGGGCGATGCCCGGGCCACGCCGCTGGCATGCGGACGACGATCCCTGCCTGCTCCAGTTGCGGGCAATCACGTAAGAACTGCGCGGTCTCACTGGGTGTCCAGCGCAATGGATGGAAGATCTCTCCGCTATCGACCATGGCCTTCAGCCACGGGCAACTCTCCGCGGCTCGTTGCACCGGCAGCAGCAACGACAAGAGACGGTCCCGGTTGGCAGGCCCATCGTACTCGCGTAAGGCCTGTCCCAAAGGCAGATGCTGCGCCTTGGAGTGCGCCGAGAGACGCACGGTGTAGGTGGCAAGGAAGGCGAAAGGCGATTCCGCATCGCCGCGATTTTCCGCCAAATTGAAGCAGACACGGCCAACCAGATTCCATGCCGGATTGCGGCGCTTGAGGAACTCCTGCACTCCGCATTGCTGCTCTGACAACTCAAGCCGAAGAGCCATGTCCGTCTGCTGCCACAAGGCGCGCAAGACGGCAGTGGTCAGATACTCAGCCCCGGTCATAAGCGGCGCGCCCATGGCCAGCCATTCCAGTTCCGCATTCGGAGGCAGCGCAACCGCTTCCACCGTCTTTGTATCGGGCGCATCCCCGGAGAGATTTGGATGTGTACAGAGGGCGGTGACATAGCGGGCGGCAAACTCACGCCAATACGAGAAGACGGCGGGCAATGCCGTACCCACTTCGCTAGCGCCGAGTTGCAGAAGTCCATGGCCCGCGCCGCGCTCGAAAGCTGCCTGCAAGCGCTGCGCTACCTCCGCGTCGAGCGCAAGGGCGTCGTCCTCGTGTGCAAGCGAGAGGTTTCCATGAGGAGATAGGACGGGAGCGAGTTGCGCCGGATTCATGTACAAAACCTAACAGCAGCAACGGCTTTGAGACAAAACCACACCGCCCACAGGCACCAACAATGAGGCACTGGGCCCCGTGTTCCGCAGCCGAGCTTGGGCTTGATGAAAGGCGAGGCGTACCTAATGTACTCGGGACCGTCTATAGCCGGCACGAAGCCGAATGGGGCGGTCACCCATTGAGAGGATTCGTAGGGGGCACAAACGACCACGAAACGAGGCAAGTCGTTTATGTTTTGCGACTCATTCGCCGCAACAAAGGAACACTCAACCCGGAGACACCATCGCGATGGAAGTCGCCCCCCTCACCCCGGGCCGCGTTGCTCCTCCTCCTCCGTACAATAAACGTACAGTCGATTTGGCATTGTGGGCATTTTGGACCTTTCTGGCCATCTCGAATCAGCAACTCGCATGTTTTCAATGGCATGGATAGTTCGACTCCCGCCGCCTCCACCAATATTCATCAACCGTGTACCGATAGAGAAGCTGTCCGCGTCGCAACCGTGCGGTGTTGAAACTTACCGCCGACTTCGTAATCGCACGATCTGTCAGTTTGCTCTCAAGTAAAGCTGAGGTAGTCCTTCCTTGTGCGTTTGCTCTATTCCGATCGGCACGATGCGTTCTTCAGGTTAAGATTCCCCTGATCGAAACTTCCTTTCGTCCATCCTTGGGAGGACGCACGATGTTGCCCTCGATGGGTTCACCATCCACAGTTAAAGCAACATTGTTTCCGTCGCCCTGGCGCTCGATGGAGATTTTGTAAACCACGCCGCGAAAGGCGCGGGTGGCCGTGAATCCGGGCCAAGTCACCGGGATCACCGGGGCGATCTCAAGCCCATCGAGCGCCGTGCGAATGCCGAGTATCCACTGCGCGATGGCGTAGTAGTTCCACGCCGCCGTGCCTGTGAGCCACGAATTCTTGGCCTCGCCGAATGTGGGCGCATCCGGGCCCGCGATCATCTGGGCGTAAACATATGGCTCGCAGCGGTGCACCTCGCCGATCTCTTCTCGCGCTGAAGGATTGATGCGGCTATAGTAATCGTGCGCCTCGTCGCCGTGGCCCAGGCGCGTCTCCGCGATCATTACCCACGGATTGACGTGGCAAAAGACGCTTCCGTTCTCCTTGTAGCCCGGCGGATACGACGAGATCTCGCCCAGTTGCAGGTAGTACTTTGAGTACGGCGGTTGCAGCACCACGATGCCATGCCTGGTGGCCAGATGGGTGCGCGTGGCGGCCAGCGCCTTCGCGGCCTTGCCGTCGTCGAGGCCAATGCCCGCCAGAACGCAGAAGCCATTCGACTCGATGAATATCTTGCCTTCTTCGCACTCGCTGGAGCCCACTTTGGCGCCGAAGCCGTCGTAGGCGCGCAGGAACCAATCGCCGTCCCAGCCGTGCTCGAGGATAGATTGCTCCATCTTTGCAACTTCCTCGAGATAGCCGGCGGCTTCCTTTGAGAGCCCGCGGCGGCACGCAATGGCGGCCAGTTCGCGGCCCGTGTATACGAACAGGCCGGCGATAAACACCGATTCCGCCACCTTGCCGTCTTTGTTGACGGTGGTCTGGAAGGACTGACCCGGCGTCGAGGAGAAGCAGTTCAGGTTGAGACAGTCGTTCCAATCGGCACGGCCGATCAACGGCAGACGATGCGGTCCGAGGCGCTCAAGCGTGTAGCGAAAGCTGCGTTGCAAATGCTCGTAGAGCGGCGCCTCGGAGCCAGACTCGTTGTCGTAAGGAACCCGCTCGTCGAGGATGCCAAAGTCGCCGGTTTCCTTCAGATAGGCTGAAACGCCGACGATGAGCCAGTGCGGATCGTCGTTGAATCCGCCGCCGATGTCGTTGTTGCCGCGCTTGGTAAGCGGCTGGTATTGGTGGTAAGCGCCGCCCGTGGCCAGTTGAGTTGCTGCCAGGTCAAGGATGCGCTCACGGGCACGCGCGGGCGCCATGTGCGCAAAGCCCAGCAGGTCCTGGTTCGAATCGCGGAAGCCCAGGCCCCGGCCAATTCCGGATTCAAAAAACGACGCCGAGCGCGACATGTTGAACGTAGCCATGCATTGATAGGCATTCCAGATGTTCACCATGCGGTTGGTGTGGATGTCGGGCGTCTTCACCTGGAAGATGCCGAGCACGCTATCCCAGTATTCGCGCAATCGCTCGAAGGCCAGGTCGGCGGTCTTGCCATCAAGGTACCTGGCGATCACCGGCTTGACCAGGCTCTTGTTGATGGTTTGGGAGCCAGGCGGATCGAACTTCCGATCCGGCGGGTTCTCGTGATAACCAAGCAAGAACACGATCTGCTGCGTCTCGCCGGGTTCAAGGTCGATTTTGACCTGATGCGCGCCGATAGGCGACCAGCCATGAGCGACGGAGTTGGTCAGTTGGCCGGCTTCTACGGTTGCAGGCTTGTCCCAGCCGCGGTATTCGCCCAAGAACGCTTCGCGCTGAGTGTCAAAGCCCGCAGTAGGGCGGGAGCAGGCGAAATAGGCGAAGTGATTGCGGCGCTCGCGGTACTCCGTCTTGTGATAGATAACGCCGTTTTCGACCTCTACCTCTCCGATGGATAAGTTGCGCTGGAAGTTGGTGGCGTCGTCCTGGGCATCCCACAGGCAAAACTCGATGCTGCCAAAAGCCGATAGAGTCGCTGGCGCCGGACGCAGGTTGGTGACCGTCAGTTGCCAGATTTCAAGGTTTTCATCGAGTGGCACAAAGTAGCGGGTGTGCGCCTCGATGCCTTTGTAGCTGGAACCGACTACGGAGTAGCCCATGCCGTGGCGGCAAGTGTAGTCCTCCAGTTTGTGCCGCGTGGGCTGCCAGGAAGGGGACCAATATTCTCGCGATTCGTCGTCGCGCAGATACACGTAGCGCCCACCGCAATCCAGAGGCACGCTGTTGTAGCGGTAGCGCGTGAGGCGGCGGAGGCGGGCGTCGCGATAAAACGAGTAGCCTCCGGCGGTATTCGAAACGATTCCAAAAAATGCCTGGCAACCCAGGTAGTTGATCCACGGCAAAGGGGTGTCAGGACGCGTGATCACATATTCGCGGTTTCGATCGTCGAAGTATCCGAACTTCATGGTGAGGGTTCCCTCGAGGCAAATCCCCTGCTTGAATTGTTTCCAGTGAAGAAACTAATCAAACGTTTTTCCAGAGGTATTTTATCTACTCTGAATTGTAAACGGCGATTATACTTGATCGCGACGCATTCTTGAAAAATAACCGCGTTCCAAGGGTGAAATGCGTCACGAGTGTGGCGGCGTTCATTGCCAGAGCTTGCAAAAACGTGAGGCGATTCTCCGTTTTTCATTCTTCCTTGACGTTGCCGCTGAGGGAGAACTATGCACATGGCGATTTCCTTGTCTTTTTCCTCCGCGTCATGCGACTCGGCTGGGAGTAAGTTTCAATTTTTGAGGTTACTGGGGCGTAGTCTGGAGTGGCAGGAACTGCACGCCCGCTTTGCAACGCGCTTCAACAGCCAGCCGTCAGCGGCCTGAAAGCAGGCGTTCGGTTTCCGCTGAGAGCGGGAAGCGATGCCAAGTGTGGGGATTTGGAGATCCGATGCAACTTCACGTTCTGGATATCGTCATCATCGTGGCCTACCTGATGAGCACAGTGCTTATCGGCTACTGGGTTTCGCACCGGGCTTCGCAAAGCATGCAGTCCTACTTCCTGGGCGGGAACAAGATGCCCTGGTACGTGCTGGGCATCTCGAATGCATCGGGCATGTTCGATATCAGCGGCACCATGCTGCTGGTCTATTGGATGTTTATCTATGGCTTGAAGAGCGTGTGGATACCCTGGCTCTGGCCCACATTTAACCAGATTTTCTTGATGGTCTACCTCTCCGCATGGCTGCGCCGTTCGAAAGTAATGACCGGCGCGGAGTGGATCCAGACTCGCTTTGGGACCGGCCGCGGCGCTCAGTTGTCGCACCTGATTGTGGTGATCTATGCGTTCGTCAGCATCATCGGGTTCTTTACCTATGGGTTCAAGGGCATCGGCAAATTTGCCGCGACGTTTCTGCCCTGGCATCTGTCACCCAACGTGTATGCGCTGATCCTGGTTGCCATTACGGCTATCTATGTGATCAAGGGCGGAATGATCAGCGTCGTGATTACCGAAGTGATGCAATTCGTCATCCTGTCAATCGCTTCGTTTGCGGTGGGTATCATTGCCATGCTCAAGGTGGCGCCGGAGGCTCTGCACAGGATGGTGCCCGCCGGCTGGGACCAGGTATTCTTCGGGTGGCGTTTGGACCTGGATTGGTCCAGATTGCTTCCCTCGGCGAACGGAAAGATCGCCCAGGATGGATACGGTCTGTTCGGTTTCCTGGTGATGATGCTGTTCTTCAAGGGAGTACTGGTGAGCGCCGCCGGCCCTGCGCCCAACTACGACATGCAACGCGTGCTTGCGGCCAAGAACCCACGCGAAGCGTCGATGATGAGCGCATGGGTCAACATCGTGCTCACGTTTCCCCGCTACATTCTTATCTCCGGACTTACGGTGCTAGCCGCCGTATTTTTCAGCGACAATATTCGTGCCATGGGACCCAACATGGATTTTGAACTTGTGCTGCCCTACGCGCTTGGACGCTTTGTGCCGGTCGGCCTGCTGGGTTTTCTGATTGCCGGCTTGCTGGCCGCATTCATGTCCAACTTTGCGTCCACGGTGAACGCGGCGCCACCGTATTTTGTCAACGACATCTACAAGCGATTCATCAATCCGAATGCCAAGCCCAGGACCTATGTCCGCCTCAGTTATCTCAGCTCGTTTGCCGTTGTGGTGATCGGCGTCCTGTTCGGATGGAACGTCACTTCCGTGAACTCGGTGGTGCTGTGGATCGTCTCCGGTCTGTGGGGAGGCTATACCGCTTCCAACGTATTGAAATGGTACTGGTGGCGTTTTAACGGGTACGGTTACTTCTGGGGCATGGTCACCGGCATTTCATCGGCGCTGACGATGCCGAAGATTCTTGACCACATTCCAGCCGTGCAGAGTTTCCTGGGCAGTCATCCCATCAATTCGGATGTGTCGATTATCTTCCCACTCGTACTGGTCATCTCGCTGATCGGCTGCTTTGCCGGCACGTTGTTGACCAAGCCGGAGTCGGACGAGGTGCTGATGGACTTCTATCGCCGCGTCCGGCCGTGGGGCTTTTGGGGGCCAATCCTCGAGAAGGTTCTCGCCGAAGATCCGAGCTTCAAACGCAATCGCGACTTTCTGCGCGATATGTTCAATGTCGCGGTTGGCATCGTATGGCAAATAAGCCTGGTGGCGTTGCCGATTTACATCGTCATTCAGGAATTCCAGCGCGCAGCAATCACCCTGGCAGTGATTCTGGGGACGTCGGCGATTCTAAAGTTCAACTGGTTCGACCATCTGGCCGAGCGCGAGTGTGAGACGGACAAGGCTGCCGCAAACGACAAGTAGAATGCCACGGTCTCGAGGTGGGAAGGGCAGTTCTCTCGAATATATGCGGCTAGCTAGAAAAGGGCCGAGCTCATTGAAATCACAGTAGATTGGTAGCCATGGGTGCTACAAAGGAAGTGTATGGCCAAACGAACTGGAGCAGGGATCAAATCGGAGCTGGGCCGACCTGCCAGTCTTCGCACGCTAGGCGAGTACTTGAACCTCTCCCCGGCTACGATCTCGCTGGTGCTCAACAACGCTCCCGGCGTGCGGTCGATTCCGCAAGAGACCAGGGACCGGGTGACGGAGGCGGCTGCCAAATTCGACTACCGGCCTAGCTTTTATGCACGGTCGCTGCGCAAGCGCCAGTCCTTCCTGGTGGGTGTGCTCGTTCCGGAACTGAGCGATAGTTATACAGCGCAGGTGCTGGCCGGTGTCGAGGAGTATCTCATAGAGGAGGGGTATTTCTACCTGACCGCCAGTCATCGCCGTAAGCCAGACCTGATTGAGGAGTATCCGCGTCTTCTTCTGGATCGCTCGGTCGAAGGGTTCCTTGTGATCGACACCGTGCTGACCCATGGGATGAATCTGCCGGTGGTAGCCGTGGCCGGACATCGCAAGATTGAAGGCGTGACGGATGTTGTGCTGGACCAGCGGCGGGCGGCGGAACTGATGCTGCGGCATTTATACAAGCTGGGGCACCGCAAGATTGCTTTCATGCGCGGCGGCAGCCACAGTTCCGACGCGGATGACCGCTGGAAACACCTTATGGCGGTGGCGAAGGAACTCCGCTTGCAAGTACAACCCGAGTTGACTGTGCAATTGGTGTCGCGGGACTCTACGCCACTGTTGGGGCTTAGCCCCACCAAGGAACTGCTTAGCCGGGATGTGTATTTCACTGCCCTGGTCTGTTACGACGACTTAGCCGCTATCGGCGCCATCCGGGCGATTATCGACCATGGGCTTAAGGTACCTGAAGACATCTCAGTTGTGGGCTTCGACGACAGCGAGGGCGCGTCCTACCACAATCCCAGCCTGACTACGATTCGCCAGCCACTGCATCAAATGGGCGCAGTGGCCGCGCGTATACTGCTGCGGCGGATTCGCGGAGAGGAAGAGTTTCCGCTCGTGGTGCCTATTGTGCCGGAACTGGTGATTCGAGAGTCGACCTGCCCACCCGTTCCACGGCGTACGCATTGGAAGCGGGCTTAGAAGGTTGAAGCTCCCTGGCAGCCGGAGGTTGAGACGGGTGCATTCTGGAGCAGCCTGTCACGATGTGAGGATTCCCGCTATTTGACTTCCGGAACCGTGGGGGGAGCCTGCGCGGAATGAGGGCTCATCTTGTTGACGAGAGCGGTATCGGCGGCCTGGGTAATGTTCTTTGCCTTGTCCAGTTCAGCCTTTGACGCATCCTTATCTCCCATCGCGCGGTAGAGCCGCCCCAGCCGCCAGTGAACGTCAACGTCGTTGGGCGCGAGCCGCTCTGCTGCCTTCATTTCCCGCAAGGCATCGTCATTGCGGCCTGTCGCCGCATACGCGATGCCCAGATCGAGATAAGCCAGTTCCAGCCCCGGATCAATCTTGATGGCCTTCTCAAACAGCGGCACGGCGGCCTCTGGATGGCTCAACTTCATGTCCGTGTCTCCGAGATGGGCCATGGCCTGGACGTGATTCGGGTTATTGGCCAGCTCAGCCTCAAACTCCGGCACAGCCTCTTCATATCGATGCTTTGACCATAGAAGGTAGCCCAGGCCGAAATGAACGTCGGGCATCGTGGGGTCGGCCTTGACGGCGGCGCGGAACTGCGCAATTGCGCCGTTTGCGTCTTTCAACTCGTCCAGAGCTTCTCCGGCCAGCATATCGGCCTCGGCCGACTCGGCGTTCAGCATCAGGATCTCGCGATAGGTGTCCAGAACGCATTGGTATTGCTTGGACCACAGGCAACTGTGCGCCAGGGCAAGACGCAAAGGCAGATTCCGCGGATCGCCGGCCGCTGCTTGCTTCAAATAAGGAGCCGCAAGCGCGTATTCCTCGGTGCCGTAGTAGCACATTCCGATAAGGATTGTGAGGCGTTGCCTGTCGGGCGAGGATGGCGGCGCGCTCTTGAGCAGCGGCTTGAATTCCTGGAGGGCATCCTTCATCTCCGCTGCCTTGAATAAGGCGAGACCGAGATTGAGCCGCAATCCGGAAATTTTTGGATCGAGCACCAGGGCTTTCCGGTAGAACGGCACGGCTTCCTTGTAGCGCTCCTGACGCGCTTCCAAAAGGCCAAGGTGTGCGTACGCCTCGGCACTCGACGGATGAGCATTCAGGTACATGCGCCATGCTGCTTCGGCCCCGGCATTTTCGCCTTGTTGCTCGAGCGCAAGCGCCGCTTGCCTTTGCCGATCGGCCGGCGCTGCCGTTTGGCCCACGCAGTGGCCGGCGGCCATGGCCAGCATCGTCGTCCAGATCAGGAAGATTCGCGGTTGCATTGCTTGTCTCACTTTTGCACTTTGTCCATCTTATTTGAGATCGGGCAGTTGCAGCCGCCAAAAAAAAGCGCGGCAGGATGGTCCCGCCGCGCTCCGGTTGAGGAAATTGGTTAGAAGGTGAACTTACCGCCGAACTCGAACTCTCTCGGGTCCTGCGTGCCTGTCGCGAATCCAAAGTTGGATGCGGGCGTGTATACGCCGGCCACAAGTTTGTAGTTCAGGTTGTTGTTGAAGGCGTTGAACTGGGTGTGGTTGAAAGTGTTGAATGCCTCGGCGCGGAACTCGAAGTTAGCATGCTCGCCAAGGGCAAAGGTTTTGCGAACCGAGGTGGTGAAGTTGGAGCGGCCGGGTCCGACGACTGCATCTTTTCCGGCGTTACCAAAGCCCAGGTTCGGGCCCCCGTCCCAAGCTGCTATTGGCATAGAGAAGTTTGCCGAGCTGAGGTATTGGTACCCGGAACCCGAGATCTTCTGCTTGGGGTAAGCGGGCTTGCCGGCGAGATTTGGACGGATGCGATAATCGCCGCCCAAACCGACCGTATCCGAGCCGCCGTCGCCGGGGGCGACATTGCCTGCCCAGGGCATGCCTGCCTCGGTAATGGCCGTGCCGGCAATTTCCCAACCGCCCATTATGTCGTGCGTCAAACCGTTGCTATGCGCGAAAATGGGCAGCTTGTACTCGTAGTTGATGTTGAGGATCTGACGGCGATCCAGGATGCCTGAACCCTTGTCGTACTTCAGGTTCCAGGGGTTGTAGGAGGGATTGTTGTTGTCCACGTCGACGCTGCCTTGCGTGTCGTCGATCTGGTGGGACCAGGTATAGAAGGCCCCATAGCTGAGGCCCCACTTGTTCTCCTGGCGCAAGCCGACCTGCAAGCTGTTGTAGGTGCCAGTCAGCGGATTCTCTTGCAAGCGAATGTTGCCAAAGCCAGGATAGGATGCGGCGTTCAGTCCATCCACAGTCGAGAGCGTTCCTGCCGCGGCCTGGCTGCGGATCGACATCGGGGTACTGAGCGGGTAGTTGTTGATCGGCAGCCAGGTATTCTGGTGCCAAGTCAGATTGCCGACGTACTGCGTGGTCAGGATGAGCGCGGGAGCAATCTCATGTTGAATACCGAAGCTGTACTCCGCCGTGCCTGGATTTGGGTAGTAGGTATTGATCGAGTTGTAACCCTGCACGAAGGTTGGTGTGGCAGCGGTGCCGCCAGACAGCCAGTTTGTCGATGGGTTTGTGAGCTCCACGTCGGTGGCTGACGGAGTGCTGATAAAGGGAGCTCCGCCCGCGGCGTCGTAGATGTCATTGCCCTGGATGCGCTCGTAGAAGGTGCCGAATCCAGCGCGCACAACGGTTTTGCCGTTTCCGAACAAGTCATACGAGAAACCGACGCGAGGCATGATCGTCTTGTAGTCTTGATTGGCTAGCCCGCGCGGCACTCCGTTCTGGCCGGCAATTGCAATGCCGTTTAAATAGAACGTACCGATCGAGTTGGTTGACAGGCCAGCGCTGTTGGACGCGAAGGAGCCGTCGGCGTTGAACGTCGGCACAAGCGCGGGCTGATACAGCGACGGTTCGAAGTTGGAAACCTGGTTGTTGCGCTCCCACACATGCGGCAGGGCATCGAAGCGCAAACCTATCTGCACGCTCAAGCGGTTGCTTGCGCGCCAGTTGTCCATGGCATAAACCGAGATGTTGTTGTTCACGTAATGGTTGATGGGATTGGCGTTTGCCTGGCTGAAGCTGGTGGCAAAGCCAAGCAGGAAGTCCAAATACGAATCGCCTGTGAGCAGCGTCGTCTTGCTGTCGTCAAAGGTATAGTCGCCTTCGGAGTCCTTGCCGATGACCTGGTTCTTGGTGTAGCGGTTGTATCCCCCGCCGAACTTCATGGCGTGTTTGCCGCGCGAAACCGAAAGGCCGAAATTCTCGGCAAAGTCCTCGGCGCCATTGGTCCAGGGATCGTTGCCTGGGCCCCACTGCGCGCTGCCGTCGGTCTTCCATGTGATGTCTGGCAAACGGTTGCCCACATCGTTGGCCTTCGCGAAGTAGGTCCCCGTGCTCCAGGCGCTTGGCTTGACGAAGTTGGCGCCCTCCGCTGCCACGGGAATAATCGCGATCTTGTTGCCGTCGTAGGCAAACGTGGCTTCCAGCAGCACATTGGGTGTCAGAGAGCCGGTCAGCTTGATGACCGATTGGTAGGACGGGTTGCTGAAGTTGGAGCCGACCGTCGGGATGTTGTCGCCCTGCCATTCCGGAGTGGCCTGGATAGAGTCGTTCGCGTCATGAATGAAGTGGCCGAGCAGAGCCCACTTGTCATTGATGTTGTGGTCGATGCGGAACAGCTCTTCACGAACGGTAATCGGCAGATGTCCGCCGGTCGGGATATAGGTGTCTTTTGTAAGGTCCGTCGCGGCGGGAAGATTCTTGGTGGTGTTGAAGAGCAGGGCATTGGGATCCAGAAGAGCGCCCGGAATATAGTTGCCGGGGAAAGGCTGACCGGGCACGCAGTTGACGCCGCCCTGGCATGCTCCCACCAGCTTGGCGTTGAAGGCTGCATCGCCGACCTGCGGGACCAATACCTGCGTCGCGGAAGTGTAGCCCACGGGTATCGCGTAGGTAAAGCCCGCTGCCGTGGTGACTTCATCCGCCGCCGGCATGACGTTGATCGGATTGGTGGCTACGCCATTGACCATCCTGCGCCATTCTTCGTTGTAGAAGAAGAAGGTCTTCTTTTTGCTCTCGTTGTAGACGTGAGGAATGAAGACCGGGCCGCCGCCATTTACGCCGAAGACGTTATAGCGCAGTTCTGCTTTTGGAGAGACTGCGCCTGTGGATTGATTGGTGTCGAAATAGGCATGCGCATCCATGGCGTCATTGCGAATGAACTCCCAGGCTTCGCCGTGGAACTTCGCGGCGCCGCTCTTGATGGACATGGTGATGGCGCCGCCGGAGGCTAGGCCGTAATCCGGCTCATAATTGCTGGAGAGCACCTGAAACTCGTCGAGCGCGTCCTGTGAAGGCATGACCGACATCTTGCCGCCGGAACCGCGGTCATAGGCTTCGCCGCCATCGACGATCCAGATATTGTGCGCCTGGTTGAGCCCGTTGAAGCTGATTTGATAGTTGGCATTGACGGAGAAGGGACTCTCCATGTCCGGCAGGTTGCCGCTGACGCCCGAGCCCAGAATCGCCAGGGCGATCACGTTGCGCCCGTTCATGGGCAGTTCGCCAATCTGCTGCGCGCTGATCAAGGTGCTGACCACGTTGGAATCTGCCTGAACTGTCAAGGCTTCGGCCTGCACGGTGACTGTGGTTGCCTGCGAGCCGACCGACAAGGCTACATCGACCCGGAAAGTCGCGGAAATGTTGACCGCGACGCCGGTACGCGTGTAGGTCTCGAAACCCTTGGCCGTGACCTTCATTTGGTATGCGGCGGCGTTCAAACCACCGATGTTATAGGCGCCGGCGTCGTCGCTCACAGTTGCATGAGCCGAGCCAGTGGCCGGATCGGTCAACGTAACCGTTGCTCCAGCAACGACCGCTCCCGTCTGGTCTGTGACGATACCGGTGACGCTCGAATTGGCCTGGGCGAATGCTCCCGCGCATGCCAATAGGAAGAACAACGGAATCAGAAAGAACCTGTATTTCGCGTTTTTCATCTGACCTTCCTTCTCAAAGTTGGTTCTTGTTGCGTTTTGCGTAACTCCCCCTGCCTGGCAGGAATTGACGCCGGATGGCGCGTCTCAAGGTTCCCGTGCAACGTCTCTGGACTGGAATCTACCCCATGCCAAAGACTTTCAACGCTCTTAAACGCTGAAACGAAAGTAAGGCGACCCTTGCACTTATTGCCCGCAAGATGCCGCGCCAGCTCCGGGAAATCGAATATCTCATCGACACTCGATCGACGCACCTCTGCTCTTGATTGGCGCTGAACCGGAAACCCGGATCGGCCAGTCACTTTCATGACTTCGGACTGCAGGTCTTGCTGCTCCATCTTTGCAATCCGTTCCGCAGGGGATAGATTTGTTTCTCCGTAAAATGAAATCTGGAATTCCAAGACATCCGCTTTTTGGGATTCCTTTGCTCAAACGTTTTAGTGAAGCGAAACAAGAAGGTCTTGTTGCTCGGTCCTGAAAAGGCCCATCCCCCAACCGGTGGATGGAAAGACCCTTCGTTAGAACGAGCGGCAAGCCCATCTTTGGGTGTCGGCCAATCTTAAGCCCTCGGAGTGAATGAATGTCAAGAAAAATCTGCTTGATAAAACGTTTGATCTAGGAAGACAATCGTTTTCCCAAGTAAGCCGCGCATCGAGCCTGGAGAGAGCCGATACCGAAAACGATTTATAACACTTTTGATTTCTTTAATTTGCAGTAAAAACTAAGTGGCATTTTTCTCCCAAAAAGGACCGCCGGGGGGCGTCCTTGACACAAAGAGGGCCCCAGTTCCTTGCGCTGACGCATTCACCGGGGGAAGGGACGCGCCTGGCGGCGTGGCGGATGGAAATGGCTCGACAGAGAGTTTGCCGCTGCACAATGCGCCCGTAATCCCCTGGCTGTTCGGTTTCAACCCGATCCAGTGGTGGTGGTCCTCGTTTACGTTGCCAAGCTGCACCGCGACGCCGTCCATTCCGCTTCCACCAGTATTATTTGAAATTTTTAAGAAAATGGGACCGGTTTCAGGCAATGCCGTCGAACGAGAGATAGACCGATTCTGAAGAACATTGCGGCTCATCCTCAAACCAATGTGGCCGATGAGCAAAGTGTACTCATCGCTCAGGCAGACGGCAAAGTAGCCAACGCGCTCAATCCAGCGGTGCAAAGAGCCGGTTGTTTCCAATCTTTTCCTGAAGCCGCGGCGCGGTCTGGGCCGAGTGGAGCTTGCATGGCAATGACAGTTCTCGTCGTCGATGATTCGGTCACCATGGTGATGAGCCTGAAGACCACCCTGACCATGAGCGGCTTCCAGGTGGAAACCGCCAGCAACGGCAAGGTGGCCCTGGATAAGTTACAGGCCGGCGTCAAGCCCAACCTGATTCTCACCGATATCAATATGCCGGTCATGGGCGGAATGGAACTGATCAAGAATGTCCGCGCCATGCCGGGGCTTCGCTTTGTACCCATCCTGACGCTGACCACCGAAAGCGAAACCACCAAACGGGACGAGGGCAAGCGCGCGGGGGCTACGGGATGGCTGGTGAAACCGGTGTCGGGAAACGACCTGATTGCCGTGATAAAGAAAGTTCTGCCTGGAGCCTGACAACATGTCCTCAGCGCCGTTGACAGCACGCGGGACATTCTCTCACCGGCTTCCGGGCTTCAAAGAGAATGAAAAAGACGAAAGCGGGCTGGATCGCGAGCGGCGGCTGCGCAAGATTCGCAACCGTCTGGTCCGCGAGATATCGATCCGGTCCACGCTGCTGGTGCTGTTCTGGTTGTTTCTGTCCCGGTCGCTGGGGCGCGATCTGGATCCTCACCTGCTTCGCATAGCCGGACTCCTCTTCCTGTTTCTGATTGTGCCGGGAGCCGCCTATAAGCTGATGCACTATGCGGAGGCCCGGCGCGCCGTAGCCGATATGTGGTCCTTTGGGCGGCTCAGTTTTAGCGATCTGTCGCGAATGCTGGATGCGAGCAAGGTGGTTCAGGCCGACATGCAGGATTCCGGAGTCTACATCGACGTGATGCACGGACAGATCGGCGACTCGATGGCTGAATCCGAGCGCGAGGTCGTGCAGGTGATCGAGCAGATCGGCCTGCTGAACTCTCAGGCCGCTGAAAAGCGCGAGCATATTCGCCGCTCGATTGCGAGCGGAAAGGCGCTGGAGAACAGCACCAACGAGCGCGTCGAAGCCAACCGGGTGATTATTACCGAGCTGGGGACGCAACTGGAGGACCAGAGCACGGAGATGCATTCGAACTTCGGGCGCATAGAGAACCTGGCCGGCGAGGTGCGCGCGCTCACGCCGCTGATCAAAGTGATTACTTCCATCGCCCAGCAGACTAGCTTGCTGGCGTTGAACGCCGAAATCGAGGCCGCACGCGCTGGAAGCGCGGGACGCGGTTTTGCCGTGGTGGCCGTCGAGGTGAGAAAGCTCGCCGTGCTATCGACCAAGGCCGCCGCCGACATCGCCGCGAAGATCAACGCAACCTGCAAGCGAGTGGATACGGAGACGGCCAATGCCAAATCCTCCCTGGAGCAGTATGAGTCCAAAGCGGGCATGCATAACCTTGTCGCCGGGCTGGGCGAGATGCAACAGGAATTCGCCAACAACGCCGGGTTGCTCCTGAACGTGATCGGCGAGGTGGACTCGAGCTACGCGGAGAGCATTGAACGGCTCTCGGAGGCCCTGGGGCACATTCAATTTCAGGATGTGATGCGGCAAAGAATGGAACATGTGCAGAATGCCCTGATGGATATGCGCGAGCATCTGCTGCTGCTGGCGGATAAGCAGGGCGATCTGGAGTGGGACGGCCAGCTCGACAAGACCTTCGAGACCCTGCTGGGATCTCATCTCGAACAATACAAGATGGCGAGCCAGACGATGACTCATCTTGCCCTGGCCGGCGGAACTGCGGGCAGCAGCAGCGACCGGCCGTCGATCGAGCTGTTTTAAGTCCAACCGCCGAAGCCTGGCCGGCGGGGTCTAAAACAGCTCGATGGGAGCGAATGTGCCGGCACGAGTGGGCAGGCAATCGACGCGGCCCATGAGAAAAATCTTACCTTCGCCTCTTCAAATCTCACTCCTTAATTGCTCCATCCGAGGAAATTACCGACGGTGCGGGGATTGTCGTTCCGAGCCGATACGGCTGCAGGGCGGGCGCACCTGGAAGCCGGGTTTGGACGAATCGGGTTTGGGGGAGTCAGGTTTGGGAATCGCTCTGAAGCAAGGGAAAGAGTCGAGCGCGATCCGCCTTGAAGGCGTGATCGACATCGCCTCGGCCGCGGAGTTGAAGGCCGTTCTTCTCGACGCGCTGAAGCGGGGCAAGCCGGTCACGATCGCTCTGGATTCAAGCGCCGGCCTGGACGTGACCGCGATCCAGTTGCTTTGGGCCGCCCAACGCGAGGCAACGGTATCGGGTGTTGGGTTCACGCTCGCGGGCCCGGTGCCGGCGCGGGTTTCGGCCACTCTGAAAGAAGCGGGTTTCGATAGTTTTCCAGTTCCTGCCGATGGCGATCCTCCACTTGCCGTGGAGCAAGGTATTCGCTCTTAGCTGGCTTTCTCGCCGGCAGCAAGTCATGTAACACGACCCCGGAAGCGGCACGAAAACGGGCGAGTCGCTTGGAAGCAGGGAGATTTAGGGCCCATGTCTCAACCATCCGCAAATAATGCCGAGCAGTTCAAGCAAAGCTTTCGCGAGGAAGGGCGGGAGGTCCTCGTCGATCTGGAGGCGGCGCTGCTGGAGCTGAACGAGAACCGCGCCGACATGGAACTGGTGGGACGGGTCTTTCGCGCCTTGCATACCATCAAGGGCTCCGGCTCCATGTTCGGTTTCGAGAAACTAGCCGCCTTTACTCACAACCTGGAGACAGCCTTCGACCAGGTGCGCAACGGACGCCTCCAGATCGGCTCGGAACTGATCGATCTGACGCTTGCGGCGCTCGATCAGATTCGGGCGATGCTCGAAGAGGGCACCGGGGCGGAGCCTGCCGATGCTGCCGTTTGCGCCGGGATTCTGGCCAAGGTGCGGCAACTGGCCGGCATTCCCCAGAGCCAGGCCGCGGGTGCGAAGGCAAGTCCGCCGCCAACCCCGGCGGCCGTTGAGGCAGGCCAGGTCCGCGAGTGGCATGTGCGCTTTTCGCCGGGCCCGGAGATGTTGCTGAACGGCACCAATCCCCTGCTGCTGTTGAAGGAGCTTCGCCAGCTTGGAGGCCTCGCGGCGAGGGCCAACATGGTTGGGGTTCCGCCCCTTGCCGAGCTCGATCCGGAGCGCTGCTATGTGACCTGGGATATGGTGCTGGCAACCTCGGCAGGCGGCGACGCCATCCGCGATGTGTTCATCTTTGTCGCCGACAGTTGCGAGCTGACGATCGAGCCCGATACGGGCGCCGTCGAAAGCACTACGCAGACCGAAGTGGTGGCCGCGGACAGAACCGCAGGACCGCTTGAGGAACCGCGTGCCGGTTCCGGAGGCCGCCGCACCTACGACAAGGCCGACACCGCGAGCAGCCTGCGCGTGCCCGCCGCCAAGCTGGATCAGTTTGTCGATCTGGTGGGCGAGCTGGTCACCGTGCAGGCGCGGCTCAGCGAGCTTGCCGCCCGCTCGGACGATCCCGACATAGCGGCGGTGTCGGAAGAGATCGAGCGGCTGACCGCGGAGCTGCGCGAGAACTCGATGAACATCCGCATGTTGCCGATTCGCGCCACCTTTGAAAAGTTCCGGCGGCTGGTGCACGACCTGGCCCGCGATCTGGGCAAGGATGTCGAGCTGACCCTGGAAGGCGCCGATACGGAGCTGGACAAGACGGTGATCGATCAGTTGGGCGACCCGCTGATGCACCTGATCCGCAACAGTATGGACCACGGCATTGAGCCCGCGAGTGCGCGCGTGGCCCGCGGCAAGCGGCCCACGGCCACGATTCATCTTTCCGCGCGGCACTCGGGCGCGAGTGTGCTGATCGGGGTTTCCGACGATGGCGGCGGCATCGACAGCGAGGCCGTGCGCAGCCGGGCGATTGAGAAAGGCCTGGTAGCCGCCGATGCCGCGCTCACCGAGGCCGAAACTTTCGCCCTGCTCTTCCAGCCCGGATTCTCGACGGCCAAGACCGTCACCGACGTCTCCGGCCGCGGCGTGGGCATGGATGTGGTGCGGCAGCGGGTGGACGCTCTGCGCGGCAACATCGACGTGGTCAGCAAGGCCGGCGAGGGGACCAGCATCACGCTGCGCCTGCCCTTGACCCTGGCCATCATCGACGGCCTGCTGGTGAGCATTGGGGACGCCAGCTTTGTGGTGCCGCTGGCCAACGTGCTGGAGTGCATCGAGCTGACCCAAGCGGATGTCGAGCGGGCCAACGGCAAGCATATCGCCGATGTGCGCGGGGAACTGGTCCCCTATATCCGTCTGCGCGAGCACTTCGAAATTCGCACTCCGCGCCCGGCGATCGAGCAGATCATGATTGTCGAAACCGAGACGGGCCGCTACGGATTTGTCGTGGACCAGGTGCTGGGAAACTGCCAGACAGTCATCAAGAACCTGGGCCGGTTCTACCGGCATGTCCAGGTGGTCTCGGGCGCGACCATCCTGGGCAATGGAATTGTGGCGCTGATTCTCGATCCGGAGCGGCTGGCGCAGGATGCCGTCCGGGTTACGCTCGATCGCTCCCGGGGGCGCCCCGCGGCGGCGGGCAGCCCCAGGCACGGGAATGCCGCGCGCATGAATTCGATATGAAGCCTAGTTGGCGCTGGTGAAGAATGCCGGCGCCTGTCATCAACGAGTTAACCAGCTGGTTTCGCAAGGCTCAGACCCAGGGTTGTTGCCTGTCAACGAATGAACCAACAGGAATAAACGGACAGCGATGAACGGGTAGGAGAGAGCGAGTTTTCAGCCGAGAGAGGACCGAGTTTCATGGCGACAACAACAATGGTTAGTGAAGGCCGGAAGGCACATGGCGCCGGCAATGGACACGGGGTTCAGGATCGTCCCAGCGCCTCCAAACGGATCGTTGAAGACGATTCGCAACTGGTTTTGGACGAGATCATGCGCCTGGTGGACGCGGCCAAGGAAGGCCGTCTCTCCGAGCGCGGCAAGGCAACCATGTTCAATGGCACGCAGCGCGAGATTGTTCAGGGCGTCAACGAAGTCCTTGATGCGATCCTGCTGCCCATCGGCGAAGGCAACCGCAT
>PLOG01000103.1 GCA_003142935.1 Acidobacteriaceae bacterium
TAGAACAATCAAGATAGTTTCCATGTTGTAACCTCACTCGCAAGATGAAGCGGACTCGCCCTTGTAACGACTGTCCCACTTCTTCCCTACACATGATCCTAGGGGTGGCCCAGATGGTTGTCTGATCACATTGGACCGCCCTGAGCGTCAGGTATGGCGAGCTGATCGTTGCGTCTTGTATCTCCCTCGTCAGAACGCCAATCCATGAGAGATATTGACAAAGCTTCAAGTCAAGCTGACTGACGGTGAGGCGGAGGAGTGACTGCACACGGTATCCCGATCGGGCCTTTGCAGTTTGACCGATTGGAAGCTGCCCCTGCCGCCAGATGTACATCCCGAACTCAGGGTTTGTCGGCAAGGATACCCGACGAGTGGCTCAAATATGACACGGATGCTTTAGTGAGATCATGGGTACGGGGACGGCTTCGGCAAGATTATTGAAGGCACACTGATTGGCTCAAATCTTGGCAATGCCTTGGCCGCGCACACACACACCGGCTTTGTCTTCGATGCGGGCATTCGCGACCAGGAAGAAAACCGCGAGATTCCCAACTTCAACGGTTTCTATCGAGGCTATGATCCCTCCGCCATGGGCGGACATGGAGTTGGCCGCAATCAATGCGCCGGTGCGCATCGGGCGGGCCATCGTACTACCGGGCGATCAGGTACTGGCCAAGCCGGAAGGGGTGCTCTTCATTCCCGCAATTCTGGCCGAGGATGCCATCAGCTCCGCCGAGTTTACCGCGCTGAGCGATGCTTACAACTTTGAACTCAATCGGCAAGGGAAAAACGGCGCGCAATTCGAAGGCGGATGGACGGCGGAAAAATACGATGCCTTCGTCAAGTGGGTTGACGCCCATCCTGAAAAGCTGGAGATGTCAAGCGGCGAGTTCGACACACTGCTGGCCCAGGCGAAGCAGCGCAAGCGATGATGCGGTTCCGAAACCGCTGTGCAATGCGATGCCGCGGCCCGTTGCGCGGCGCCGGCTGTTGATTCACTGCGTTCGCTCGACGGCCAGCGCAGCTTGCAGCATGGCCTTCGCGTAGGCAATGTCGTACACATCGCCGGTGAATCCGCCGCCGCCCGGATAGCCGTTAATGGGTCCGCGCACGCGATCGTAGTCGAGCGCCCGCGGATGCTCGGGATAAATCTCGCGCGTGTAGTTGACCGTCAGCAACTCGCGCATCACGGCAAGCATGTTTACGTCGCCCTCATCAATGAAGCCTTCGTCATATTGCAGATATGGCTTGATTACGTGCGGATTGCGATAGTGCATGTGGTTGATGCGGTCGCGACTGCCAAAGTACTGACAGACGGCCACCGGATCCTCGCCCATCTCGCACGTCACCCCGCAGTCAAAGGTAATTCCATTCGCCGGACTGTCCACGATTTCAATTAGGTGCTTCCAGCCTGCAACCGTGCCCATAATCTGCTGCGATCCGCGGCTCAGCGGAAAAGGCGGGTCGTTGGGATGCAGAGCCAGCCGCACATTCGCCTTCTCTGCAACAGGAACCACAGCCTTAAGAAAATACGTGATGTTGGCCCACAATTCGTCCAACGTATGTGCGCCTTCGGCGGGCAACGGCTGAAGGCCATTCATACGGTCATCGTCCACGCCCGTAAGCCCTGCGCCGCCCCGGCCGGTCTGTTCAAAGTAGCCCTCCATCGCGCGATGCGCATAGAAGTTGTACTCCATCACCGGTAGGCCGACTTTACCGGCCGCTTCAATTGACGCGCGCACCTTCTCGATTTCTTCATTGCGCCCTTGGGTGCCATAGAGCGTATTAGGGAAGCCGGCAAACATCAGATTGCCCAGCGTGACGCCGCCGGATTTGAGCTTATCGACGATGGGCTGAAGCTGCTCGACGGTCCATGGAATCGCCGGGCCGCCCGCGAGCACGTGATGCACACCGAGTTGCACCACGCTGCGAATGGCTTCATCCGTGACACCGCCGCGCAGGTCGATGGCGCTGGCGATCTTCGGCGTGCGAGCGCTCTCCTGCGGCATGCCGTCGCCGAGCCACCAAGGCTTTTTCTCCTGCTGCGCAAATCCAGCAATTGGAGCAAATGCAGGCGACAAAGCTGCCGTCCCCATGCCTTGGAGGAGGTGATAGATGAGCTGGCGGCGCGAGAGTAAAGAAGATGGCATAGATACACTCCAATGGATTCGATTGCGTGAGGAGCATCCGCGCAAACAGACAAACGTGCAGCGCTATCGATGGCTACAACGCGCACGCGAAGCAGCCGAGAGCGGCCATGGCTTCGCATTTTCCCACAAAGCTGCTGCATGTGTCCATATCGGCAATCAAGGCACCTGGGCAAAGACCGCAAACCCAGGAGTATGATGGATTTCGCAGTTTACCGCTCGAAAAGGAATCGACCAAGATTTTCACCGCAAGGAGTCCCCATATGAACCGTCGCAGCATCCTCAAGTCCTCACTCACTCTACTCGCGGGCGGGGCTGTCAGCAAGGCTACAAATGCCGAGCCTGCAATCATGAATGTGAACACGGCATCGAGCCCATCGAGCCTGACGATTACCGACATGCGCTATGCGGTCATCGTCAAGCCGGGACCAAGCCCCTGCGTGCTGATTCGCATCGATACGAATCAAGGTGTCTACGGTCTGGGCGAGGTGCGCGATATCGCGGGCCCGCAGTACGCCATGGTGCTAAAGAGCCGTTTGCTCGGCGAGAACCCGCTGCGGATCGATTATCTCTTCCAGAAGATCGCACAGTTTGGCGGCAACGCGCGACAGGCGGGCGGCGTATGCGCCGTGGAGATGGCCCTGTGGGACATTGCGGGGAAGGTCTACAACATCCCTGTTTACCAGATGCTCGGCGGCAAATGGCGCGATGAGATTCGCGTTTACGCAGACACAACCGAATCGATGGACCCCACGGAATATGGCCGCCGCGCCAAAGATCGCAAGGCGATGGGGCTGACGTGGATGAAGATGGACCTTGGCATCAACGTGCTCGACGGCATCCCCGGCACAGTGATGCAGCCCTCCGGCATGAGCAAGTGGGAACTGCGCGACCAGCCCAATCTCTTCATCGCGACAGAGGTGACCGACAAAGGCGTCGACCGGCTTTGCGAATATGTAGCCGCTGTACGCGACAACATCGGTTATGACATGCCGCTCTCCATGGATCACCTCGGCCATATCGGCGTAAAGTCTGTCATCCGCCTGGGCAAGGCCTACGAGAAGTTCAACCTGGAGTGGATGGAGGACGTGATTCCCTGGTATTACACCGACTTATTGAAGGAGATTACGCAGGAGAGCCCCACGCCCACGCTGACTGGCGAAGATATCTACAAGATTGAAGACTTCGAGATGCTGTGCAGGGAGCACGCGGTGGACAAAATTCATCCCGATCTTGCGACCTCCGGCGGTATTCTGCAGACGCATCGCATCGGCGACATGGCCTTTCGCTACGGAGTACCTATGGCCATGCACTTTGCCGGAACGCCCGTCAGTTGCATGGCCAACGTGCATTGCGCCGCGGCAACACGCAACTTTCTCGCGCTCGAGAATCACTCTCTCGACGTGCCCTTCTGGCAGGACCTCGTTTCCGGCATCGAGAAGCCTATCGTCAACAAGGGCTACATCAAAGTTCCCGACACGCCCGGCCTAGGCATCACGCTCAATGACGATGAGCTCAAGCGGCACCTGAGGCCTGGCACCGGCTACTTTGAGCCTACGCCCATGTGGGACGAAGCGCAGTCGTGGGACGATGCGCTCTTCAGTTGAGCCGAGGCACTATTGCTTAATCACCGTGCCGTCACGCAGACGTATCTCGCCCCAGCCGCCGTTGAGCGGGCTGGCGGTGAACGGCGTCTTCGCGGCTTCCTTCTCGTCAATCTCGATTCCCCACCCCGGCTTTTCGTTTACCCACAGATAGCCGTCGCGCCACTCTGGACACCCCTGAAAGATCGCCTGCGTACGCTCATTGAACGGCGAATACTCCTGTATGCCGAAGTTATAGCTCACGAGATCAAGAGTTACGTTTGCCATGTGACCAACAGGAGAAACGTCGCCCGGACCATGCCACGCTGTTCTCACGCCAAACTGTTCGGCGAGAATGGCAATCTTGCGCGCGGGGCTAAAACCGCCCGCCTGCGACACATGCACGCGAATGTAATCGATGAGCTGGCCCGTAATCAGCGGCTGCCACTCATGCGGGCTGTTGAAGAGTTCGCCCATCGCAATCGGCGTCGCGCAGTTCTCGCGTATCTGCCGGAAATAGCCAAGGTCTTCCGGTGAAAGCGGGTCTTCGAGAAAGAACATCCGGTACTGCTCGGCCTCTTTGCAGAACTGCACTGCCTCGTTCGGTGTCAGCCGCTCATGCATGTCGTGCAGCAACTCAACTTCATCGCCGAGTTCGTGGCGGCATATCTCCAGCAGCTTCAGTCCGCGCCGCATCTGCATTTCGCGATCGAACAAAGGCTTGTCGTGGAGCGCCTGCGGCCTGCCCGCTTCCAAGTGCCGTGAGCCGTAGCCTGCCATGCCGGGCAACCCCACCTGCACACGCACATTGCGAAAGCCCTGCGCCATAGAGCGCCGCGCACTCTCGACCACATCGGCGAACTCGGCCCCACTCGCATGTGCATAGGTGTCGGCTGCCTCGCGGCACTTGCCGCCCGCAAGCTGATACACCGGCATGCCTGCCTGGCGCCCCTTGATGTCCCAGAGCGCCTGGTCAATGCCGCTGATCGCGTTGTTCAACACCGGACCGTTCTTCCAGTACGAGCTGTCATAGCAGGACTGCCAGATGTCTTCAATACGGTCGGTTGATTTACCAAGCAGGAACGGCTTGAGATACTTCTCCACCGCAGGCTTCACCAGATCCGCGCGCTGCGTGAATGTGGCACATCCATAGCCGTAAAGCCCGTCCTGGTCGGTCATTATCTTTACTACCGTGAGGCGCGCGCCGTCTGGCTCGCACTCAATCACACCGATGTCTTTAATGCGCGGCACAGACATCCCTCGCGTGGCAAGCTCCGCCTGCTGTTCTGCTCGTACAACACGAGGGGCGAGTGCAATCGCACCCGCCCCTGCAAAACCCTTCATAAATTCACGACGCTCAATTCGCAATTGCTTACCCTCCCGCCATCAGTCGTCCACCATTCTACGTCGTCAACTGGGTCAGTGTCGGGAAGCGGTACTGCGCCTTCGCAATAGGCGTGCCCACGACCTCGATGCGGCTCAGGTCGCGCGTGCCTACGCCCACATGCTCGGCTAGCCGCAGGGTGCTGTCGCATTTCTCAAACGGCGCGCTGCCGCGGTCGGCCATGGGATCAAATCCCATAGTCGCCATCGCCACCGCGTCGGTAGAGACGCAGTTCATACCCGCAATCAAAAGTCCCGGATGCACCGGCTTGTGAATCCAATTGCTCTCCTGGTTCGGCAACTCGCCGCCAGTCATGGTGTAGATGCCATCGATCACTGCCAAGTGAATGGGCCGCGCCGCAACCAAGTCTGCCGTGATGCGCGGCACGCGGAAACCAGGATCTTTAGATTCCGCCACAGGCTGCGGAGCGCTCTTGGGCGGCACACGCGAGCCCGAATGCATCGGTCCACGGTACCCCACGGGCACAATGCCAGGCTCGTCCTTGGGAGCTTCCTCACTGTAGATGGTGCAAGGCGTTATGCCGAAGCAGTTCTTCATGGAGAGCGTCACGCCCGCCGTCCGGTGCTCCTTGAACTTGGCAAGCGAGACGAACACATCGGTGTCGAGATAGGAGTGGTTCAAGTCGAAACCTGAGTACATAAGGCCGCCGCCCGGCACCATGAAGCGCGCATAGGTTTTGCCGCCGCCCAGAAAGTTCGTATTCTCAAACTCGACATTCTTCGCCGCGCTCGTAAAATCCTTGGGCTGCCAGCCCGCGGCCAGCATGAAATCCTCCAGCGGCTTCGTCCCAATTGGCGCGCTCTCCAGCAAACGGACGCGCTGCGCACCTGCATTGCCGAGCAGCGAAATCAGCGAGCCGATTACCTGCGGATGAACCCAGTGCGTCATCTGGTTCGGCATCGAGTTCAGCTTGAAGTTGGTCAGCCCGGTCATGTTCAGTTTGATGGCCACGGTCTTTCCGCGGACCAGCTTCTCTAACCCCCCGAGCTGGTCAAACATCGTGGCCAGCACCTCCGTTACCTGGCGGTTATATTCCGGGCACTGCCCGATGGCGACGCGGCTCGCCGGCGCCTTGAGGGCGGATGCAAGAGCAGGCCGCGCAATGTGTGCGCCGACCACCATGCCAGCGGCGCCAAGAAACTCTCTGCGGGAAACATGCGATCTCATCAAGGTCGACCTCCTGGTTAGTAAGTAGTATGCTCCAAAATCCCCGCCGTTGGCTCCGGGAATTACTTGCATTCCAGCGGCGTCGCGTATCCGGCAGATGGTTCAATAGTTTCATGAGCGCCTCCGCGGTCCACGAAGAGCCAGAGCAGTCCACCCGCAGCAGCAAGAGCCGCCCCAAAGTCGAAGGCCGTGCTGCACCGTAACGGCCCGCCAGATTCGGCGCGAGGGATGCTGTGCCTGGCTCAATGTAGCGCGACCTTATTGATTGCTGGAGGAAGCAAACCGGGCAGAGTTGACGCTCTGAGATCATGAAACCGAGAACCTGGGTCACTGGCGCGGCAGGACAAACGGCTGCGAGCCTACGAGGAGCACAAAGATAGCAATGCAAATGTGGGACACCCTTCTGCGGAACGTTGAGCGGGCGAATGGGAGCGCCCGGCTCAGCTGGTACCAGTGGAGAAGAGACACTGGAAGAAATTATCGGGCATCCCAAAGGCCGGTAACAGGGAAATAGTATTCCCTGATCCTGGGGTGATAATTCCCTGTTCGGTTTGTCTCTTGAAATGTGCAGCGGACGGGGCAACTGGCCTTTTATTCAGCCAGATGGACGCATCCACCCTCTGGTTCTCGGGGCCAAATTCGCAAATTTCCCTGTATTTTTCCCTGTTAGCAGGGAATTTGACCAGAGAACGGTTCGCAGGAGACTCAATCCACCGCCATACATTGACCCATCCTTCTGATTCTATTGATAAATAACAGAAAGTAAGTAGGTTATGCGAATTCCGTGTTGTCCGCGTTTTCCTTGTTTTACAGCCAATTCAGTCCTGTAGGCCGATTTTGCATGACAAAGGATCGGCTGCATGACAACGGCGGAGACGCCCCGCAATCATATCCGTTCCCGAGCCGCACAAGGTGATGGCTTATTGTGACGTGCTCATCCACCTTGATGCTCCCAAACGACCGTGCCAGCCTATGGGCTCTCATCGAATCGCGCCGATTTGTCGAGCTTAACCTTGGGCTCGTCAGTGCAAGCAGATTGCATTGCACCAGACGTGGACAGGAGGACCTCTAAGGTGGATGGGCAGCACCCACTCGGTCTGGTCTGCCTTGATCTGCGGCAGTCCCCGCAGATCGACCGGATCGAGTTGCACGGCGAGTACGTAAAGGAACTCATAGTCGAGATCGTCCACGACCTGCACGACGATCTGCGACTTGGCACTTGGGCATCTCTGCCCGTCATGCAGCAAGTCAAAATCGTAAATAGCAACCTGAGTGACCTTACTCCTTGCCATCAACTAAAAAGGCTCATCAAAAATCGATATCGGCTCGATAAAGCGGTGCGAGTGACAGCGAATCCAGGCTAAAAATTTGCTTTTCCCCGCTGCCATTTGAACTATAGGGCTTTTCCCGGAAAACCGGTTCGTTCGTCCGCCTCGGAAGAGTCTCCAGCTCTAACCCGTTCTTCATGATGGTTCCTCGGAAGCGAACCAGGCATCCATGCCAAGGTCGCCCATCGTAGAAGTTATCGGCAGGAGTGTACCTACTGAATAGAGGCGTGCACGTCGCCGTTGTATTTCGCTGATCCTCGACGCCTTCCCAGGAGGAAGCCGGGATAGTCAGACTCCATTTGGCAGCCCTGGAGAAGTCTTGATCGTCAGGTGCAATCGCAACTCCGTTGGCACACCAGGGCACTCGTTTACCACCTTTCACCAGAGGAACTGCGGATCGAACTGTCTTCTGCCTGCTGAATCATCTTCGCGGCGTCGTCTTGAAGAAGCAGGCGCTTGGCTACCATCTGCTGCGCTGCCGAGCGAACGCGGTTGACATAATCCTCATGGGAGCTGTAGCGCTCCTCGATGGAAGGCCTCGGGTCTTGTGCAGCTTTACGTTCGGCCTCGGTGTCAGCGAACGGAATATAGCCACCGGCGAGAGGGCAGAATTGACCTTTACGAAATCCGCTTACAACCATGTTCCAACCAACGTAGGTGCCAAGCGGAGCCCCTTGAAGAGGACTATGGATGCCACCGACTTCATTACCATCGGCATCGAGGGTGGGAAGCAAAGACGGCGTCGCGCCGATGATCGGCGGCGGCTCGTCAACGGGGATGCCGGACACGTCATTGGCGCGAAAGGCAGCGCCAAGTCCATACACGAGGTGAGGATTGAGAACATCGTGCGGAACAGGTTCCCCTGGGATGCGTGGGAAGCTGGTCAACACTTGCGCAGCGGGAGCAAGTGTGCCGGCACCTAGCGTAGGGTAAACACTCTCCGGCGGACTGGTGCCGTCGACGATCCACTGTTTAAGTGCAAGAATGAGCGCTCGGCGCGTAGGCTCTTCGGGATTGGGGTTCGCCGCCAGCATACAGTTGCCGAGCGGAGAACCCGAGAGAGAGAAGCCTCCGGAGCCTCCTCCATGAGTGGTACCGGCGAAGTAGTAGCGACGCACGTTGCGTGGAAGAGGAATGTCGGCAATGGCCGAGGTCCCCACGTAACCCATTGAGGCACGCAGAGAGTAAAACTCGGTTGATCCGAGAAGGTCAACGATCCTAGGACATGTGTGGGAGGCGGTGCATCGTTCCAGTTGGCTGGATATGGCATTGTGGCGACGTACATCAGGGGCTGGCGCCCACCAGTTTACGCCGTCCGTGCCAAGCTCGTAGAGCATAGTAGTACCTCCGGGAACGCCAAAGCGGACGTTCAACGGCACCTGCCTTGACGAGACGTAAACCATCACTCCCGCGAAGACCATACGTCTGCCCGCGCCTTCGTTGAAGCCCAGATTGATGAAGCTACGCAGAAAGTTTCCGGACTGCGAAAAGCCAATGGCCATCGCCGCCCAGACATGATCGACGACGGGATTGCTAAAGCCATGAGAGTCGGTCGCCGAGGTAAGGAAAAAGTCATTGAGGTCACGCACTGCAGCGAAACCGAGACCTAGAACGAGTGGGTCTTTGGCTGTGTAATGCAGTTCATACATCAAAGCGGGATCGGCGTCCTGCCGCAGGCATATCCGCGCAGTGTCGGGAGTGCCGGGAAACGAAACGGAATCACAGTTTCCCCAGGACCAGTCACTGGACGAAATTTCGCCTACGCCGGCTTCGGTTCCGTCGATGTCCTCATACTTTTTTGTAAAGAGGCGCGCATGACGGGTGTCGAGATCGAAGGGCGCGGGCGGCAGGTCATTGCCACTGTAAGTCAGTGACCGTGCAAGGCTGAGCGATCTTGTGCCCGGAGGAAGATCGATGAAGCGCGCGAAGGCAGGACCGGTGATCGAGCTGCCGTCGGTATTGCGAGCAATAGGCACCTTAATAGTCTCAGCCTTACTGCCGTTTCCGCTTGCACCCCCGAAGCGAATGTCCCCTTGCCAGCCGGAGAGGAGGTAGAAATCGCCGCTTGCGTACTCACGAGGCAACTGATCGCCGCCGCGGTTTACGACCGCATAGATCAATACGGCTTTGGCCGAAGGATGAATTGGGGCATAGAGCGTGAAGGTCGCGATGTATTCGACGTTTCCACCAGAGTTGCGTGGGGCAAGAGCAATGTCCTGAATAATGCTGTTACGTGGATCGTTTGGGTTGATTTCGCCATACGCAAGCCCTTTTATGACGTGATACGTCTCCGGCACCCCGGCTATAGCGCCTTGAAGATCGGAAGTAACCGCGATGCGGACGATACGCGCTTGTGCCGTCAAAGTGGCAAGTGCCAGAAGAAGAGCAGAGACACATCGCCGCTTTGATTCCCACATGCTTTCTCCTTGAGGCTGGATTAGGTTAAATTCTTCGCACCGCCAAGGCGGCAGCTGAAGTCAATGTAAACCAAGGCAGTTGGGGAGTATTGGCCCCATTCTTTGAGCGTAAACTCGCCGGTCACAGGATCCATCTGTGGATGGTCCACGCCGGAGTTGGCAATGGCAGCCGTCCACTGTCGCATCAGATGCTCCATCTCTTTGCTCTTTCCGTAGTATGGCATCCACCGGGGCGCTCGCAGAGCCGTTAGCGCCTGCGATGGTCCTCCCCAACTATTGGGCGTGATCGGTCGCACAAACGTAGGATCATCAAGCGCAACTGACGGAAAAGGGAACGGCGCCCAGAACGCCTTTTTATTGTGGAGTTGTTTCTCCCATACATTCTCAAAGATTGCTCGATCCGATCTGCTATCAAGCTTCAGCACATGCTCGCCAAGAACGCGGCAGATAACGCAAGAGCGAACTCGGACGAATTTGTTATCTGAGTCCAAATCGTAAAAGGCCCCATCTTCCGGCGAGTAGAGCTTCTCGACGATGAGCTTTCGGATGCCCTCCGCGCGCTCTAGCCAGCTATCTGCCTCACTATTCTTTCCCAGAGCCTTGGCCATGGAGGCCAACGCGATGCGCGCACCGTAGGTCGTGGCGGAGAGGTCTGGAGACAGGCGCGGCAGGCCCTTGGCATCCGGCAAGACGCGCGCATCCTCGCCGGGGCAATCGTTCGGCATGCCTGCCCAGCGTGGGCTGTTATCTTGCCCTGTGTCGTAGGTGCAGAATCCTTCCACTAGCCCCGTCTTGCGCGTATCGCGATATCGACGAAGCCACGCATCCCATCGGCTACAGGCTGTGTATGCGGCCTCAAGCAGCTGCTGGTTCTTCGTGATCCTCGATGTCTCCCATGCGGTTGCAGCTATGGGTACCACCATCTGGATCTGCCCAAAGCCCACTTTCTTGTCCCAGAGGTAAGCGGGTATCTGACCGTCTGGCCGCTGGAGTTCAAAGAAGGCCATATGATTCGCGATGGCAACCTTATCAGCCACCTCCCTTTGCGGCTCAGGAAGATACTGCTTCCACTGCAGATTTACGAGCGCTTCGGTCGGGCCGCATTCCATCCAGACGCCGGGGTATCCCGGACCCTCGATCAGGACCGGATGGGAGTACGTCCCCAGAGTACGCGTGTTACCAGCCAACGTTGCAGTCGCCTGGTCCCAGCTTCGCTTCCACTTCGCGTCCTTGTTGGGAAATATCGGAAGCGGATTCCGCAAATCTGTCAAAGCCGGAGCGCTCTGTGTCAACACACCAGCTGCTATCCCCACGACGCTGGTCATAAAGCTACGTCTCGAAACCATAAAATACCTTCTCTCATTCTTCATTGGCGGGCCGGCTGATCGGGTTTGTGCTCGTGATCTGGCTGACGCCGTTGGGTTTTGTGATATTTCCGGACAAATCGAATACCTCACTCGATACACTGCTGCCGGGATTTCCGAAATCAGGCGTGTTGGTTACGTTGAAGGATTCCAGCCGCTACTGAATCGCATACGTGTGAACCCCGCTGCCAATGGTTTCGGTTCTGTTGAGTGGAAGGATTACGGTGGCTGTCGTGTTCGCTGGGATGCTGATGGTAAAGCGATGCTGGCTCTGCTGCCAATCGGAGACGATGGTTCCGTATTCAGAGTCATACTCCACGTGTAGACGAGGGAGCGCTGGATCGAAGTGAGGCTGGATGGTCAGGTGATGAAATCCAGGGCCCGTGGCGTCCGTATCGATGCCGGCAGCACGACGATAAACCCAGGCCATGACGGACCCAAAGGCGTAGTGGTTGTAGGAGTTCATCGCCGGGTCTCCAGTGTCGCCGTTCCAGCGTTCCCACCAGGTCGTCGCGCCCTTCTTAACCATGTAGCCCCATGAGGGATACGTATCCGAGAGGAGCAACTTGAAGGCAAGATCGGAATGGCCATTCTGGTCCAGGACAAACATGAGGAACGGCGTGCCAAGAAAACCCGTAGTGAGGTGGTTGCCATGGGCTTCCACATCTTTGGCGATCCGATCGACCATGTTGCCGACGAGCGCGGGCGGCGCGATGCCGGTAAAGATGGTGGCAAGATACGCCGTCTGCGTATTCCCTTCGACGCTGCCGTCTTCCTTCACATAGGCTGCCCGATAGGCAGCGGCGATGCGATCGTATTGTTGTTGATACTTGGCGGCATCGTGCGGACGATGGATTGCCTTGGCCATTTCTACCATCTCACGCGCAACCAGAGCCCAATAGGCGGTACCGATCAGGGCGCCGGAAGTGTGCTGATCCGGAGCCAGCCAATCGCCGTAGTTGTTACCGAGTGCTTGGCGGCGCAGGTAGTCGGGATTGTTGACGAGGATGAAATCCATCCAGCGCTGCATGGCCGGCCAGGAGCGCTCGACAACACTTGCGTCTCCATATTGCAACCACGCCGCGTAGGGGATCAACACTCCGGCATCGCCCCAGCCAGGCGCGCCGGGGTTGGGGCCGAGAAGATTCGGCGAGATGTCGGTAAATGCTCCGGCGGAAGTCTGTGCGTCGGTTACATCGAGCATGAATTTGCGGGTGAAAGCATCGATGTCGAAGTTGTAGGTACCGGTACGCCAGAAGACTCCGGCATCGCCCATCCAGCCAAGCCGCTCATCCCGCTGCGGGCAGTCGGTCGGAATAGAGACGAAGTTGCCGCGTTGTCCCCAGGCTCCCAACTCGTTCATCTTGTTGAGGAGTTCACTGGAACTGCTGAGCCTGACGGTGGGCGTGGGCGGCAGGCTGTTGAAGACCAGGCCTTCGATGGTGTCGAGAGTTGGCAGAGCGGCCGGCGCAGCACCGAGATACGAGATCTCGACATAGCGGAAGCCGTGGAACGTAAACTCGGGTGTCCATGTCTCATTGCTCCCGCCGGCGAGCGCATACGTATCGGTCGCATCGGCATTGCGCAGGTTCTCAGTGTAGATGCTGCCATCGGGGTTGAGTCGCTCGGCATAGCGCAGCCGCACCACGGCACCGCGTGGGCCGCGGACGTGAATGCGGACGATACCGACCATATTCTGCCCCATATCGAATATTGCTGGATGGGCAGCATTCGCAGGATCAAGACCAATCGGATGAATCGTCAAAACGGAGTTAATCGGCAGATCGGGTTGTGCGGAGATGACCATGCTGTGGTCGGGTGGGACCGCAGCGATGGCCGGAGTCCAACGAGCAGCGTTGAAATAAGGAGAGCTCCAGTCGGGTTGGGCCATGCGTGCATCGTATGACTCACCTCCGTATAACTCGGAGAAAGTGATCGGAGCAGATGTAGTCTGCCAGCTCGGGTCCGTAACGATGGTTTGATGCTGGCCGTTGACGAGGGTTAGTTCCAGTTGCGCGCGCAAGAGATTCGGCCCCGGGGTCTCGCGGACGCCTATCCAGGTCATCGGCGAGCTGTACCAGCCGCCGCCGAGCACCACGCCCAGCGTATTGGCGCCATGACTGAGCATCGACGTAACGTCGTAGGTCTGGGACTGGACACGCTTGTGGAAGTCGGTCCAGCCGGGAGCAAGTAGCGTGCTCGGGGCGATCGAGTGAGAGTTGATGTAGGCGTGATAGGCACCGAGCGCAGTGATTGTCAGGCGTGCCGTTTGGATGGACGATTCCACTGTGAAGTCTTTGCGCAGCAGAGACGCATCCGTTGCGATGCGATCCGGGCCGGGAATTGGCCGCTGCCGGTCTGTGCCGGTACCAAAGGCCGCAGAGAGCGGGCCGACAGTCTGGACAGCTTCCCACGCATCCTGCGGTGTGGAACGAGCCTGCCATTTGTCGTCCGTCACAAGGCGTTCCTCAGTGCCGTCGGCGCAAGTAATGTGAATTGCGGCCGCGAGCGCAGCAGGCGATGAAGCAGAGGGCTGGCCCGTGCGATGCGAGACGACATCGATCTCAATTTCGTTCTTGCCGGAATGCAACAGGGAAGAGATCTCTTCGCGATCGAAGGCGCCCCATTCATCGTGATGGCCCGTGACCTGGCCATTGACGCGCGCAATGAACGCACCGCGGGCGAGCACGTGCAGGCTCCCCGCGAGAGGCGTTCCTTCAAGTTGAAATTCATAGCGGAAGTGTGCAGGCGTGGCGGATTGAACATGCAAGGCGTCCGCCCTTTGCAGCCAGACCCAACGAATCGCACTGAGTTCCTTCTCAGCCAGCGGATCCTTGCGTCTAATCCATTGCGCTTTCCAGTCGGAGCTTCTCATGAGTCCGGTCTCAAACCATGTGGTCTCCGAAGCTGTGGTCTTTCCCTCGCTGTCCCAAGTGATCACCTTCCAGGCATAGCGCTGCTGAGGCTTCAGAGGTACGCCGGCGTAAGCGATGTCGAGAGATTCAGAGGAGGCAATGCGTCCGGAATCCCAGCTTGCGGCGTGACCCGGACGAAGGTTCTCCGCCTCCGGGGCGACAAGAATCTCATAGGCCGACTGGGTCCAATTCGGAGTCGTTGCGTCGCTCATCCAGGAGAACGTGGGCTTGGGCGTGTCGAAACCGATTGGAGTGTTCAGTGCGTTGGTCCGAAGATGCACCGGAATCGCAAATGTGGAAGCTGCCAAGAGAAAGAAGCAAAGAGCAAGTTTTGACACGTGATTAGGGCTCCTGTGAACGTTGAGAAACATAATACCTATTGCAACTTGGTGGCGCCATGGAAAACTTCGAGAAAGAGCGAGAACCTTGCCCGTTGAACACATCCGACTGACCTCGATGCGTTTGCCAAATCTACCAAAGGGCCATCATGTCAATGAAACAAAAGGCGCTAACGGAAGGGCCGGCCTTTCACGATACCCTGGCCTTCGCGGATGGTGATGAGTTGGCCGCCGGCGATACCTGCATACTTTTCTATCGCGCCCAGCGGCCAATGGATCTCGATGTCCGCGGTGGCTGCGGTGCCCAGTCCAAAGTGCAGGCGCGGGTCGTTCGAGGAGAGAAAGCTGCACCCGCTCAATACTTCCTGAACCTGCACCTTGCCGCCGTACCGCACCAGGACGCGCGCGCCAATTGCGCTCCGGTTGCTCCTTGTGCCTTCCAGACGAATCTTGATCCAGTGGTTGTTGGGCGGCGCGTCGTTGCGCAGCAGGGTCGGCGGCTCATTCACATTCATGATGAGCACGTCCATGTCGCCGTCGTTGTCGAAGTCGCCAAAGGCGGCGCCACGGCTGCAGTGGGGCGCGTCGATACCCGGGCCAGCCTCGGCGCCCAGCTGAACAAACGTGCCGTCGCCCCGATTGCGAAAGAGAATTCGCGGGCTGCGCGAAGGAAATTTGGGGTTGACCCGGTCGAGCTCCGGATAGACGGTGCCGGTCGTTACCAACAGATCGGGATAGCCATCGTTGTCGAAATCGACGAGCCCTGCGCCAAAGCTGACGAAGCGAGTTTCCCTGTTGAGACCGGCCTGGATGGTCACGTCGTCGAAGTTGCCTTTGCCGTCGTTGCGATAAAGGCCGGTGGCCTGATTGTAGTAGTGGGTCTTCACCAGGTCGGTATGGCCGTCCAGGTTGTAGTCGCCCACGGCAGCGCCCATGCCGCCCATCACCTGGCCATCGCCGGCGACGGCGATGCTGCGGGACAATCCTTCCTCGCGAAAGGTGCCGTCGCGGTTGTTCATCAGCAACAAGGATGGCGTCGAATCGCACGCCACAAAGATGTCCGGCCAGCCGTCTTCATCGGCATCGAAGCTGACGGCAGTGAGTCCATACGATCCGCGGAATCCGGCGACGCCGGACTCGTTGGAAACATCGGTAAAAGTGCCGTCACCATTGTTGCGGTAAAGGTAATTTTTGGCTTTGGGCAGGCCTACGGGACCGCAACTGACCGGAACGCCCCGGTAATTGCAGAAGCTGGGCACGGCCAACGATGGTTTGGGTGCGGTGGCCAGATCGATTTCGAGATAGTTGGCTACAAAAAGATCGAGCAGGCCGTCGCGGTTATAGTCCAAAAATGTACAGCCGGTGCTGTAGCGGGTCGCGGGATGAAGCAGGCCGGCGTTGCCTGTAACATCCGTGAAGGTTCCGTCGCCGTTGTTGCGATAGAGGCGATTCTGTCCGTAGTAAGTGAGGAAGAGATCCTCAAAGCCGTCGTTGTTGTAATCACCCACGCAGACGCCCTGTGCCCAGCCGGTATCGAGTAAGCCGGCCTTGGCGCTTACGTCGGAGAACGTGCCGTCGCGATTGTTCTTGTAAAGACGATTGCTGGCGTTGGCCGGAGTGTCCTTCAGCCGCCGGCCACCCAGGATGAAGATGTCCATCCATCCGTCGTTGTCGTAATCGAAGAAGGCACAGCCAGCGGCCATGGATTCGACAATGTAGGTGAAGCTGTCGGGCTCACCGTAGACCATGGTTTCAGTCAGGCCGGCGGAGCGGGCTACATCCACAAAGCGGGAAAACGGCTCGACCGGCTTGAGCGTTGGAAGCGCCGCCCGGAGTGTGTCGTGGATGAGAACGATGGGCAGAGTGCGCAGCAGCCGGCGACGCGTCCAACGATCGGTTTTCTTGTTGCCTATCACAACCAGTATCCTCTTGGACGTGCGAGTCTTCTAGTGCTCCTGCTGGTCCTGCGCAGCTTCCAGCTTCTTGCCGAGGTCCAGAGCGGCAGCGTTACTCGGCTCAAGTTTGAGCGCGTTAGCCAAAGCATCCCGGGCCTCCTGAAGCCGGAGCTCCGCGCCAAGGGTGGCCGCGAGAGCAATCCATGCCTCAGCTTTGCCTGGGACAGCTTTTACCGTCAAGCGGAATTGGCTCTCGGCCGCGGCATAGAGGCCGGCCTGGAAATCCAGGCGGCCAAGATCGTATTGCGCGAAAACAAAATTGGCATCGGCTTTGATCGCCTCCTCCAGAGCGGTGCGCTCGCCCTCAATATCGCCCAGCTGACCTAATACGAGGGCCAGCCTGTAGGCATACCCGGCATTATCCGGCTGCGCAGCGCAGGCCTCGCGATACAGATCCGCAGCTTTCCGAATGTCTCCGGCTTTCAAAGCCTGTACTGCCTCCGTCGACTTAAGGGCAGCCAGAGATCGATCCGACTCTTCCTTCGTCTTCTGCTGATAGAGCTTGAGTTGTTGCTGCGCCTCCTCTGTCTCCCCCAACATACGCAGAACCTTGGCCAGCTCGAAGCGGACTTGTGGCTCGGTTGCGCCGAGTTCGATGGCCTTTTCGAGTTGTTCCCTGGCCCCGGCGGCGTCCTGAAGCTGCGCAAGCACGACGCCGAGGTTGAAACGGGACATGGGGTTGTCAGGGCGCAAAATCACCGCTTTTTCAAGGTGTTTTCGGGCTGCGGGATAGTCGCCGGCCATTCGCTCCAGAAAACCGCTTTCAGCGAGAATCTCAGGGTCATTGGGCACGAGGGATAGCAGTTTGCGGCTCAGCGGCGCTGCAATTTCAAAGTTGTTCCCGGTGATCACCAGAGTCCGCAGATAGATGCGCTGCGCCCCGATGTCGAGGGGTTTCAAGCGAGCTAGCTTTTCGGCCTGTGCCAACCCATCCCAGTTACGCCCCTCTTGAAGGTAGATGGTAACCAGCGCTTTGGTTAGGTCGTCGGAGTTCGGATAGGTCTTCAGCCCGTCCGACAGCACCTGTGCGGCGTCATCGAACCTTTCCAGCTTGCCGTACGCGTTGGCCAGATCGAGGGACAGGTTCTCATTGTGCGGGGCGGAGCGCAGGCGACTGATGACTGATTCGTAATCCTCCGCCTCGATAAGGGCGGTGGCCAGGCCCTCGAGGGCCTTCTTCGAGGCAGGGTCGATCTTGAGCGCAGCCTCCCACTCAGGAAAAGCCTCCTTGTTGCGACCCAGGCTGGAAAGCGCAGCGCCCAATAGCAAATGCGCATTCAATTCCTCGGGACGAAGCCGGGCATATTGCTGAAGCGGCGCAAGAGCCTCTTCCATGCGCCCGGCCTTGTAAAGGTTGAGCCCTATAGAATAGTTCAGCCGCGCCGAACTTGGATCCAGCTTGAGCCCGGTCTGAAAAGCCTGGACAGCGCAGTCCGTGCTTTGATTCTGGACAAACCAGGCGCCCAACTCAGCATAAGAATCGGCATTCGGATTGGCGCGGACCCGGGCCTCCAATTGGGATGGACCAATGCACGCTGCCGCCCATGCGAAAGGGGATATTGAAAGCCTGCTCATGCCAAGGCAGGCGGCGAGAATGAGTCCCATCTTGAGAGGATTTCGATGCATGGACATCCCGTCGTCTGAACTCCTCAACCCTCTAAGCCAGGATTTTCATTTTGCCTCTCCGCCATGGCCCGAAGCAAGCACATGATACACTCTCGTCCTTGTTTAGAAAAACGAGACATAAATAGCGGCGTGGCTATCTCTCGAAGGGCCACGCCGCTTTCTTTTCATTAAGGTGCCCGAGCTAGAACAATATCTTCATTCCAAGTCGAAAATACCGTTGATCCGCTGGGCGGCTGTTCGCGCTTGTGCCGGTGATCTGGCCAAAGCCGTTAAGGTTGGCGCCGGCGGCAATAGTGCCGTCCGGATTGAATGCCGACACGCTACCGAGCCAGGTGCCCGGATTCGCGAAGTGCGGAGTGTTGGTGAGGTTCATTGATTCAATGCGGAACTGGGCCGAGATATGTTCGGGCAACGTAAAGGTCCTGAAGAGGGAAGCGTCCACATTCTTTGCACCGGGCCCATATACGGAGTTATCGCCCGAAGTACCGAAACGAGCCGCATTCACTTCCGCATACGCCGTAACATCAAAGTACTCCTGCGTGCCGCCTTTTATCGCGACATGAGGTTTAACTTGATCGGCCCGCTGATTGCTTCCTGGAGCATTGAGAGAGTTTCCGGGCGCGCCAATGCCAAACGGAAATCCTGAATGTATAAACGCTACAGCGCCCAATTGCCAGCCACCGAGCACGGCGGCTCCGGCGCCGGTTTGCACGTATTTCTTTCCCTTGCCAAAAGGTGACTGGGCAATGCCTGACAAGTTGAAGATCTGCCTTTGGTCACTGCCCATAGGCGCATAATTCAAGCGCATGTACTGTGGGATCGGGGTAGTAGCCAGCCCACCGAAGCCGCTGTTGTCGCAGCAGAGTCCAAGCCACTTGGAGTAGGTGTAAGTGCCTTTAAGTTGAAATCCATTTGCAAAACTGCGCGTCAATGTGGCCTGCAGAGAGTCGTATTTCGAGTGCATCAATGAAGAGATTTCAGTCATCCCGGTTGTTCCGACTTCCGCGTATAGTTGATCGCTGGCCCCCCCGCCGCCGATCATACCGTAATTGACGTTGTATCGCATGTGCTGGTGTATGGATTCGTTTCCTACAAATCCGACCTGCGCCAACCAGGTTCGAACCTGCTTCTCGATCGTCAGATTGTAAGATTCAACATATCCATGCACAAGTCTTTGAGGTAGAAAGTAAACACTCGCGCCTACCGGGAGAGGAATTATGCCGTTTTTGTAGTTGGGTATAGGAAGTGTTGGCACTCCTTCGCTCAAGCTGCCGGCCAAGGGCGCGATGCCGGTGGTGTTGACGTTCGGGTTCAACACCGGGGCATACTGATTAGCCGTGCTCTGGCTGTAGCCGATATCTTCCGGGTAGTTGTACATAAGGTCTCTGCCGACATTGAATTGTTCCGCTCCGATAGCGGCGCCGCCGCGGACTACGAAGCCGTTGAATGGCCGATAGGCGAAGCCCAGATTAGGACTCCATACGCCTTTCCCGGCGTCGATACCGCAGTTCATCGGTACGCCTCCGTAGCCGCAGACTTCGTACGTGTTGGTAGATTCAATGTAATTTTCCAGTCCATAGCTGCCGTGGGTCGGGACAGGTAAGTACGCCCACCCGACGCCAGCATTGACGGTCAATTTCCTGCTGGCCTGCCACGTGTCCATTACATACGCGCTGTATTGGTGGGTAATCAGACGGCTCCACGTAAACGGCTGAAGGGAGTTTTGCCAGTAATTCGGATCCCCCAGGAGGAAGTCGGCAAAGCTGTTGAACTGGTTCGGCTGGGCTGCGCCCGCCGCGCTGGAACTCGTAGATCCCCCGTTAAAACTGAACTGGTCGGGAGAATTTTCGAGGTGGTTCATGTGTTCATCGTGATTGACGGTTCCAAATTTGAGGGTGTGGCGCCCTTTGATCCAGCTTGCGCTTGCGTCATAGTTGACGGTCGGATCATCGTAATCGAGGTATGGATAATTGTAGCCATAACCGGAATACCCGTTGATATTGAACTGGGGCATGCCGCCGCCCTCGGGAAGTGCTTCAAGATTGGTCCCGGCGATTCCCAGAACGGTCGCGCCATACTTCTCGTTATCGTCGAATACGGTTAGAATCTGTACCGCCCGCGTTATTCCCCACGATCCATTGATCACAAAATGCGGAGTCGCCACATAGGTTGCGGCAACCGTCACGCCATAGGTTTCTCCGTGGTCGTCGTCGTCACCGTTGCGGAGTATGCCCTCGGGGTTCCAGGGCTGTACATTTTGCACGGTAAAAGGATGATCGTTGAAACGTCCCATGAAGCTGAGCTTATCTGACGCTTTCCAATCGAACTTCGTGTCGATCCTTTTGAGGGTGCTGGGTTGTGCCACAACTTCCATTAGATTGTTCGTGAAATTGGTAGTTGTTGTCGGAGCAACTTTCTGAAGGAGAGTCACGAGTGGCTGGACGTTTGCGCTTATTGCAGGGAGCTTATTGGATCCAGTTTCCGCGATATACGATTTTTTTCCGTCACCCGCCGCATCGGTGGCGGAGGTCGGATCAAAAAGGGTTGTGCCGGTATCCGTGAAGTCTCCGGTCAGCATAGCTTGGGTGGGTACGGTCATGGTGCTGAGGTAGCCCTGGTGGCCGAAGTCCCCTTCGAAGCTCCCGAAGAAGAATAGTTTGTTCCTGATAATCGGGCCGCCGAGTGTGGCCCCCAAATCGTTGTCGAGTTCCCCTGGTATTGGAGAGTTTGGGGCCGAAAAGTATGGCCGCGCGGCAAACGTCCTGTCCATATGAAAGTCGTAAACTTCGCCATGGAATTGATTGGTGCCACTCTTCAATTGGACGTTGATCGTGGCTCCGCTGGCGAGTGTCTGTTCTGCCTCCGCGCTCCCGGTGACCATGCTCACAGTCTGAATGGCTTCCACGGATGGTACGAGGGTTGAGTAATAGGGTACCCAATTTTCCGTGTCGGGTACGCCCTCAATGCGAACATCCGTAGCGGCTAGGCTGGTTCCGTTGGCTTCCAGAAGCATGGACCGATCGGGATTGTTGATGCCAAGGCCGTTGCCGAGATTTGGCGTGCCTACCCCGGCCACGGCGCCGAGCAGTCCTTCATAAGTACGAGTTGGCTGCGGCAAGTTCTGGAAGTCCTCGGACGGAATCTCTGTGTTCACGTCTGTCCGGTCGGTCTGAAGCTGAGCTGACTCAGCGGAAACGGTGACAGTTTCCTTCGCTGTACCGATCGTGAGAACCGCGTCTATGCGCGCAGCCGCGTTAATCTCCACACCAAAGTTCCGGGTCTGGAAATCCTTAAAACCGGCCCTGGCAATGGCAATACGGTACGTTCCCGCGGGGAGGGACGCGAACATGTAGAAGCCGCTCCCATTCGTGGTTTCAGTTCGGCTTATGTTTGTTTCTGTTTGCGTTGCCGTTACCGTTGCTCCAGGAACGACGGCCCCTGTGGAATCGGTCACGGTGCCGTTGATCGACCCATAGAGTGCTTGGCAATCGGCGGTTTTGATGATGAGGCTGGACGTCATCAGGAGGGCAATGAACAGTAGCCTCATGCCCCATGTGATCCGCCTGACCAACGAACGTTGATGTCTTTCTACGCATGCGCAGTTTGTGCACGTTGGCGGTTGGTGTTTTGAATGATACATTTTTCCTCCTTTTTGAATTGACTTCGAATTCGGTGATCCCTTATCCGATCCTTGAATCGTGGCATGCGCGATGCCTGTACCCACGAAATACCCGTGAGGGTTGCTGCATCGCGGACCTAATGACAACGCTGTCTATCGATAACGAAAGAAGAGTATGCTCACATTGACATCGTTGTCAAGAATAAATATTTCCTATAGACTTGCTTTTGCTCCGAATGTTGACGGCGAACGCGTTCGCTGGTCATTCAATACGGATTCCTGACGACTTTCTGCGTAAAGCCGCCGAGAGATTGGGTGTTTATTTATCAGTATCTTACCAGCAGGCTAGGAGAAATGTATGGATAGGCGACAATTCACGGCGGGAACGATCGCAGCTTTCGCGGGCTTGTTCCATGGGACGAATGGCCTTGACGCCTTCGGTCAGTCCGGCGTGGCCAAACTAGAAGCAGACAAAAGTAATATGCGTCTCGCGGCCCTTCCGAATTGCCGCCCCCCGGTGAACCAGCGGGCTTTTGTGAGCACCGCGGTAGAAGATGTCATCGTGGAGGTCAAACGCAAGATCGGGAATCCACAACTCGCATCGCTTTTCGAGAATTGCTATCCAAATACGCTGGACACCACTGTGCAGTTTTCGGAACGCAACGGAAAGCCGGACACGTTCGTGATCACCGGCGACATTCCCGCAATGTGGCTGCGAGACTCCACGGCTCAGGTGTTGCCGTATGTGTATCTTGCGCCGAAGGACAGGAGGCTTCAAACCCTGTTCAAGGGGCTTATTCACCGCCAAGCCGGCTGCATCCTCCTGGACCCTTATGCCAATGCTTTCTACGCCACGAGTAGAACAGGCACGTTCAGCACTGACCTGACCGAGATGCGCCCGGGCGTGCACGAGCGCAAATGGGAGGTCGATTCACTCTGCTATCCCATACGCCTTGCATATCAATATTGGCGCGCTACGGGAGACTCAGAGCCACTGGACGAGACCTGGCATCAGGCTGCAAGGCGCATCGTAGCCACCTTTCGAGAACAGCAGCGCCTTAAGAACGATGGCCCGTATCGTTTCCAGCGGTTAACTACGATGTTCTACGATAATTCGCCCAACCGGGGCCTTGGCAATCCAACGCGAAAGATCGGCCTGCTGCATTCGGCATTCCGGCCATCGGACGATGCCTGCCTATTCCCGTTCCTCATCCCTTCGAACATGTTTGCCGAGGTCTCACTCCGCCAGCTACAGCAGATCTCTTTGACGGTATTCAGGGATCGGGACCTGGCCGCCGACGCTGGAGGGCTAGCCGACGAGTTGCATGTCGCGATCGAGAAATATGCCATCGTGAGTCACGCCTCATACGGCAGGATCTACGCATATGAGATTGACGGCTTCGGCAATTCACTATTGATGGACGATGCCAACGCGCCTAGTCTACTGTCCCTGCCATATTTCGGCTGCTGCGAAATAGAAGATGCTACCTACCAGCACACGCGGGCGTTCATCCTCAGCGATGATAATCCTTACTTTTTCCGTGGCGTGGCCGAGGGCATTGGCGGACCGCACGTGGGTCCAGGCAAGATCTGGCCGCTCTCAATCATCATGCGGGCTTTGACAAGCCGCGAACCAAGTGAGATTTCGCACTGCTTGCGGATGCTGATCGACACCAACGCTGGAACGGGCTTTATGCATGAGTCCTTCGATGCCAACAACCCCGGCGATTACACGCGCCCGTGGTTTGCCTGGTGCAATTCTCTTTTTGGTGACCTTGTAGTTCGTCTCGCAGCGTCGCATTCGGAGGTCTTGGAGAAAGCCTGAAGTTACAAGCCGCTTATTATGAGTCGAGCGTTTTCCCGGCGTTTTCCAACGCAAGGTGCCTGCGATTACGCAGTGTGTGTTCTGGTGAGGACTATTGGAAGCTGTGCACGACCATTTGGCCCATCAGCCGATTGTTGTACCGGATGGAGCCCTTGTGGAGGATAGAGCCGCTTTTCACTGTTCTATCCCCTAAATTTCTTCTTGGCATTTCCCTTCTTGGTATGAAGAGTGCTGGGTAACGATCAAATAACGCGCAGCAACAGATGCTAAAGCCCTGAATCATTCTGCCTCGTGTTATCACTTGCGAGACGATGTGCAAGATATTGTTTGAGAACCAAAATAGCGTGGGAGGAGAGAACTGTGAAACTCAGAACTTTGCATAGCTTCATGCTCTTGTGCGGTTTCGCCTTGCTGCCAGTGCATGGCCAGACGAACTCCGCAATCGCGATCCCTCATCTTGAAACACGCGGCGCGGCCACGCAATTGATTGTCGATGGCAAGCCTTTCCTGGTCCTTGGCGCCGAGGTGCACAATTCCAGCACCTCCAGCCTACCCTACACGGAGCCCGTATTGGCGGGCTATTCCTCACAGCACGTCAATACCGCCCTCGCAGCCGTTACCTGGGAGATGCTCGAACCCGAAGAAGGGAAATTTGATTTCTCCCTCGTTGACGGCCTCATTCAGGAAGCGCGGCGCAACAAGCTGCGCCTCATTCTGCTGTGGTTTGGAAGCTGGAAAAACGGCGTGTCCACCTATCCACCGCTTTGGGTCAAGACCGACTTGAAGAGATTTCCTCGCGCGCTGGACAAACAAGGGGCGAGCCTCGACATACTCTCTCCATTTGACGATGCAAACAGCGACGCCGATGCACGTGCCTTTGCGGCTCTGATGCGGCATATTCGCGCCGTTGACGGCGATGTGCACACGATATTAATGATTCAGGTGGAAAACGAAGTCGGCATTTTCCCTGTCGCACGCGACTACAGCGCGGCCGCAAACGAAGCCTTTGAGCGCCCAGTTCCGAAAGAACTGCTGAATTATCTTAAGCAGCACAAGGACACACTGCTTCCGGAGTTTCGCGAAATTTGGGATGCTGCCGGCTCAAAGACTTCCGGAAATTGGAGAGATGTATTTGGCGCCGGTGACGCAACCGACGATATCTTCATGGCGTGGAGCTATGCGCGGTACATCGAGCGGGTGGCCGCGGCGGGCAAGGCTGAGTACCCCCTGCCGATGTTTGTAAACGCTGCCCTTCCGGAGAATCTCGCGCCCGAGGCACTCAAGCCTGGTAACTATGGAATCGGCGGACCGCTGCCCCGCGTGCTTGACATCTGGAAAGCCGAAGCACCGCACCTCGACATCTTCTCGCCCGACCTCTATATCGACTTCGATAGCAGATGCCCCCTTTACCACCGCAACGGGAATCCGCTATTCATCCCGGAAATGCAGCGGGATGCTCGCGCCGCCAGCAACTTTTTTTATGCTCTCGGCCAATACGACGCGATCGGCGTTTCGCCCTTTGGGTTGGAAAGCGCTCCAGCCGGCGCAGTTGAGGTCGGCAAGAGCTATGAAGTTCTCGCGCAGATGGCTCCCGTGATTTTGGCCAATCAGGGCAAGGGCGTCATTGGCGGCGTCGTGCTCGACAAGGATCTTCCGGCACAAAAACTGCGCGTTGGCGACTACACGCTGGATATTGAAGTGGCCCGTCACTGGTCGTTTGCGACACCGGAATTTCCTGCGGGAATTTTTGTCCAAACAGGCCCCGACGAGTTCATCGTCGCTGGTCGGGGCATCACCGTGGCCTTTACGCCGAACACCCCCGGCGCCCCGATCGCTGGGCTGGCCCAGGTGGATGACGGCACCTTTGTGAATGGGAACTGGGTCGCGGGTCGCCGTCTCAATGGAGATGAAATCCTGTCGGGCAAAGGGCTGCGGTTGCGCGGCGATTACTATATGATCCAGCGTGTCAAGCTGTACCGCTACCGCTAGATTCCGCATCTCCCGCCGTACGGAGTTTATCGTGGAGCCTGCCGTCCACACGTTGCGGTAGAACTTCACGACACAGCGTTGCCAGCCTGGCTCGGCATAGAACTCCGCCAGATTCTCCACTCGCCCAAGGCATTTGTTGGTCGCGCGACTCAGGGAGGATGTATTCTCTTATCAGTATCTTAGAGATTAGTGAAATGAATCAGCGGTTAGCACTCTCCGTCGTTGCGGCCTCGTCTTGCGGCTTGCTATTCGGTTACGATATCGGCGCAATCTCCAGCGCAACACTGGGGTTGAGAGCGCAATTCATGCTTTCACCTTTTGCGCTCGGCGTGGCCATGTCATCTGCTCTTTTCGGGACCATTCTGGGTTCGATCTCCGCTGGATTTATAGCCGATTCAATCGATCGGCGCAAGACTTTGTTTCTCTCCGCGTTTCTGTATTGCCTTGCATCGTTCGGAACTGCCTTTGCGTCCAGCTTCATACAGTTTGCAGCCTTTCGTTTTGGGTGCGGTGTTGCAATCGGTCTCATCTCGGTGGCCTCACCTCTATATCTCGCTGAGATTGCTCCGTCTCATTGGCGGGGGCGCGTTGTAGGCAGTTTCCAATTAAATGTCAGCGTCGGTGTAGTGCTCGCCTTTGGTCTGGGCTTCGCATTTTCTAACCATTTCGCGCTCGGCGTGGCGTGGCGATGGTCTTTTGTCGCTGGCGCGGTGTTTGCGCTTCTGTGCGGGACAATTCTCTGGCGGGCCTCTCAAAGCCCACGCTGGCTTGCCCTCAAGGGCCGCCCCGCCGAGGTGGGTACAACTCTGAAAGCTTTGGGGTCCGCCGATCCCGATGCCGATTGTGCCCGCCTTGCCGCGTCACTTGAAGAGTTCAGGGCTTCACAGTACTCGACACTGTTCTCGCGGCAGTATGCTCGGCCAATTCTCCTGGCTGCCAGCATTGCCATTTTTAATCAGCTTACAGGGGTCAACGTGCTGCTTTACTATATCCTCGATGTTTTTTCTGAACTCGGCTCGGGGCGTTTGAACGGGCGAAGAGACGCATTCTTGATGGCCGCATTTAGCCTTCTGGTGACCACGATCGCTGTAGGCATCATCGATAAGGTCGGCCGCAAACCGCTTCTGCTAACCGGATCAGCGGGCATGGGTGCTTGCCTCCTCGCATTGCCTGCGATTCGGTACATGGGCTGGCCCGCTGAGTCCGTAGTCGTCATTTTGATGTGCTACAACGTGTTCTTTGGCTTTTCCCAAGGCGCGGTCGTCTGGGTATATCTTAGCGAGTTATTTCCCCTGCCGGTCCGTGCCCGTGGGCAAAGCTTCGGAAGTTCCGTGCATTGGGTGGCCAACGCCATCATTATCGGGTCTTTCCCTGCGATCGCAAGGAGCCTGGGTGGGAAAGCATTCGCTGGCCTCGCCGCGATGATGGTCATACAGTTCTTCGTGATTTTATTTGTCTATCCAGAAACGAAGCGCGCCAGTCTGGAATCATTAGCTTCCAGGATCGGCAATTAGCCGCTGACGAGAGAGAATGGATAGACAGGCAGTCAGAAAGGGCAAAGATTAGAAAATGAAAACGAAAAGCGATTCAATAACTTTGGTCGATGTAGCACGATTGGCTGGCGTATCGCTGAAGACAGCTTCACGCGCCCTGAATGACTCTCCTGAGCTTCGTCCTGAGACCGGCGCCCGCGTGCTCAAAGCCATGGAACAACTAGGCTATCAACCGAACGAATTGGCCAGGGGATTGAAGGCGAAACGTTCGGCTGCGATCGCGATGATCGTTCCTAATCTGGCTGACCCCTTTACAGCAGCCGCTGTGCAGGCTGTCCAGGACGTAGCTCGAGAGACCGGACACGCAGTTATTCTCGCCAGCTCTGGTGGAGATGCTGCTCTCGAAGAAGCGGAACTTCAGATAATGCTCAGACGACAGATCGATGGCGTCGTCCTGATGGCGGCAAGCAGCGGCAAGAGCAACCTCAAGCTACTGCTGGCAAGGAATGTGCCGATCGTTGTTTTTGACGAGCCTCTTCGAGGTGAAGAGGTGGATACCATTACTGTGACCAACCGCAAGTCAGCCCGCGGAGCCACCGAGCATCTACTCGCGCATGGCTACAAGCGGATTCTTGCCGTGGGTGCACGCCCACATTTGTATACTTGCTCGGAACGTGTCGCAGGATATCGATCTGCGGTAAAGAGCGCGGGAGCAGAACCGATCGAATTGTTGGTTCAGCATGAGAGCGATCTGACTCCAGAGCTTCTTTCGCCATTCCTATCCGGTCCCAACCGTGTCGAGGCTATTTTTACTCTCAACTGGGTTTGCACTATGCGTGTTTTGCGCGCGCTCAACGCAGCGAAAAAGAAGATATTGACGGACTTTCCACTCGTTTCGTTCGACGATTTCGAGCTTGCCGAAATGATTCCGCCGGGCCTGACTGTGGTGCGGCAGCCAGCGCATGAACTGGGACACCAGGCAGCCAAGGTACTATTCGAGCGAATGTCGGAGACTAAAAGACAACCGGCGCGGAAGATCGTCCTTGGTACTGAATTCATCGTTCGCGGATCCTGTGGATGCAAGCCAAAGGCTTGGGAATAATGCGCATTTTCACTCCGAAGGGTTAGTTTCGTCGGTGAATTGGTACCCGACGAACGCTTCCCCGACAGCCAGATCAAGACTCTGGAGAAGTTGAATTAAGGATTCTCCCTTGTATCGCCGGAGCAAAGCCAGATTATTCTGTACTTCGTGGCAATGGCGACCTTCTTCATTACTTGGCCGTAATAACGAGATCCTTCCCCTTAAGTAGCTCATGATGGGAGATAAAATACCCATTAACCTTTTGCCCAGCGTAGGTGATGTCAGTAATTTTCTCACCAGAGTTTCTTTTTATGATGGTCAAAGAATTCCCGCTACTCATCCTGATAACTACCTTGTCAAATAGCGGCACTGTCACGATATATTTCGGGTCGGCCGGAGAATAGGTGTAGAGGCCGATCGCATTGAACACATACCATGAGGACATTTCGCCCGCGTCGTCCATGCCGCTCAACGCCAGACCGTCCCTGCCCATACCGTAGAAGCGATCCATAATCGTGTTCAGAATCGCCTGTGACTTCTCCTGCTTGCCCACGAAGTAATAGAGGTAAGCGAAGCCGTGGTCCGGCTGATTGCCCTGGCAATACTGTCCGATGAAACTGTTGATATTCATCGCTATGTAATTTGGATTCCAGGGAATGGTGAAGAATCGGTCGAGCTGTCTCTCAAAATCAGCTTTGCTCTTGTAGAGGCCGATCAGGCCCTCCGTATCATGTGGGGCAAAGAAGGACGACTGCCACGCATTCGCCTCGCGATACATATATTCGTAGTAAGGAAACTCGGGATTGAAGTTCTTGACCCAATCGCCGTTCTCCAGACGGCCGCACATGAGACCGGTCGATGGATCGAACATATTCTTGTAGTTCTCTGAACGCTTCATCAGCATCGCGTAGTTCTGATCGTCCTTCAGTTCCTTGGCCAGCAGGGCGACGGCGTAATCGTCGTAGGCGTATTCCAGCGTCTTGGTCACCCCCGCGTTGCCCTTCGTCTCCACACCCGGATTTGCCACGTCGGGATCGGAGATGAAGCCCTTGGTTATGTACTCCTTGATAAAGGGCCGCGTGCCGCCTTCCACCGTCGCATTGCGCAGCAGTAACCGATAAGCATCCTTCACGTCGAAGCCATGCAGCCCGCGCAGATACGAACCGGCAATGAAGGCCGCCGCGTGATCGCCATGGAAGAAAGTCGGGATAAAGCCGGTCTTGTCGCCACGGTCAATCAGCGAACGAATCACGTCCGTGGCCACGTCCGGCGAGAGCATTCCTAGCAACACCAGTTTGTTCCGGTAATCGTCCCACAGCGAAGGCAGCGTGTAATATTGGAAGTCCGCCTTGACGACATTGCCCTTCTCGTCGGTATATTCGCCGTTCACGTCGCTGCGCAGGGCTGGCCACAGGAACGAGCGATAGAGGCACGAATAGAAGAGCCTCTTCTGCCGCTCCGTGCCGCCGCTAACCTTGATCTTCCCCAGCAGCTTTTCCCACGTGGCATCGGCCTCGGCCTTCACCGTCTCGAAGCTCTTCGCGCCCAGTTCCTTTTTCAAATTCTCCTTGGCGTTTTCCGTGCTCACGAAGGATAATCCGATGCGAATCTCCACCGGCTTCGATCCAGTTTCGAAGTCCACCACCGGCAGCTCCGCCTTGCTCCCCTTCAGGCGCTCAATTTGTTGAATACCGTAGTTCGAGACGGCGTAGAAATAGATCTTCTCGCTGAATCTCTGGTAGCCCTTGAAAGCATGGTCGCCGTCCTGCTCCATCTGCCAATCGCGAATCCGTTCGTTGGAGACAGCCATGTTCACCACCAGCTTCTTCGCTGCGCGAGCGTCCTGGTAGGTGTACCGGTGGAAGCCTGTGCGCAAGGTCGAGGTCAACTCGGCATTAATGTTGTAGCGCTCGAGTTGCACCTGATAGTAGCCAGGATGCGCCGACTCCGTCGCGTGGTCGAAGGTGGAGGCAAAGTCGTCCGGGTTCACCTCCCCGCTCACAGGCAGGATCGGAATATTGCACAAGTTCCAGTGGCCCTTGTTTGTGTGCGCAAAAGCGTAGATTTTCGGGTTCTCGTATTCATAGCCGGCGCCGCTGCCGAATTTGGTGATCGGGCTCAGTTGCACCATGGCGTTGGGCACCGATGACCCCGGAAAAACCAATCCTGCCCACACGCGCCAAGGCGGCTTGAATCCGATTTCTGCCGGGTCGGTCAGAGGCGCGGTGCCCAGAAAGGGATTGACGTAGCTCGTGAGCCTCTGTTCAGTACCAGTTGTTGTGATTTGAAGAACGGAGCCGAGACGCTTGGAAAGAGGAGCGAACACAGCCAGACCGTACATGCCTTCAAAGGTGAATTCCCGCCGATTCATCGATTCTCCCTGCCGCATCGCAACTCTTGTCGAATGCGGAAAGACTGCGTCCTGAACGGGAGTGCGCCCATGTCGCCGTCCCGGGGGCGCAGAGGTTATTTTTGCCAATCGTGGATACGGCAACCAGGACGCTCCCGGACTGAAACCAGTGGTACTGGCAATCTCATTCCTGCCACGAACCATTCGCAGCGCTGTCAATTTGAAGAGAGTATACATCCAAAAACGGTCTATGACAACGATGTCACTCCGTGCATTGATTCACCCTTATTGTTTCGTCCTCGTCGGCTCTTCCGAGACCCGTATCGAGATGCGAACGGCGCCAGCATCGGCGCCGACTACGATAGACGCTGCTTCAAGCGATCATCCGCAGCAGCATCCCTGGCCTTACACTCGATAGCCGGGAGCGCACGAATACGTTCGACTGTCTCGTGCGCAATCTGCGGCGCACACTTCTCCGCATCGATGATTTTCCTCTTCGTGCGTGCCCAACACCCAGCACGTGTAATTACATTGCCGACGACATTATCAAGCAAATCAAACAATTTGAGTTGCAGTCTGCTGCATTTGGAATTCAACCGTCTGCGCGCCGAGATGCGGGTGACGCGCAATAAGGATGACCTTTCCAGACTGTTCGGTAGCGCGAATCCAAATCGCCGATGCCCCCCACCAAGGCCATTGGATTATCCCCGATGATTACCGCTGGGCCACGGAGTTCGAAACGAATGGCGTCAGATGCGAAAGGCCTGACCGCATCGAATTCGTCGGTGACACGTAGGACCACTCGCGTTGTATCTGCGCCGTCGGCTACCAATTCGGTATCGTCAGGTAGGAGCAGGAACTTCTGGTCCACATCCTTTCCCGAGAATGTACGTGAGATCGCAAGCTTTCCAGCGATGTAGCCCTCGATTCTCATATCGCCCCAGTGCTGCAGATGTTTTTCAAGGTCGACAGTAAATGGGGGGTACTTAAGATGGGCAAATTGCGCGCGAACTGGCTCGGCTTCGAGGGCGAATGCTCCATCGATATAAACTTTGAGTTTGTCGCAACTGGAGCAGATGACTCCGTTGCTAAAGGCCTGATTAACATCTCCGCGTGACCAGTGAAATGCTGGCGCAAGCACAACTTCCTCGGAAGGGTCACACTGTGACCGATAGAAGCCCGCAGCCGGTTTGGGCTCACGGAAAATGTCCGATATACCGTGATAGCAAATGCGATCGCCCGATCCGAAACCTGCGTGCGTGTTGTAATCAAAGGCGCTCCAGCCGATGCCGCCAGCAAACTTCGGATTCGACATGAGCTGATCGTGTTCGGCCGCCCGCCCGCTCCTTGGTGGACGCTGGATCATCTGCTCGGGCCGCTCGAGGGACTATGGAACGCAGGCCACGTAAGCGTGACGCGCCGTAATCGCCGTGAGCTGTGCGTACTGGAGACGGCATATGCGGGCAGTTTGATCATCCATCACGTGGTGTTCGCGATCCCACAGCAGCCTGACGATAAGAGCAAGCCGAAGCCCGCGCCGCTTAGCTGGAAGTTGACGGCGAGCCAGCTCGCCTGGATTTCCTCGGTGGCGCATGGGGACCGGTCGACTGCAACGGACCTAGCGGTTGAGAATGCAATCGATTGGGTGGCGAAGGCAGAGACGTCCACGCCCTCGTCTGAAGTGTGTTCCGTCGCTAATGCGCCTCCGCAGTGATGGGCCCACTTCGCGTCTCGCGTGAAGATATTGATCGACCCGACGAAATCCGGACCAATTGAGAGGTTAGTATTCAGCCGAAACTCGCTTTTGAAAAGGCCAAATAATCCGTTTCTCGACAAGAGATTCGGTGCGTGGGAATCGGTTTGACTTTGAAGCTGTTTAAGGGCAGAGGGCCTTGGGCATCGCCAAGCGGTAGATGCGATACCGAAGGCCGTATCAGGGAATTGCTTTTCCCTGATATGGGGGTGATATTTCCCTGTTCGGTGCAAGTTGAAGTTTGCGATTACATCGAAGTAAACCACGTGAATTCAGCACCATGTAAAGCTTCGCCTGCGATCTTATGGGGCAGAATTCACGAATTTCTCTGTATTTTTCCCTGTTAGCAGGGAATTCGGCATAGAGGATGGTTAGCAGGAGACTCCACCCACCTCCATCTAATTCATTATAAATAGTTTACATACTACTCAGGGCAGACGGAGATCGGAGAACCTGCAAGTTTTAGTGTCCCATAAGTGTCCCATAAACGCATCTGGCTGTCCGTTATGGAAGTTAATTGCGTATCTGACATTTCCACGCAAATGCTGAGTCGATTCCCTGCAGACCTTCTTCAGACCCAATTTGTCTCTCCTCCATAGGTACAAATCAAGCCGGGCGCTCCACATTCACATCATGCAGATTCATGGGCCCCTTCCACCAGAAGATTGGTGCTGGTAATAGATGAATGCTGCCACCCATTCCAGCACTATGCTGCCACTTGAGAACCATCCTGGTACGGAGATAATCTGTCGCTCCGAACAGGAGGCTCCAGCCAATCCTAATCTGTTTACCGGTGAGTACCTTCCGGCTAGGGACCGGATCGGCGACAATTCACCCGCGCAGGACAATGCCGGGATTCTTCTCGACACCGGAGCATCAAGCTTGATACGCTCTCACGATCAGGCGAACCCTCCCCGGAGGAATCCAGTTGAACTCAGCTAAACGGGCCGTCGTGTAGTTTTGCCAGTTTTCAGCCCTCGTCACAACAGGGGTTATCTCATTGTCAAAATGGGGCCTCGCTAGGGGTTGAATCTCGAGAAAGCGCGTGCCAATGGAAAGTGCCGCTGGACAATTGCGCGGTAGAAGCTCTCTTCGGGGGCACCATGTTGCAGCTGCAACCATCGGAAACGCGCTCGAGTTCTACGATTTTCTGACCTACGCATTCTTCTCGATTCAAATCGGCCACGCCTTCTTTCCAGCCCAGAGCGCATACGGTAGCTTGATGCTGTCGCTGGCGACCTTCGGAGCCGGTTTCGTCACTCGACCCATCGGTGCGTTTTTCATCGGCAATTACTCGGACCGCGCTGGTCGTCGGCCGGCTATGATGCTGTGCTTCATGCTCATCGGCTTTGCCATCGTCGGCATGGCACTCATCCCGACCTATGCCCAGATCGGCATCGCTGCACCGATTTTGGCCGTGATTGCCCGCATGTTGCAGGGCTTCTCACTGGGTGGGGAGATCGGTTCCAACACCGCTTTCCTGCTTGAAGCCGCGCCCATTGAAAAGCGCGGCCTGGTCGTCTCCTGGCAGGGTGCGAGCCAAAACCTTGCGCTCATCGCCGGAGGATTGGTCGGTGTCCTACTGACTGCGGTACTGCCGCCCGCTGCGCTCGATGCCTATGGATGGCGAATTGCCTTTCTGATCGGTGCCGTCGCAGTGCCATTCGGCTTGTGGATGCGCACCAATCTTCCCGAGACCCTTCATGAGCCCGAACCGGTTGCCGCTACGCCAGTCTTGAAGCCGACGCGTTTGCGTCAGGCCTGCACGCGTTGGCGCATCATTGCGCTGGGCCTGGTCATTCTGGCTTCCGGTACCATTGCCAACTATACTTTTTCCTACCTTGTCACTTATGCGCAGGCTACGTTGCACATGTCAGCCCGCGCCGGATTCATCGCTGAAACAATCGGCTATATGCTGGGCATTCCCGTCATTCTGCTCGGCGGATTGCTGTCTGACAAGCATGGCCGTTGGGCTATTAATGTTGGGGGCAACCTCGTCTTTCTCGTGATGATCTATCCGACCTTCTCCTGGATCATCGCCGCCCGCTCCGAATTTGCGTTTATCGCCGGAATGACCGTCTTAAACGCAGTCTCGATGTTCATTTGGGGATCCTTTTATGCAGGGCTGGCAGAGAGTCTGCCCAAATCGATTCGCGGTAGCGGGTTCGGAATTATTTATTCAGTCTCGATCGCCGCTTTTGGCGGAACGACACAACTGGTGGCAACCTGGCTGATCCATGTCACGGGCAGCGCCATGGCCCCGGCATGGTATTTGATGGGCGCCGCGGCCGTCGGCCAGATTGCGTTGATGCTAATGGCGGAGAGCGCACCGGCGCGAACTCAGCGCGCGCCCCAACTGGCCCCCCTTTTGTCGAGCTAATC
>PLOG01000215.1:0-3650 GCA_003142935.1 Acidobacteriaceae bacterium
TGTAACTGCTGTCTCCATCTCGTCCCTCCGTTACTCCTGTCTAACTACACGGTCTGGCGCGGCCAAGATGCGGTCACGGCGTTCGCCATCAATCGGGCGCTCACTGTACTCGGCAATCCAAAGGCCGTCAGGGTTCACATCGGTCCTGCGGTCGGCGATCAGGCGAATCCGATACTCATTGACGAAGTGGTCTGTGACCTCTGTGCCACTCGACACATGGTGTACGTCCTTGACCCCATACACGAGGTAGGTCAGTGGCTCTCCGGGTTCAGTGTCGATCTCACGCAGATGAAAGACAGACTGAACCTGGTCGTCCTCGACCTTGCCTCTGGTGTTGTCNNTCAAGAAACCGCTTTACAAAGGCCTGGTCGAGAAATGCGTCCGTTCCGACACTCCCGGCCGCTGCGCCGCCCTTTGTTGGTTGGCCGACAACCACCGCCTCGCCGTTCGCACCAATGCGTATCACCGTGGGAGGTTGCAGGCGAACGAAGGCCGCAAGCCCCAGCGCAACCAGAGCCACTGGAATCGTCAAGAATGCCAGAAGCCACGCCCGGTTGGCGTTTGCTGTCAGCGCTCCATCCACCTCGTAATACTTGGGGCGTACGTCGAGTTCATTCCCTCGCGTAACAGTCTCTGCATTTGCCATCGTTGTTCTCCTCTCGAAGACTCACTCAGTCACTTACTTTTCCAGCGTTGTCGATTGCTCTTCTTCCGGTCACAGCGGCCTTCGTAGCCACTCGCGCCGCATGATAGGCGCCCCATGTCGCGATCCCATCCCGGCGTGGATGCGGAGCGTACGAACTCCAGGCCCACGGATTCCCACGGTTCACACTCGCGAAGGTCGGGGCAGCCGAACCCGACTTGGAGCCGGAACCGGAACCGGAACCAGAGCCGCGAACAGGAACGGGACTCTCCTGCGCGCCCGCGCTGTCCTCTCCCGCACTGGCAAATTCATCTTTCCCGGTTGCACTCTTTATGGAACTGCGAATAAGACCCGCATGGCCCGCAGCTGTTGGTGAGCCATCAGTCATCTGCCCAGTGCCGTCTTCAACTGCTGATGTGTTACGGGCTTTCGTGTCTGACGCGGGTTGGTTGCCTGCGCTCAAGGAAGAATCGCCTTGATTTGCTCCGCGTTGCGCTGGCACGGGTTGATTGCCACTGCCCATCCCTCCCGGATGCTTTGCGCTCGCACCAATCGCTCCGGCGCTATTTGCAGCATTGCCGGTTGTGCCCGTTGAACTCCCCGCACCCGCTGCCGCCGCGCCAACGGCTGCGCCCTCGATGGCCGCCGTGCCTGCGGTAATGGCCGTAACGGCGGCACCAATCAGCGCGCCCGCTGTCGAGCCAACGTCGCCCGATACAATTCGTTTGGCCATAAATGGAATCACCGCAATGGCCAGCGAGAAGATGATGCTGGCGAAACCAATCAGGACCGATCCTTCCAGGCTGCCAAGGCCGCCCAGAAAACTTTTCTGGCTGAGCATCTGGCCAACCTGACCCATCTGCACCGCGCTCAGCAGTGCGCCGAAGCCGCCATAGAGAATCGGCCATGCATTCCAGATGAAGACATTCTCGACATAAGCCTTGGCGATGCGGTTGGTCGCTCCCAATGGCATCAACGAGATCACCAGAGGTCCGAAGATGTACAGGATGCTGCCATAGAGGATGTAGAAGAATCCGAAGATCACGATCACCAGCGGATAGAGAAGATAAGCAACCAGAATGAGAAGGGCGTCAATCAACCCAGCTGCGGAACCGGTAACCAGGCCCCACAAATTCTGAAAGCCAATCTGGCTGAACTGCGTTTGGATGTCGGTCCTCCAGTTATCCAGAAGGTTGAGTCCCCCTGAAGCATTGCTTATCCAGTTGCCTGCGTTCACAAAGCCTTGGTTGACCGTCGTAAAAACGGCGTGGTAGTTCATCACCACCATCGCCGTTGCAACATACTTGATGAGGCCGGCTCCCAGTCCACGCACATCGCCGCCATGAAGCGCGGACTGATAGACCTGCCAGAGGAATCCGACGACAAGTATGACGTAGCCCACGTTCTGCATCCCTGACGTGATGCTGGTCGAGTCGATCCCCGAAACAGCCTGCGTCAGGAATTGCTCAAAGAGATTCAGTTGCGAAGAATAGATCAACGCAAGCGATGTCACGCCGGGATGGAGAACGGAAAGCATCATCGAGGATCACCTGTTGGTCAACACACCGTTGATTACGCCATTACTGCTCGTCGAGTCCGTTGCAGCGAGCTTCGACAACTTGCTCTGGTTGGCGATGTCGATGCCACGTGTACGCATCAGTTCGGCAAGCGCCGACTGTGTGTACGCATTTGCCCGGACCACCCAGACATCCGCTTCCGCTTCCAGAATCGGAGCGCTCCCCGGAGCAGCCACGGAGATTTGCTGGCCCATCTTGTCCGCCTCGGCCAACTCCGCATCGGCCAGGGCATCGATCTGAATGGCGCGCTTCATAGCGTCTTGCGCCTGCGCGTCTGTCATGTCGGTCATATTGCGAATCTGNNGAAACCGTCGAAATGCTCCCAGCGTTGCGAGAGAGCAGAATCGATTCCAGGTTCTGTGACTGTGGCAGCGTTGCGCTCGATACATTGCCCTTGAACAGATTGGTCACTTGGCTGAACTGGTTTTCAAACTGTGTTACGGAGTTCCTGGCCTGATTGATTGCAGCGATTGGGTAAATGACTTCCTGCTCATACTTGGCGACAGTCTGCTGTGNNTTGATCGTCTTGAGCGGCGCAGCCACATAGGTGCTCATCAACGATTCAACCTTCGACAGCGCCGCCATGATGGCTGCAATGTCGATCCCGAACTGCCCGTTGGCACGACCAGGGAGAAGCATCAAGGCAACCGCCGCCAGAGCAGCCGCTTTCCAAACCGTTGGCCGCCACCATGGATGATCCTTGGGTTGATCGGCGTCAATAGCCGGTGCCAGCCGCACTGTTTCAGAGACAATAGGCTCTTTGCGGCGCCAGAAGAAAGGCTTCCGCATTTTGCTCGTCTTGTCGTTCATTGACATATTCGTCTTTGGCATAGAAGTTCCTCCTTACCGGCTCAGCGTGCCGNNTGATAAGACTGTTGATTGCGCCAGTCGCCGTGGATTTGCGCTTCACCAGCACATTGTCATGAGCGATGCGGCCTGCCTCCTGACGGAGTTCCGCCGCTAGCATCTTCTGCATGAATGCCTGGCAGCGAAGGTTGGCGACCTGTGCCTGAGCGGTGATGAATGGAGCGGAGCCTGGGGTGCTCAAAGCAACCTGATTCTCCATCTGGTTCGCGGTCGCAAGGATGACGTCCTGGCCCTGGTCAGCAATGAGTGTCGTCTTCAAACTCTGCTGGCCCAGCGCGTCGTCGATGTCCATCATCACTCGGTCCTGTGGAGAGGCCGCGTTCACCGCCGGCACTGTCCCATAGTTCGCTGCGAAACTCGCCTGAAGAGCGGGAATCTGTGCAGACTGCCGNNTGCAGAATCGTCTCCAGTTGCTGCGGGCTTGCCAACCTCGCACTGGGCGATTTCAGCGTGAAGACCTGCGTCATGAAACCGCGATAGCCGTTGATCGAGTTCGAGACGAAGCCCCGTGCCTGGTTTACCAGCGCCAGCGGCCACACGATTTGCTGGTGCAACTGCTGCAT
>PLOG01000215.1:3675-3981 GCA_003142935.1 Acidobacteriaceae bacterium
GCTCCGACTGATAGGGCACACCATTCAGCAAAGAGTCGTCCTGTGATTCACGATTTGTGTTGTTCATTGCGTCGCTACCTCCTGAACTTCGCCCGATAACTCCTCTGCCAGCGGAGCCAACTCTGCCAATCCGCGCGGATAGCGCTCAGCAAGCGCCTCATAGGCTGCAATCAGCGGAATGCCTGCGCGTCTGGCAAGCCACCACTTGCGATAGATCCGCTCACGGGCATAGGTTGTGGTGATCCAGTAGTCGACCGGACTTGGCACAACCCGGATCGCGTGCGTGGACTCGGCCTTCTCGCCGAT
>PLOG01000178.1 GCA_003142935.1 Acidobacteriaceae bacterium
CTGACTCACTACGCTTCAGGCTGACTCACTACCCTTCAAACTGACGCACTGCCCGTCGATGCGGGAGGTTGTTGGGCGGGCTACTTGTCGGGGAGGGTTATGGGCTTGACGGCGCCGCAGTCGGGGCCTTTGTAGACGGAGGTGGAATCCATGGTGTACTCGACGGGGGTTGGGTTAGGTCCCCTTTGCATGGAGCCGAGGAAGTGGACTTTGGTGATGGCGTGATCGGAGTCGATCCAGGAGGACTCGAAGGAACCTTTGCCGGCCATCATGCCGGTGCAGATCCAATCGGCGGACATGCTGTTGGCGGACTTTTGCACGTTGGCGACCTGGCACTGGTTGTTGCGGCTCTGGGGTGCGAATGCGCCATCCTTGTCGATCATGGCCTGGGTGATGCAGACCTGCGTGGTGTGCGGGCCGCCGCCGAAGGGGGAGTTTCCGCCGGAAGGCATGTTCATTCCAGCGGGCATGGGGGATTTTTGCCAGGTCATGGTAACGGTCGACTCCCAGAGGCCGGGCTTTCTGCTGATTTGTGCCGAGGCGAAGGTGGATAGAAAGAAGAAGCAACAGCCGATGGCGATCGAAACACGGATTTTGCTCATGGTTCCTCCAAATTGGATTGGCAGATTGGCTTCGCAGGCGGCGAGCCCGCGCGCTTTCACTTTACATGAGTGTGGAATGGGCGGGGAAGGGAAAACGGTCAGCTGCGAGCAAGATAGGCGGTGCGGCCAAGGGCGAGGAGGGCTCCGGTGACGCGGCCGGCGGCGTGGCGGACGACGGCCCCTTCGGCGGCGAAGTCGCCGGCGATGCAGCGGACGCCGAGGGCCTGAATGCGTTCGATGTCGGCAACGATGGGGGATGCGCCTTCGGCCTGGTAGCGGGCGACTGTCTCCGGCGAGAAGGGGGCGGTGTTGACGAGGGCGCAGTCGAAGATGGGAGCGCGGGTGTGGTCGTAGATGCGCTCGATGTGTTCGGCGGCGGTGAGGTTGAGGCTTTCGTTGGCCTGGGTCATGAGATTGCAGACGAAGACGCGGAGTCCGCGGGCGTGGGCCAGGGCTGCGGGGATTCCATCGACGAGGAGATTGGTGATGAGCGAAGTGTAGAGGGAGCCGGGACCGACGGAGATGAGGTCGGCGCGCTTGATGGCTTCCAAGGTTTCCGGCAGCGGCGCGGGGCTGGGGGGATCGAGGGTGAGTTCGACGATGCGGCGGCGGCTGGCGGTGATGCTGGTTTCGCCGCGGACGATGGAGCCATCGTCCATTTCGGCGACCAGGGTGGTGTTGACGGCGGTGGCGGGGTAGATGCGGCCGCGGGTGGCGAGAATCTTCGAGGAGAGCTGGATGGCCTGGACGAAGTCGCCGGTGATCTCAGTGAGGGCGGCGACAAAGAGGTTGCCGAAGCTGTGTCCCTGGAGGGCATCGCCCGAGCGGAAGCGATGGTTGAAGAGGCGGGCGAGCAGGGGCTCTTCTTCGCTGAGGGCGACCATGCAATTGCGCAGGTCGCCGGGCGGGGGCATGTTGAAGTCCTTGCGCAGGCGGCCGGAGGAGCCACCGTCGTCAGTGACGGTGACGACGGCAGCCAGATCGGCGATTGCTCCCTGAGGGAAGGTTCTCTCTCCGGGGGTGATGACGTGGCGGCGCAGGCCGCGCAGCAGGGTGGAGAGGCCAGTGCCGCCACCGATGGCCACAACGTGCATGGGTTGGAGAGACACAGGGGTGTCGGCGCCGGACAGAGGCGCTGGAGGGAGGTTGCCGTTTTCAGGGATAGCAGTCGTCAAAACAAGCCTTACGGAATCTCAGGATACAGCAATTCGGTAAAGCGGGGGTCGTCCACCATGCTTTGAAAGTCGTTGTCGACGCGCGCCTGGAGGCGGTTTCTTGGATTTAGCTGAATGGCTTTGGCCAGGTGGTCGAGGCACTCCTGCGCCTGGCCGGTGATGGCGTCGAGCAGGGCAAGGCCGTAAAAAGCGTAGTCGGCGTTGGGATGGCCGGAGAGGATGCTGTTGAATTGCTCGCGGGCCTCTTCGTAGTAGCCAGTGTTTAATTTGGAGACGGCGTAGTCGTAGTGTTCCTCGGGAGTGGCGAAGGTCAGGTTTGGGCGCTCAAGCTGCCGCTGGCAGGTGCTGATGTACATTTTGCAGCGCTCCCTGATTTCGACCGGGGCAGTGGGGAGCATTTTTTCAAAGGCGGCCAGGGCGCGGTCGTATTTGCCCAGTTGGAGCAATTGGACGGCGGCCTGATAGTGCAGAAAAGAAGGGGCAGCACCCGAAGTCGAGTGACTGTCGGGTTTGACAGGAGCCGGGAGGGATTTTTTGCGGCTGGGCGCCGCGGATGGGACCTCTTGCGTCATGATTTTGCCTGCAGCGCGTCTTCCAGTACGCCCGATAGAACCGGATTTCCACCGGCTCAAAGCCGGGTGCGGGAATAAGGCTGCTTAGGCACCTTTTATACGCATTACCCCGTGAGACGTCAATGGGGAGGGTGCCGATGAGGAAGTTAGCGGTTGGGTTCGAGGTGGACTCAGGTTGGGGGTTGGGCGCGGAAATTGCGGTAGATGGCCGGGTTGAGAGCAGGATCGTTGTACATTTTCAACTGGCGATAGAGCTTGAATTGGCGGGCTCCGGCGAGGGTTTCGCGCCACAGGGCATCGAGACATCCGGCCAGGTCGGCGCGCTGATTCTCAAGGATGGCGAGGCGGTCGCGATTGCGCGAGGCGTGGCCCGGCGGGGCATCTTTCCGTTCGGCTTCTTCGCGGGTGTGGTAGATCTTGAGAGCCAAAATGGAGAGCCGGTCGACGATAAGGCCCGGCGACTCGGAGTTGAGAGGGGCGTTGGGGTTGGGCAGGGCCTGAGGTTCAAGCCAGGCGAGCAAGGCGCAGTCGAGTTGTTCGGCCAGGTCGTTGCGGAGCTGGTTGGTTTTGTCGATGCGGTGCTTGACGTCGGCCAGTTCCGCGTCGGTGACGCCGGGGGCGCGAGCTTCGTCCTCGATGTGCCATAAGTCGAAGTTGGCGCGATGCTGGCGGGAGACGGCGAGGAGCCAGAGGGAGGGACTTTCGGTATCGGGGTTGTCAGGCGCCAAGTGCCATGACGCGACGAGCTGGTCGTGGACATTTACGATTTCGCTTGCTGAAAGCATTTGGACGCTGGCCTTTGCCCCTTCAGGATTTGTTGGCGCGTTGAGATGCGCGGAGACGGCGGAAAGCGGTTCCGATGAGGGCAACTAACGCCCAGCATAGCAAGAAATAGAAGATGAAGTTCCAGATGGACGCGATCCAAAGGTGAAAGGCGTGGGCATTCCCGGACAGGGCGATTGCGCCCAAGATTCCTGGAAACAGGAGTGCGGTTCCGGTCTTCCCAAATGTGCCTGCGGATGCGGATTCCAATCCAAGTGTGAGAGCGGCGGGGATGCAGGCCAGCAGGGCAGCGATGAGCAGGTTTTTATTCTTAACCATCGTCAGGCATTCCCTCTTCTTCCTTCGGTTGCAGCGTCCATGGTAGAACTATGCTCGCCGGGGAGTCCAAGGCGGAGAGCTTTCCGGGCGGAGTTGACAGCCCGTGGTGAAGGTCGAAGCGGTCTAATACCATCCCTCGGAGGCAAAAGAGGTTGGGGAAAAAGCCGGAATTTGATTTTGGTGCGAAGTGGAGTTTTGCAGGGGCTAACGAGGCTGCAGAAAAACTCAGTTGCGGCAATGCGAAATTAGCAGGGGCTGAAGCCCGCGCTCATTTTGCGGCAATTGCGGCCCGACTAAAGTCGTGCCCTTGTTACAAAGCCCTGAAATTTTGTGCTCCAGGCGAGCTTTTCCGCAGCCTTTAAAGCCCGCTTTGATTCTATTGGCTTCATACCGGGGATAAATTCCTGGCCTACCGCCCGGACGAGTTTTTCCGCAACCTGTTCAGCCCATTGAACTGGATCAACGCCGGGATCGGAAGCTGAAAAGCCACTTACGCCGGTTGCATCCGCGAGCGGTTCTTCTCGAGATACATTGCCTTGTCGGCGTTCTCAATCACCTGCTCGATGCTCTCCCCTTGATGCCAGTCTGCAACGCCGATGGAGGCATCCAACTGGACCTCAACGGCCGTCTTGTCCGCTCCTACCTTGATCGTGTACTTGCCGAATACCCAGTCCCGGATGCGTTTAATATGGGCCAGGGCGCCGAATCCGTCGCAGCAAAGCACCAGGAGAAACTCATCCCCGCCCCAACGGCCAACCAGGTCTCCGGCGCGCGTATTCATCTGCAGTTCCTTGGCAAACTGCCTTAGTAATTCGTCCCCGGCGACGTGCCCGTATCTGTCGTTCACATGCTTGAAATGGTTCAGGTCGAGCATTACTACGCAAAACGGCTGCCGGTTGGCGATGTTGCAGCGCATCCGCTCTTCGATGCTGCGGCGGTTTGCCACCAAGGTCAGCTCATCCCGGTAAGCCAGATGCTCAACCGATTTAAGCCTGGTTTCGTAGATTGAAACTTCAGTCTTCAATTGCGCGACGAGCCGATGACTGGCACGCGCCATCTCGTCGACTCCGTCCTTCAGCTCCGTGACTCGTTCAACGATGGAGGAACGAATCTTGGCCAGATCGTCGAGGTCGGCAATCTGCTCGAGACGGCCAATCAATTCCTTGAAGTGGAGCGAACAGCCCTGATCCTTATTGCTAACCGACTCGGCGGCTTTGGCCAGCGCAATCAAGAGCTCCTTGACCTCATCGGCCTTTCCCTTGAAATGATCGGAAGTACGCTCTCCCCATTCGCCCACCAGGACTTCAACCTGGGTTTCAGTGAGTGTCAGCGACTCGACTGTCGGGGTAACGGCGAGCCGATTCGCAAGGCCACACAAACGCGATTCGAGATCGGCGCCGATGCCCGGATATATTCGAGTCGCGTTCGCGCCGAGGCATGAGAGAACGGAGCGGTAGCACTCCATGGTCACTCGATCGAGCCGATCCGATATAGATCCCGCAGGCGGCAATTCCTGCAAATCCATATCGAGGTACTTCTTGATAGAAATCATGGACAGTAACCCGTAGCTTCCTTTCCGGTCAGCGAACGTGAACGAGATTGTCGATCTCCCCGATCGATTGTCCCGACCGGCGACGATCCGGTTCGATTCAAACTGATTGCGACACTCGGCAGGCCAGCGACGCGCACCGAGACCCCACAGCGCGAGAATTGAACTGTCTATCGGCATCTAGCCGGCCAAGTTCCAAGGAGATCATCGAAAAAGGGGATCCATGGGAAAAAATATGGCGATGGCGAAGTCGCCGGCTAACCCACCTGGCAGAGCGTGGTGGACGTCAAAATTGGAATTTCGCGTCCCTGGGGCCCAGGCGGGGCGGGACCGCGGCCAATGGGGTGGTGAGCTCGCTGGGAACCGAACGCAGGACCCACGCCTTAAAATGGTGTTAATAACTAATAAAATGAATAACTTGCAATACTTTTTAGGTTTCCTAAATACGCCAAAATACGTGTAAGATGGGCGAATCACGGGTGAGGATAACGGGTGGAAGGAAATGGCCCCTTCCTGCGCGTCTCGCCGACGCAGGCATAACACAACCCCTCACCCTTTGCATATAGACGCCTTGAACGGCCCTCCAGACGCCTTCTCTGCTCATCATAGGCACTTCCATTGACGCAGCCAGAAGCAGCGGTGGTGCTCGTGGTCCATGATCCAGGACGCATCGAAGGGGCCGAGGTCGATGACCTCGGCATAGGTGTCGGTGTAGTCCTCGCGATGGTCGCCGAGGGTGGCACCCACATCTGATGTTCTTTGTCTCGGGCGACGCGGCAAAGAGCTGGGGAGCCGAGCAGCCAGGCTCGCCGATTATGGCCGCGAATGACCCTGAAGAGCGGGTGACAATCTTCATGGTCTGGGTTGGCAACTGGTCCGATGGGTCGCCTGCTCCGGCGATGGAGCACTGACGCCGCATCGCCACTCATCCAGTTGAGATTAGTAACCAAAGGTCGGCCAGCGTCCGGGTTTCCGGTTCCCTATGGGCCACGCGCGATCCAAGGCCGGATCGGCGTTTACCGTTGCCAATTCTGAATGGACTTCCAGTTGGTGGCCGAAGCGGATCGTACAGCTGGGGCATTTCCAGGATGGGGCACGGAATCAGGCGACTGGGTTGCCTGCGCGCATCTCATCGAAGAACGGGGTTGTGTGCCGCTGCACACAGTCAGCAGCGTAGAGGTACATGGCTGCCGACCAGGTCTGCCAATCCCGACCGCTGGGNNAGCTTGCACTCCGCTAACTCCATCTGCCCCGCCGCTACGCATGCCGCCACGTAGAAACCGCAGATAAATGGCCACACACCACCGTTGTGATAGTCGCCGGGCCGGTTATATCGCTCGTATCGCGGCAGCCAATCCGCATGATGGGGCAAGATATACGGAAACAGACAGGGCGGCAAATTCACGGCCAGTTCTCCGCTGCCCCGCATGGCCTCGCACTCGGATTCAATCCATGCCACCAGGTTTTCTGCCCAGAGAGGCGAAGCAATTCCCGCCAGAATCGCCAGGCTGTTACCGAGCAGATCGAAGCGGTCGCTGCTCATGACCTTGTAAGAGTAGAGTGCGTAGTAGGGTGGAGATGGCTCCACAAGAGCCTCTTGCTCATAACGGTTCTTCTCTTCGCCACGGACCTCGAGACGGCTCATTGATTCGCGCAACTGAGCGGCGGACTCGTGTTCGCCGTAAAGACGAAGATAGGCATAAACCAGCATATTCACGTACAACCCATAACCCATTACGTACTGCTCGTCACGCCAGTCGCTGGTGGGTAACTGGCATACCATCACCCTGTCGTCAGGACTCTGGTACTGCATCCACTTCATGGCTTTCTGCGCTGCCTCATTGAGGAACTCCGGCTGGTTAGTCGATCTTCTGTATAGAGCCAGGCCAAAGAGGAATAGCGGTGTGGTATCGCTGGCTCCACGGTTATTGGGATCGTGCGCGAGGGATGGGATGTGGCCGCGCGACGTCTGATTGCTTGCCAGCGCCACCAGTGTGCGCCGCAGAGCGTCCGCGAGTTCCTCGTTGCCGGTGGCAAGAAAGCCCAGGGCCGCTATCATCAGGTCCCGCGTGTAAGGTTCCGGGTATCCCCACCCAGCGGTCCGGGGCAGGCCTTGAAACGGTCCCCTTGCGTTATGGAGCAGGATGTGCAGAGCCGCCTCTTTGGCCTGCGCAATGGAAGCAAGAGATTTCTCGTCTATAGACATGGCCACCTCAATGGCGTGCAGGGTTCGGTCGACGAGCACTCACGCCTCGTCGCGAACCTTTCTAGTGAATTCCCAATCGGTCGGACACAATCTCCACAAAGCGTTTGGCAACCTGGCGGTAATCGAACAACTCGGTCACGTGTTTTCGCCCCGCTTCGCCCATGCGCTGCCGCAGTGCACTGTCCTGCATGAGCGTCAGAAGGTACTTGGCGATGTCGGGCACGCTGGCTCGGTATTCAGCTGTGCGCGCATTTTTGAACACGATTCGATGACTTCCCTCGTAGTCGTGGCCTTCGCCGTAGAGTGCCTCGGTGATCTTTCTTTCCTCGGCCACTTTTGCCAGGAATGCTGTCTTGCCGTGGACCATGGTGTCGCGAAATGCCATCGCGTCGATCGCGATCACCGGCTTTTCGCAGGCATTAGCCTCCACTTGAATCATTCCAAAACCTTCGAGCCGCGACGGTGCGGCGTAGATATCGCAGGCGGCTATCAAGTAGGGCATGAAATTTTGCGAGACCATATTGGTCGAGTAGATGACCTTTTTGCCGATGCCCAGGTCCGCCGCCAGTTTGAGGTCGATCAGGTTCTGTTGGACAGTGCGGGGTTGGGGCCAGACCTTGCAGACATATCTCCAGTCGGGCGCCTCGGCATCGATCAACGCCAGCGCCTGCATCACCTCCTGCGCGCCTTTTGACGCCCCATCCCCGCCGGCTGTCAGGATCATGAGCTGGTCATCCGCTATTCCCAGAGCCTCTCGGATCGCCTGGACCTTCAAGTCATCGCGGCTGTGCGGCGCGTAGCGGTCCGTGTCACACCCCACAGGAAGCACCACGATGTTGTCTCCCCTGATGCCATCCCTGACATACACCTCTTTCACCCAGTTGGAGGTAACCATGATCAGCGGGAGAGCGTTCAGAACATCACGGTGTTCCGCAATATAACCATCGGCCACGAGCCATGGAACGGCCTTCATTCCAAACTTTTGCGGGTGCAGGACCAGGTTCGGAATATGGCCCCAGAACCCCACGCCGACCACCACGTCGGGCTGGAACCAGCGATAGTACCATTCCTTTTCCAGGGACGATTCCAAATGCACCGGGTAGACATCCACGCCCATCTCACGCAGGCCCCTGCACAACAGTTCGCCCTGCAGCGCCAAGCCGGCCGCCGGCGCCGGATATTCGGTAAGCACAAGTACTTTCACGATTGATGCTCCCATAATGCTGTGCGTTTTACCGCTGCTTGTGCTGAATCAAAACACCAGAAACCTTCTTCTCTTGGTGTACTCCGCGCTTCCCAACTGTCGTGCCCATACCCGTACAAATCTGTAATCAATCTGCGCTTTTCGAGCCAGATATCGTCTGTCAACATATCCCGTCGATCTGCATCGCCGCGCACTCGAGGCAAGTACGCCTGCCCACCATCTTCGTAGGCGAACATCCATAATCGCCCGGTGTGGATAACGCCCGAATGCCAAAGTTTAACCACGCTTTGGCAGCACTCCTCATGCCGGCGGTGACGTGTGTACTCGCCCATCGGTCCGTGGGTCAAAATCAGTGTGTAGCTGTCCCCAGACAATAATCGAGCGATGGTTTCCTCAACCTGCACGATCGGCAGCGGTACCTGATCGGGTCCATCATCCAAATCCGCCATCTCACCCTCCGCCCCCAATTGCTGCAAGACTTGGCGGAACTTTGGCGCTCGGTCCGGATCCAGTGCTCTGCATAAGGTGACGACACGCCAAAGAAACTCCGGATGGGCCAGTATGTAGCCGCCGCACCAGAGTGTCTCGTCGTCCGGGTGAGCGACGACAACGGCGGCCCGGGACCGAGTTTCCGACCTCACCGCTTCAAGCGGGACAGGGGTCATTGTTTTCCTCGATGGAAGCAAAAGCAGGGACTCTGAGACATTTGCATGTCGGCTTGTGCTGGCATCTTCGACAGATGCTACCGAACCGTTGGGCTCTTCACAATTGGGATCATCAAGCCGCAAGCCACCCAAAGGATGGTCAAAATCGACCTTATNNTGCACTGCTGGGGCTGGACCTAAACGAAACTGGCTATCTACACAGCAAACGGCGTGATCCCGGTTGGCCGGTGTGCAGCTTCGCATTTAAATCTATTGTTTACAGCTTTCATCTAAGGATTAGTCCCCTGAAGCCGGCAAGTGTCCGCCGATCTGCCTAGGCACGATCGTCTGCTGACGACAACCCAACGCACTCATCGAGGACGTCTCAGTCTGAGCGCCGAGGCACGGATTGAGGTAATCCCACCGTAGCCGCGACGACAAGGTCGCGCCTGCGCAGGTCTGAGCGCGACATCATTGCGTACCCAATTCCCATCTCTTTCCTGGGATTCATCCACGGCCTGAACCCACTCCAACCCTGGCCCCTGTTCCCCGGTGCTTCTACTTCTCGATGTCGATCTCCGGATACTTTCGCCGTACTGCCGTCACCACAGCGGCGTGCTCGGGCTTTCCACTGGACCGGGCCAGGGCATCGCGGGCGTGGGCGGCGTCTTCGATCGGATAGCGGCGGGTTTCGGGAAACACGAATTCGCCCTTGGAAAGGTTCTCCCGTTTCGCGTTGGTAAGCTTTGTCATATTGATTCCTCCGGTCTGGATTCACCCAGTGTAGAGAATCCTTTACACGGGCTCTGACCGCGTGATTTCGTACGTTGCAATTGAGCACCCTCCGATCCCAGGTCCCAAAGGCGGGGCGCCCGGCGAAGAGCTCTCAATGTGGAAGTTGTAGCCAGTCTGAAGAAAACGCTGGCTGAGTTGGCTAACCGGGAAGTCCTGGGCGGACAATACGCGCAGCTACTACTTTCTCGCCTTTCCCTGTTTCCGCTTTGGTAGACTCAGCCGCTGGTGTATCGAGCTGCTCGGCGTGCTTCAGGGCATTCCGAGAGAGCGCGTCAGCCTGCTTGTTGAGTTCGTGATCGGTTAGATGATCTGCTTTGCCGTGTGCGACCGCTGCGACGGCGTGGGCGTGGGATGCCAGATTGTGAAGTTCCGCGGCTTGATCGTGCGAACTCTGAGGCATAGTGTTCTCCTCACCTGTATGATGCAAACCGTCAGGCCGGGAGAGATAAAGAATTGATCGATGCCGGCCGTTTGCCTCCCAAGGTCCGGATTTTAGGACCTGGGAAGCTCCCGAATCTTGCCGATCAAGGCTACCGGGAAGTCGCTCGCTGCTGCCAGCCCGTAGTTCCTTTGGCGTCATTCCAGAGGCACCCGAGGCGAAATCGGCGTTTATTCAACCGAATCCAAGTGCGAAATTCTGCAAGCCTACCCTTTTGATTGCTCCTGACGAAATTTGCGGCTATCAAATGCTTTTCCAAGGTTTATAGTGGAGACGTTCTCATTTTGTGTTTTTTCACCCAGCCCGTTCCTTCGAGAAGGGGCGGCTTGGATGTGGGATGAATCTTCGATAGAGTATCGATGCAATTGAGAATGGAAACATTAATGATGAAGTAGAAGCTTTTTGATGGGGCCACTCGCAATGCCTGACCCAACGCGAATCTGGCGTGTCATCGTTTCCGTCCTGTTGATCGTGCTGGTATTGGCGACCACGATGGGAATGGTGTGTCACCATCATGACCAGTGTTCTTCGGGCAACTGCATGCTGTGCCACATGATCATCGCTCCCCCCGCATCAGCGGTCGGGGCGATCGGCTTGATCCGGGCCACCGCGGAATGCGCGGTCCGGAAAAATGGCTTCGTTTCGCAATGCAGGGTGAATGAAAAGCCGCCCCGCGCTCCTCCTGTATAGCCCCTCCCAGCACTTCGTGCCTCTACGGCACATTCATCGGCTATTTCTTTGGTTCAGGAGTTGGAGCGCCTATGCGTTCGACAATCTTACGTTTTTGCATGCTCGTGCTTTTGTGTTTGTTCGCGGAGTCAGCGGTTGCGCATGCGCAGGCCGCTCAGTCTCCACCGCAGGGCAGCCAGGCGCCGGCGGCCAGCCAATTGGCGCAGAAGCCCGGCACGCAGTTGATCACGCTGGATCAGGCGATCCAGATGGCGCTTGAGCACAATCACAACCTGCTCGCGGCGCGGACCACGATCCAACAAAACGAGGCGGAAGAGATCACCGCTAATCTGCGGCCGAACCCGGTGCTGTTGGGCGACTCGCAGTTTCTGCCTATCTTCCAGCCCCATAATTTCAGCGCTGACTACTTGGACAATACGGCGCAGTTCGACATAGCCGTGAGCTACCTGTTCGAACGTGGGAAGAAGCGGCAGCACCGGCTACAGGCGGCGAAGGACCAGACTGCCGTGACACGGTGGCAGGTGGCCGACAACGAGCGCGCGCTCACATTCAACGTGGCCATGGATTTCATCAACGTGGAACTGGCCGAGTCGACTCTGGAGCTTGCCAACCAGGACCTGAAGAGCTTTCAGGAGACGGTGGACATTACCGAGGCGCGCTACAAGGCGGGCAATATTGGTCTGGACGATTTTCTGAAGATGAAGCTTCAATTGCTGCAGTTCCAGACCGATGTGGCGCAGGCCAGGCTGGCGCGGGTGCAGGGACTGTCGGATCTGCGGCAGTTGCTGGGATACGAGCAAGTGAGCGCGGACTACGATCTGGCCGGGAGTTTTGACTATCAGCCGATGAAGGGCGGGCTCGAAGACATGCAGGCGACGGCTCTGAAGAGCCGGCCGGACCTGCAGGCGGCGCAGCAAGGGATAGCGGCGGCCAACAGCGCGTTCAACCTGCAAAAGGCAATCGGCAAACGGGACGTGACCGGACAGATCGACTACACGCACCTGAGCTATCTGAATGACGTTTCGCTTTTTGGATCAATGCAGATGCCGATCTTCGATCGCAACCAGGGCGAGATCAAGCGCGCTGGCTTTGCGATTACGCAGGCGCAGCAGCAGCAGCTTAACGTGAACGGGCAGGTGCTGACGGATGTGAGGGACGCGTACGAAGGCTGGCAGGCGAACAACGAGGTTGTGGGGCTGTACCGCTCAGGCTATCTCGACGATGCGCAGCAGTCGCGCGATATTACGGATTACGCGTACAAGCGCGGAGCGGCCAGCCTGCTGGATTTTCTGGATGCAGAACGGAGTTTTCGCGCAACGCAACTCGGCTACCGGCAGGCGCTGGCATCGTACCTGCAGGCGCTGGAGCAACTTCGCGAGGCGGTAGGGACCAGGAGCTTACCATGAGACACGCACAGAAGATGAACGGGGCTCGCGGTATGTGGCGCGCGTGGCCTCTGCTACTTGCGCTGCCAGCATTGGCCGGCTGCCACTCGAACGACAATGCAAGCGGAATGACTTCGTTTTCTTCGAAGGCATCACCGTCGGCGACGCCGAGTTTGTTCACCATTCCCGCGGACCAGATGGGCCACGTGCAACTGTTGACGATGGCCCCGGGAACGATGACCAACACGCTGCGGTTAACGGGTGCGGTGGCCTACAACGCATTCAAGACGACGCCGGTGATTACGCAGGTGGGCGGGCCGGTGAGCCGGATCATGGTGGTCCAGGGCGATCATGTGCAGATGAATCAACCGATGCTGGAAGTGAGCAGCCCGGACTACGCGCAGTTGCTCGACGGCTATCTGAAGGCCGCGGACTCCTTCCGGCTGGCGGACAAGTTTTATGTGCGCGCGAAGGACTTGTATGCGCACAACGCCATTGCGCAACAGGATCTGGAGCAGGCGGAGAGCAATCGCACACAGGCAAAGGCCGATTTGAACGCGGCCGAGCAGGGAATGAGAATTCTGGGCATCAAGAATCCCGCGGACCTGGCGAAGGCTCCCTCTTCAGCGCAAATTCCGGTGCTGGCGCCGATTGCCGGCGTGGTGGTGGAGCGGCTGGTTTCACCGGGACAAGTGGTGCAGGCAGGGCAGACGCAGGCATTCACCATTTCGGATCTGAGCACGGTGTGGGTGCTGGCCAACGTCTACCAGGCGGATCTGAAGTACGTGAAAAGCGGCGAAGACGTGGTGGTGCAGACGGATGCGTTTCCTGACAGTTTCCACGGCAAGATTTCTTATGTGTCGCCGGCGCTCGATCCGACCACTCGCACGCTGCAGGCACGCATCGTAGTGGACAATCCCGGCGAGAAGCTGAAGCGCGATATGTACTGCACGGTGACGGTAACGGCCGGCGTGCTGAAGAATGCGATGGCGGTGCCGAATGCGGCGGTGCTACGCGACGACAACAACCAGCCCTTTGTGTATGCGCTGACGGGTGACAACCAGTTTGGGCGGCGTGACGTGGTGCTGGGCGAAGTGCAGGGTAGTGAGACGCAGATCGTAAAGGGCATATCGCCGGGCGACAGGATTGTAGGCAACGGCAGCGTGTTCCTGCAAGTCGTCAACTCAATGCAGCACTGAGAGGACAGGCCGAGATGATTCATCGCATCGTTCAGTTTGCGCTTCGGCAAAAGCCGATCGTCCTGTTCCTGGTAGCTTTCATGGCCGTGGGCGGAGCGATAGCATTCCACAACATGCCTGTGGATGCGTACCCGGATCTATCGCCGCCCATGGTGGAAGTGATCACGCAGTGGCAGGGCCACGATGCGTCAGAGGTGGAGCGCCTGGTGACCGTCCCCACGGAAGTGGAGATGAACGGCGTTCCGAAGCTAACCGTGATGCGTTCGATCTCGCTCTACGGGCTTTCGGACGTGATCATGACCTTCGACGAAAGCACGGACGATTACTTTGCGCGCGAGGTGGTATTTCAGCGACTGAGCGAAGTGACGTATCCGGTGGGCGTGACGCCGACGCTGGCTCCGCTGGCGAGCCCTTCGGGGCTTGTGTACCGGTACGTGATTGAAAGTCCCGACCGCACGCCGCAGGAACTGAAGACCATTGAAGACTGGGTGCTGGAGCGGCAGTACAAGCAGGTGCCCGGCGTGGCAGACGACTCCGGCTTTGGCGGCACCGTGATGCAGTACCAGGTGCTGCTCGATCCGGCCAAGCTCTACGCGTATCACGTGACCGTGCCGACGGTCATTCAGCAGCTCTCGGTGAACAACTCGAATGCCGGCGGAGGATTCTACGAACAGGGCCAGCAGTTCGATTACGTGACTGGCGTGGGCCTGGTGCGCGACACCTCGGACATTGCCAATATCCTGGTGGGCTCGCAGAACGGCGTGCCCACGCGCATCGGCGACATCGGGCAGGTGGAGATCGGGAACGCGCCGCGGCTGGGCGAGTTCGGCTTCAACAAGACGGACGACGCGGTGGAAGGCGTCATCATGATGCGGCGCGGCGAGCAGACGCAGAACGTGCTCAAGGGCGTGGAAGCCAAGACGCAGGAGCTGAATGAACACGTACTGCCGCCGGACGTGAAGGTGCGCCCGTACTACGACCGCAGCGACCTGGTGCAACTGACCATCGACACCGTGGAGCACAACATGGTGATCGGCATGGTGCTGGTGTTCATCGTACTGATGGCGTTCCTGGTGAGCTTTCGCGCGGCCGTAATTGTGGCGCTTACCATTCCGCTATCGCTGCTGTTCGCTTTCATCTTCGTGCACGCGGAGGGGATTCCGGCGAACCTGCTTTCGATCGGTGCGATCGACTTTGGCATTCTGATCGACGGCACGCTGGTGATGGTTGAAAACATCTTTCGCGAACTGGGCGCGCGCGAGGGCCAGGAGTATGACCTGGAAGATGTGATCCTGAAGGCCGCGAAGGACGTGGACCGGCCCATCTTTTATTCGGTGGCCGTGATCATCGCCGGTTATCTGCCTATTTACGCGCTCACGGGGCCGTCGGGCAAGCTGTTCAAGCCGATGGCAGACACGGTGGCCATTGCGCTGGTTGGGGCCCTGATTCTGACCCTGACGCTTGTCCCCGTGCTCTGCGCCCTGTGGTTCAAGAAGAGCGTGCACGAAAGAGAGAACAAGCCATTCCAGTGGATACTCAGAAAATATGCGGTGTGGCTGGACTGGTGCATGGACCGGCCGCGAACGACGCTGGTACTAGCCGGAGTGATCTTTGTGGCCACTCTGCTGTTGATTCCGTTTATCGGAGGTGAGTTCATGCCGCACCTGGACGAGGGTGCAATGTGGATTCGCGCCACGATGCCGTATACGGTTTCGTTCGAGACGGCGAGCAGGTTTTCGCCGCAGGTGCGGGACATTCTGATGAAGTACCCGATGGTAACGGATGTGGGCTCGGAATTGGGGCGGCCCGACGACGGCACCGATCCGACAGGGTTCTTCAACGACGAGTTCTACGTAGGGCTGAAGCCCTATGGCGACGCGGCGTGGAAGACGGGATCGATTCACAGCAAAGCGGCGCTGCAAGCGGATATCGAGCGGCAACTGGATACGTTTCCGGGCGTCATCTTCAACTTCACGCAGCCGGCGGAGGACGCGGTGGACGAGGCGCTGACGGGCCTCAAGAGCGCGCTGGCGGTCAAGATCTACGGACCTGACTTGAATGTGCTGCAGAACACGGCGCAAGTGGTCAAGCAGCGGCTCGGCCAGGTTCCGGGATTCACGGAACTGACCGTGGTGCGTCAACTGGGGCAGCCGACCCTGACCATCAACGTGGATCGCGGCAAGATTGCGCGCTACGGCATCAACGTGGCCGACGTGGAGGCGATTGTGCAGGCGGCGGTGGGCGGCCAGGCGGCCACGCAGGTAGTGCAGGGCGAAAAGCTCTTCGACCTGGTGGTGCGCATGAAGCCAGAGTTCCGTCAGAGCGCGCAACAGATCGGGAACCTGCTGGTGGGTACGCCGGCCGGGCAGCAGATTCCGCTGAGCGCGCTGGCGGATATTCGCGAATCGGGCGGGGCGTCGCTCATCTACCGCGAAAGTAATTCGCGGTACATCGGCGTTCAGTACAGCGTGGAGGGCCGCGACCTGCAGAGCGCGGTGAATGCAGGCCAGCAGGCGATTGCGGATGTTCAAAAGAGACTGCCTCCAGGTTACCGGTTGACGTGGGGCGGCGAGTACGATGAGTTCTTGGCCGCCGAACGCCAGTTGGCTGTCATCGGCCCGCTGGCGGTGTTCATCATCTTCATGATCCTGTTCGCTCTTTATGACAATTTCAAATACCCGGTAGTCATTCTGGCGGGCGTAGTCCTTACGGTTCCGGTTGGCGCGTTACTGGCGTTGAAGTTGACGCATACTCCGTTCAGCGCTTCTTCGGCGCTGGGCCTGCTGGCGCTGATTGGCGTTTCGGTGGAAACCGCCGTGATTCTCGTCTCCTATATCAACAAGCTGCGGCTGGAGCAGAACATGGACATCCGGACGGCGACGCGCGAGGCCTCACTGCTGCGGCTGCGGCCCATTATGATGACGGCGCTGGTGGCATGCCTGGGACTGCTGCCAGCGGCTCTCTCGACGGGCGTCGGTTCCGACACGCAGAAGCCGTTTGCCATTGTGATCGTGGCAGGGTTGGTGTCGCGGCTGTTTCTGGGCTTCTTTGTAAACCCGGTGCTCTACCAGATTGTGGCGCGGGAGGGCGATGTGCTGAAGGTGTAGGCGGCGCAGGCTGTTGAGGCATTCAGCCGCACCAGATCTCCACGCCATGTTATGAATTCGATAGATGAAGAGGGTAGGGACAGTGTTGCGCACCTATCCACCGTCGACATGGTTCAACGCTCGTTCGGTCCGGAAGACCGGCCCATGTTCGCTTTCATATTCCAACCGGTCAAGGGCACCGATCACGAGTTCTACCGTGACGTCCTTCATCCGTCCATTCACGGCGATGCTCTTCACATCGCTTTGAGGGTCAGGGATCAGGCATCAAAGCGGACTTGGGTTGCCAAGCGTATCGATGACAAACGGCTGCTGAAACTCATCCGGGCGTTCCTGAATGCCGGGGTGATGGAAAACGGGCTGCTCAGCCCAAGTGTGGAAGGGGTCGGCAGGTGACTGCCACCTCTATGCCGATCAAGTCGACATTGCGTCACAATTCCGCGGCAGAGCCAGGCGCCTGCGAAGGAAGTACTACGTCGGCGCGAACTGCGTTATCCTGATCCTCAGGTGACCCAACCCGGTCGGATACGGAGCCTGAAATGGGCGAGTTTGTCCTGAACGTCAACGGCGCTCACCTCCGCGTGAGCGCTCCCCCTGAAGAGACTCTGCTTTCTGTCTTGCGCAATCGGCTCAATCTGACCGGGACCAAATACGGCTGCGGCGAGGGCCAATGCGGAGCCTGCACCGTCCTGCTCGACGGTCGAGCCACCCGTTCCTGCATGCTTTCCGTGGCGTCGGCGGTCAATGCGAAAATCACCACCATCGAAGGCCTGGAGACGAACGGCAAGCTCAGTCCCGTTCAGCAGGCTTTCCTGGACGAGGGCGCATTCCAGTGCGGCTACTGCACCTCAGGCATGATTCTCAGCGCTACTTCTCTACTGCATCAGATGCATAACCCTACCGAAGAGCAGATTGCCGCGGCAATGAATGGAAACATCTGCAGGTGCGGANNGATGAGCCCGAGCTTGAATCTTTTCAGGATGAGTACTGGGGCCCTTCAGGCAGCCTTCACCTCGACCGCCGCGACTTCCTGAAGGTTTTGGGAGGAGGACTGCTCGTCTGCCTCGCTCGCACCCCCGCGTGGACGCAGGAGTCAGGCCGTGCCATCGGCGGCCATGAGCTTCCCAAAGATGTGGGCGCGTGGCTGCATATTGCGGCCGATGGCCAGGTGAAGATATTCACCGGCAAAGTTGAGGTGGGACAAAACATCCGCACCTCTCT
>PLOG01000123.1 GCA_003142935.1 Acidobacteriaceae bacterium
CTACACGTAGTTTTTTTGCCATTCTGTTCTTAATTCTAGGCCGTCAGGGTCGCGATTGTTATGCGCGGTCCCCGAAGCATGAGCCAAGTGAAGTACTTGCCAATGCGTTCAAGGAGCGATATACTGTGTTCGCTTTTTATTCGCCTATGACAACCGAAGGGTTTTTTGATGAGTCGTCTGAACAGTCACGGATAAAAGCCGCGATTGTTAGCAAGTACTTCTGGGCGTGGGCAAAGGTGGTTCTTCCAACTGTGAAGGAGCGCCGAATCAAAATCGCATACATCGACCTCTTTGCCGGCCCCGGTAGATACAAGGACAATAGCCTCTCCACTCCGCTCCTTGTGCTATCGAGCGCGATTCAGGATCCAGACATGCGCCAATATCTCACTACGTTGTTCAACGACGCAAACGTCGATCATGCGAGTACCTTGAGAAGGGAGATTGAAGCACTTCCAGGAATCGATCAACTCACGCACAAACCAAGAGTCGAAACCGAAGAGGTTGGCGAGAGGATCGTCGACATGTTTCGAAAATGGAGCGGCGTCCCAACGCTCTTTTTCGTTGATCCATGGGGGTACAAAGGGCTGTCACTTGGCCTGATCAACAGCGTGTTGAAGAACTGGGGGTGCGACTGCATATTTTTCTTTAACTACAATCGGATCAACGCTGGGCTGAACAATCCGGCTGTCAAGCAACACATGGATGTCTTGTTCGGTTCGGAACGCGCGAACGCACTTCGGGCGAAGCTCGGCAAGCTCCTACCTGGCGAGAGAGAGACCACGATTGTTGAAGAGCTAACCCAAGCACTAAAAGACCTCGGCGCACAATATGTTCTCCCGTTTTGCTTTAAGAATGACGGCGGAATTAGGACGAGCCATCATCTAATCTTTGCGACTAAACATCCCCGAGGCTACGGCATAATGAAAGAGATAATGGCCAAGTTCAGTTCAGAAGAACATCAGGGTGTTCCATCGTTTGAGTATTGCCCGGCTTCTTCAATCCACCCCCTGCTCTTTGAACTAAACCGCCCTCTAACTGATCTGGAAGGACTGCTCCTCCGCGACTTCAACGGCAAGTCTTTGACAATGAAAGACGTATTTGACTTGCACAATATTGGTCGACCTTACATTAGAAGGAATTACAGCGACGTGTTGCTGTCGATGGAAGAGAGGAAGATCATCCAAGCAAGCCCTTCTTCAAGTGAACGGCGCAAGGGAACCTTCGCGGACCGCGTACTAATCGTCTTCCCTAAACATTGAAGTCTCAACCACAGGAGGTCAAATGAGTGAGATAAGCGCCATCGAATGGACAGACGCAACTTGGAATCCTGTACGCGGTTGCACAAAGATCAGCCCGGGATGCAAACACTGTTACGCAGAGGTCTTTGCGGAAAGATTCCGTGGCGTACCTGGTCATCCTTACGAGCAGGGTTTCGACCTCCGATTGGTTCCGGAGAAGTTGGCCGAGCCTCTGCGCTGGCAAACGCCCAAGATGATCTTCGTGAACTCCATGAGCGACCTGTTTCACGAAGGGGTTCCCGATGATTACATCGAAGCCGTTGCGCGGGTGATGGTGAAGGCGAAGTGGCACACCTATCAAATACTCACAAAACGCTCACCACGCATGACAAGCCTCCTGCACGGCCGATTGCGCTTCGCTTCGAAGGCATCGCACATCTGGTGGGGAGTCAGTGTTGAGAATAAGGAATACGGCCTCCCACGGCTTCGCGATTTGCAAAAATCTCCAGCCTCGGTCAAGTTCCTCTCCGTAGAGCCATTGCTTGAAGGCATGGGTCACTTGAATCTGACCGGCATCGACTGGGTCATCGTTGGCGGGGAAAGCGGCCCTGGAGCACGCCCCCTGCAAAAGGAGTGGGTTACCGAAATTCGAGATCAATGCCGCGAAGCTGGAATTCCCTTCTTTTTCAAACAATGGGGCGGAGTGAGGAAAAAGAGCGCCGGGAGAGCACTCGATGGGCGGACTTACGATGCATTCCCAGCCCGGACAAACAATCCAGTTTCCCCTGCAGCGACTGCTCTGCGTTGGGCGCGCGAGATTCACGAGCAATACGCGGCTGATCGATCGGGACTTCTGCCAGTTTTGGCATAGCCCCTCACAGGATCTTCTTCCCAAAAGCCGAACAGGCTAGTTCCACGGCTAGCTCGGCGGTGCGGTTGTGCTCGTCGATGACCGGGTTCACTTCGACCACTTCAAAACTGAGCAGCCGCCCGTCGTCGGCCAGGATCTCCATCGCCAGGTGTGCTTCGCGATAAGTAGCTCCTCCGCGCACCGGCGTACCCACCCCCGGCGCGTCTACCGGGTCAATCCAGTCCATGTCCAGCGAGACATGGTAGCCGGCGGTCCCGTTTCCGGCGGCGCTCAGCGCCTCTTCCATGACCACCCTCATGCCGCGCTCGTCGATGTCGCGCATGGTGTAAACATGGGCGATGCCCGCCCGGCGGATATTCTCCCGCTCGGCGGCGTCGACGTCGCGGACGCCGATCAGAACCGCATTTTCGGGGTCGATCTTGGGCGCATAGCCGAAGATTTTTGCCAGCGGCTCCGGCCCAAGCCCCAGGAGCGCGGCCAGCGGCATGCCGTGCACATTGCCCGAGGGCGAGGTCTCCGGGGTGTTGATGTCGGAGTGCGCATCGATCCACAACAGACCGACCTTTTGCCCCCTGCGCCGGTAAAACTCCGCTGTTCCGGAGACCGAGCCTGCCGCCAGCGAGTGGTCCCCGCCCAGCAGCAGAGGAAACCTGCCCTCTTCAAGCGCGGCCAGCACGGCCTCGGCGGTGCGTATGCAGGTCTCGGTTATCTCATTCAGATAGCGGGCATTGCGGCTGCCGGAGGCCTGGGTTTCGGCAATCTCGACGCGAATGTTGCCGCCGTCGGCCACTTGGTGCCCAAGAGCCTCAAGGCGCGCTTCGAGCCCGGCCACGCGCACAGCGGAGGGACCCATATCCACTCCGCGCCGGCTGGCCCCCAGATCGAGCGGAACGCCAAGCACACGGATCAAGCGGCTTGGAAGCGCCTGCGCTGCGCTGCCAGCAGACACGGGTGAAGCAGGAGATGGTTCGCCTTTTTTCGCCATAAGAAGACCTTACCGCGTCGGAGGTCGATGCGTGCTCCGCCGCTGTCGATTCGTGAGACATTTCGCCGCTCTTTTTATCTGCGCCCGGTGACGCTTTTTGGCACTCCAAAGGGGGCTGTAAACACTCCTAAAGTGCTATTTATACAGATTTTCACGAGCGTAAAATGAGGGCGTACCAAATGTAAACACATCCCCCCATTCGAAGGGTTTTTGCACTGTTCCATTCCGACAGGGCCCTGGACATTCCAGCCGATGCCGAAAGAGGTTTTTCAACGATTGTGAAGACAAGCATCCATTCCGCCGGATTCTTCCCGCTGAAGAAGATCCTTGCCTCCGGCGCCATCGCCTGTGGCTGTGTCTCGATCGCATGGGGCAGTCCTTCAGATCCTTCGTCCCCGGAGATCCTGGCGCCCAAGGCGCTAACATCGGTTGCTGAAATCCGATCCCTGTCGAATGACAAAGCCGGCCAGGAGCTTCCGGTCGCGGTGCGGGCCACGGTAACTTACTTTCGCGGATATCTAAAGGAACTGTTCGTCCAGGAGGACGGCATGGGCCTATTTGTGGAGGCCGCCACCAGCACCAGCCTGGTTCCAGGAGACCGCATTCTGATCAAAGGAACCACGGCGCCGGGTTACCGCCCCTCTGTGAAAAGCAGCAACATTACCTTGCTCAGCCACGGTGCGCCTCCCAACCCGGTTCCGGGTACGTGGAATCAGCTCATCCAAGGCCGATTTGACTCCGCGCTGGTAACTGCACACGGAGTGGTGCAGTCTGCCAATCTGGATGCGCCTTCGGCCGAGCATATGTCAGGCACAACCCTCAGGGTTCAGCTGGACGGCGGGCATGTAGATGCCCAGGTGGACAGCAACGATGCACAGGCGCTTTCCGGTTTGCTCGACGCCGAAGTGGTAATCACCGGTGCGGCGGGAGGCAAGTTCGACGGCAAGCAGCAACTGACCGGGATCGTCCTGCACGTTGCCCGGCTTGCGGATATCAGGATTGTGAAGCGGGCGGCCGTGAACCCCTGGTCGCTCCCGGCCACGCCAATGGACCAGGTTCTAAGCGTGTATCGCGTGAAGAACTTCACAGAAAGGGTCAGAGTCACTGGAACGGTTACATACTTTCAACCCGGCTCAGCGCTGGTGCTGCAGAACGGGGCCAAGAGCCTGTGGATCAAGACAGAAAACTTTGGGCCCATACGCCTCGGCGACCGTGCGGAAGCAACCGGATTCCCCTCCGTTAGCGACGGTTTTTTGATGCTTTACGGCAGTGCGATTCGGGATGACGGGATCCCGGCGCCAGTCAGGCCCGAGCCAGTGACATGGCAGCAGCTCGGCGCCGGTGGGCACATCTTTGACCTGATCTCCATCGAAGGCCAGGTGCAGATGGAGGCCAGGGAAGCCTCACAGGACGAGTACGTTCTGGTCTCCGACGGCCGCATATTTTCCGCCATTTTTCCGCATGGGTATAGCGCGGATGGGCTCTCTCCGATGAGGAACGTACCCGTGGGCGCGCGGATTCGGGTAACCGGCATCTGCGTAATGGATGACGCCAATCCCTATGGCCACGACGTGGCGTTCAAAATCCTGCTTCGCACGCCAAACGATCTCGTAGTTCTCACCCAGCCTTCGTGGTTCACGGTTCGCCATCTCGGCACTCTTGTATTCATGCTGCTGCTGGCCATGCTTGTGGCGGGCGCCAGAGCGTGGTTCATCGACCGTACCATGCGTGCGCAGATTGCGGCTCTGGGCTACCTGGGACAGAGGCGCGGGCTCATCCTTGAAGACATCAACAACGCGAGGCCGCTCCCTGGAATACTCGAGCGGATCACCGAACTGGGCTCCGCAAGCCTGAAGGGGGCGCCTTGCTGGTGCCAGACCGCGGATAGACTGAAGCTTGGGAACTCCCCGCGGGAGTCGAACGCTTCAGGCCTGCGCATTGTCGAACATCCGATTGCCGCTCGCTCCGGCCCCGCGCTGGGCTCCATTTTCGCCGCCTTCGACGCGCGCACCGCTCCTGGCCCCGACGAGAACAAGGGACTGGCCGCGGCAGCGGAACTGGCCACCCTGGCCATCGAGACTGCGCGGCTTTACTCCGACCTGGTGCACCGCTCGGAGTTCGACATGCTCACCGATATCAAAAATCGCTTTTCGTTCGAAAAGCACCTCGACTGCCTCATGGACGAAGCGTACAGAAGCGGCGGTATCTTCGGGCTGATCTACATCGACCTCGACGAGTTCAAGCAGGTAAATGACCGATTCGGGCACCACGTGGGCGACCTGTACATTCAGCAGGCAGCCTTGCGCATGAAGCGGCAGTTACGGCCTGAAGACATGCTCGCGCGTCTGGGTGGCGATGAGTTTGCCGTGCTCGTTCCGGTGATCCAAAGCCGGGAGGATGTCGAGGAGATCGCGTTGCGGCTGGAGTGCTGCTTCGACGGCCCGTTCGCGGTGGAGGGTTTCGTCGTGCATGGCTCTGTGAGCATCGGCACAGCCTTGTACCCGGCCGACGCAACTACAAGGGACGCTTTGCTCACCACCGCCGACTCCGCCATGTACTCAGCAAAGAAAAGCAGGAAGTCCGGAACCAGGAATCCGGAAGGCCAAGCAGAGACGGAATTCGCTTCGGACACTCGAAAATGACAAGCCGCCGATCCAGCACNNTCCCGAATGGCCGATAAAACCCCAAGAGAACTGGACTTTGCACCATCGTCCGTTCGACAGGTCTTTCGGGTGAAGAAGCTGATTCCAGTGTTTGCGGTGATCCTCGCGTGGTCCTCTGCGGCTTGGCCGGCGGACCCCGCCCCGGTGACCACGCTGCACGTCATATCCGCGCTGACCAACGCCCAGGCCATCCAGCGCCCGCCGGTGTCCTTCGAAGCCACCGTTACCTACTACCGTCGGTATTCAAAGGATCTGTTTGTTCAGGATGGGGATTCGGCCATTTTTGTGCGCCCAGCCGTCTTGCAAAAGCTCATTCCGGGCGACCGCATTCGGGTGCACGGAACCATGCACGCGAGCTTCCGGCCATACGTGGACGGCACTGAAATTACTCTATTGGGCCACGGTCCGTTACCCAAGCCCAGCCAGCCCAGCTTTGAGCAGATGATCCGCGCCGAAACCGATTGCAAACTCTTGAAGGTGCGCGCCATCATCCAGTCCGCCGATCCGGTGCCCGGCGCGCAAGGGCAAATCTCGACCACAGAGCTGAGTATGCTCGTGGATGGAGGGCATGTCGAGGCCACCGTCGACAGCGACGATCCAACGCGCCTCAATAGCCTTCTCGATTCCGAGGTGGAGCTGACCGGCGCCCAATCCGGCCTCTTCGACAACAAAATGCAGGAGACAGGCATCCTGCTTCATATCCAATCGATGGACCAGGTGCAAATTGTGAAACACGCACAGGTCGACCCGTGGTCCCTACCAATTACGCCGATGGATCGGATTTTGACCGGTTACCGGGTGAGCGAACTGCATGACCGCCAACATGTGCATGGAACCATTACCTACTATCAGCCTGGCGTGGCGCTGGTGCTGCAGGACGGCTCAAAAAGCATCTGGATCGATACCAACACTTGGAGCCCGCTGCACGTGGGCGCCGTAGCCGACGCAATTGGATTTCCCGAAGTGAAGAACGGCTTCCTGACCCTCACCCGCGGCGAAATACGCGAGACGTTGACGCATGCGCCTGTCTCGCCCTCGCTGTTTACCTGGCGACAACTGGCGGTGGGCGGCAACGATGGACGTGGTCATGTCTTCGACCTTGTCTCAATCGAGGGCCAGGTGGTTACCGAGGTGCGAGAGGCCACGCAGGATGAGTATGTGCTCCAGTCCGACGGTCACCTGCTCTCCGCCATCATTCGCCACCCTGGCACAGTTGGCCAGATTCCGCTTCCGCGGATGCGCGAGATTCCTCTGGGCGCGCGGATCCGGGTTACCGGCATCTGCATGCTCACTAACGCCAATCCCTTCAACGGCGAGGTGCCCTTCAATGTCCTGATGCGCGATGCGAACGACATTGTGGTCGTTGCACGGTCTCCATGGTTGAATGTGCGGCATCTGATGATGATTATCGGCCTGCTGTTTTGCGTGGTCATTGCTATCGGTATCAGAAGCTGGGCTATGGAGCGGCGAGTTCGCCAGAAGAATGCAACGCTGGCATACCTCGAACGGCGTCGAAGGCGCATCCTCGAAGCCATCAACGGTTCACGCCCGCTGGCTGAAATCATCGAGCAGATCACAGAAGTGGTTTCGTTTCGGTTGCACGGCGCACCTTGCTGGTGCGAAATCAGCGGGGGCGCCAAGTTGGGAAACTGGCCGACCAGCCTGGTCAGGCTGCGCGTTCTTCAAAGCGATATTCCCTCCCCGTCCGGAACCCCGCTTGGAACGATCTATGCCGCATTCGACGCGCTTTCGAAACCCCGTGCGGAACAGCCTGAAGCGCTCGCCATGGGAGCAGGGCTTGCCATGCTGGCAATCGGAACCAGGCGGCTTTATTTCGATCTGGTCCACCGCTCCGAGTTCGACATGCTCACCGACGTCCAGAATCGCTTCTCCCTGGAGAAGCACCTCGACGCTTTGATCGAAGAAGCCCGCCTCAGCGCAGGCATCTTCGGCCTCATCTACATCGATCTCGATGGATTCAAGCAGGTGAACGACAAATACGGACACCACATCGGCGATGAGTATCTGCAGGAAGCTTCGGTACGCATGAAGCGGCAGTTGAGGCCGGGCGACATTCTGGCGCGGCTGGGAGGCGATGAGTTCGCTGTCCTGGTTCCGGCGGTGCGTTCGCGCGCCGATGTCATGGAAATCGCCATCCGGCTGGAACGGTGCTTCGAAGAACAGCCCTTTGCGATCCAAAACCATTTCTTGTACGGTTCGGCCAGCGTCGGCGTCGCCCTCTACCCTGAAGACGCAACCACAAGGGATTCACTCCTGCACAGCGCCGATGCCGCGATGTATGAGGTTAAGCGCGCCAGGAAGGCGCGGATTCACGCTTAGGCCCCTTTGCCGGATGCAGAATTGATACCGGAAGACCGCCAATAAGAAGGGGCCCGGCATGCGCCGGGCCCCTTGATTTGCCAAAACAGACATTCAGTCTTACTCGGCCGCCATTTCCTCGGCTTCGCCTTCCTGGCGCATCAATTCCAGTTCGCGCTCGGCGGCTTCGATCTCCGCCGTCACTTCCTGCTGCACGCGCGCTGCCGCTTCTTCCAGTTCCGGTGAGAGCTGGACGTTGCGGTAGTACTCCAGGCCCGTGCCGGCGGGGATCAACCGTCCCACGATCACGTTCTCCTTGAGTCCGCGCAGGTTGTCTACCGCGCCGTTGATGCTGGCTTCAGTGAGCACGCGCGTCGTCTCCTGGAAGCTGGCCGCGGAGATAAAGCTGTCGGTCGAGAGCGATGCCTTGGTAATGCCCAGCAGCAGCGGACGCCCGATTGCCGGACGGCCTCCGGTTGCCAGCACGCGCTCGTTCTCCTCGCGGAAGCGGAAGCGGTCTACCTGCTGCTCGAGCAGGAAGTTGGTATCGCCCACTTCGTCGATTCGCACCCAGCGCAGCATTTGGCGAACAATCACTTCGATGTGCTTGTCGCTGATGGCCACGCCCTGAAGACGGTAGACTTCCTGGATTTCGTTCACCAGGTAAGACTGCAGTTCCTTTTCGCCCAGCACGGCAAGAATGTCGTGCGGGTTCAAGGGGCCATCCATCAGCGGTTCGCCGGCGCGCAGCCGCTCGCCTTCCTGCACGTTCACGTGAATACCGCGCGGCACCGAGTATTCTTTCTCGTCGCCGTTGTCCGCGGTCACGTAAATCTTGCGCTGGCCCTTGCTGACTTCACCAAAGCGGACCACGCCGTCGATTTCAGAGATAATCGCCGTCTCGCGGGGCTTGCGCGCTTCGAACAGCTCCACCACGCGCGGCAGACCGCCGGTGATGTCCTTGGTGCGCGTGCTCTCCTTGGGAATCTTTGCCAGCACGTCGCCCGGACCCACTTCGTTTCCGTCCTCGACCATCAGGTGAGCGCCGCGGGGCAGCAAGTAACGCTTGTGCGCTTTGGCGTTCTTCACCATGAATGCCGGCTGCCGCTTCTCATCGGGAGAGTCGGCCACCACCCAACGCGAGAGACCGGTGACTTCGTCGACCTCTTCGTTGAGCGTGATGCCTTCCTGCAGATCCTTGAACGTCACCGTGCCGCCGATTTCCGTGAGGATGGCGTAGGTGTAAGGATCCCACTCGGCCAGCAACTGGCCCAGCTTTACATGCTCGCCGTCTTTCACGCGTAGGCGCGCACCATAGACCACCTGGTAGCGCTCCTTCTCACGTCCGCGCTCGTCCTGAATGGCAACAGAGCCGGAGCGATTCATGGCGACCAAGGTACCATCCTTGCTCTCAACGTAATTGAGATTGATGAAGCGCACGAAGCCATTGTTCTTCGCATCCAGGCGCGACTTATCCTGCACGCGGCTGGCCGTGCCGCCCACGTGGAAGGTACGCATCGTCAACTGCGTTCCGGGCTCGCCGATGGACTGCGCGGCGATGACGCCGCAGGTTTCGCCCAGCTCGACCATGCGGCCGGAGCCCAGGTTACGCCCGTAGCACAGCGCGCAAACTCCGCGTCGCGACTCGCAGGTAAGCACCGAGCGAATCTTCACCCGCTCGACGCCGGCGCCTTGAATCGCCGAAGCGATGTCTTCATCGATGCCCTGGTTCACATCCACAACGACATTTCCGTCGTAGTCCTTGATGCGTTCCAGTGACACGCGGCCGATGATGCGATCGCGAAGCTCTTCGATGATCTCGCCCGACTCGACAATCGATCCGACGTAGATGCCTTCGACCGTGCCGCAGTCGTACTCGGTCACGATCACATCCTGCGCCACGTCGACCAGACGCCGCGTCAGGTAGCCCGAATCGGCTGTCTTGAGCGCCGTGTCGGCCAGACCCTTGCGTGCGCCGTGCGTCGAGATGAAGTATTCGAGCACGGTCAGCCCTTCGCGGAAGTTCGCGGTGATGGGCGTCTCAATGACTTCGCCCGAAGGCTTGGCCATCAGTCCGCGCATGCCCGAGAGCTGGCGAATTTGCTGCTTCGATCCGCGGGCGCCGGAGTCGGCCATGATGTAAATCGGATTGAATGCGCCTTCGTCGTCGGCGCGCTTCATGTTGCCGAACATCTCGTCCGCGACCTGATCGGTAACCGCGGACCACATCTGGATGACCTTATTCGAGCGCTCGCCGTTGGTGATGGCGCCGTCCATGTACTGCTTCTGGACTTCGATCACCTTCTTGTCGGCTGCGTCGACGGTCGTGTACTTGCTGTCCGGAATCACCATGTCGTCCAGTCCAACGGACAGGCCGGACTTGGTGGCATAGTTGAAGCCCAGCGACTTGATGCGGTCCAGCATGCCGACCGTAACTTCAAGGCCGAGATTCTGGTTGCAATAGTTCACCAGTTGCCCGATGCCCTTCTTCTTCAACAGGCCGTTGACGAACGGCATCCCCGCGGGCAGCGAGTCGTTCAGAATCACGCGGCCTACGGTGGTCGAAATGTACTCCTTGTTGAAGTCGACAGATTCTGTGTGTGTCAGGTCCTGGTCGTCGTAAGCGGTCGTCATGTCGAGGACCTTGCCCGTGTAGCGCAGGCGGATCGGCGAAAGTGTTTCCACCTCCCCGGCTTCGAGCGCCATCAGGATCTCCTCGGTATTGGCGAACACGCGGCCTTCGCCCTTGCCGCCCTTCTTGGCCTTGGTCAGGTAATAGAGGCCGAGCACCATGTCCTGCGTAGGCACGGTGATGGGGTGACCGGAGGCCGGCGAAAGAATGTTGTGCGAAGCGAGCATGAGCACGCTGGCTTCAATCTGCGCTTCGGGCGACAGCGGAATGTGCACGGCCATCTGATCGCCGTCGAAGTCGGCATTGAACGCCGTGCAGACCAGCGGGTGAATCTTGATGGCNNAAAGCCTGAATGCCCAGGCGGTGAAGCGTAGGCGCGCGGTTCAGCAGCACCGGGTGATCCTTGATGACTTCTTCAAGGATGTCCCAGACCACCGGCTCCTGCATCTCGACCATTTCCTTGGCTTGCTTGATGGTGGTGCACTGGCCGGTCTGCTCCAGGCGGTGATAGATGAAGGGCTTGAAGAGTTCCAGAGCCATCTTCTTCGGCAGCCCGCACTGGTGCAGCTTCAGTTCGGGACCGACAACGATGACCGAACGGCCTGAGTAATCCACGCGCTTGCCGAGCAGGTTCTGACGGAAGCGGCCCTGCTTGCCTTTCAGCGTATCGGAGAGCGACTTCAGCGGGCGGTTGTTTGCGCCACGCAGCACGCGGCCACGGCGGCCGTTATCGAACAGCGCGTCCACAGCTTCCTGCAACATGCGCTTTTCATTGCGCACAATCACTTCAGGCGCGTGCAGGTCCATCAGCTTCTTCAACCGGTTATTACGGTTGATGACGCGGCGGTAAAGATCATTCAAATCTGAGGTCGCGAAGCGTCCGCCATCCAGCGGCACCAGGGGCCTGAGCTCCGGAGGAATCACCGGCAGCACATCCAGAATCATCCACTGNNGGCTTGTTGTCGCTCTTGCGGAACGCCTCGACAACCTTCAGTCTCTTGGCATACTTCAGCTTCTTTTGCGCGGAGGTCTCGGTCTTCATCCGCTCGCGCAACTCAATGCCCAGCTCGTCGATGTTCACGCGCTTGAGCAGTTCCTTGATCGCTTCGGCGCCCATCATGGCCTTGAAGCCCGAGGGACGGAACTGTTGATCGAGCTCGCGGAACTTGGTTTCGTCCTTGATGATCTCGCGTTCCTTCACCGGCGCGTCGCCGGGATCGACAACGACGTACGACTCGAAGTAGAGGATGCTTTCCAGATCGCGCAGCGAAATATCCAGCAGGTGCCCGATACGCGAAGGCAGGCCCTTGAAGAACCAGACATGGGAACAGGGAGAAGCGAGTTCGATGTGACCCATGCGCTCGCGGCGCACCTTGCTGACCGTAACCTCGACGCCGCACTTGTCGCAGATGACGCCGCGATGCTTCATGCGCTTGTATTTGCCGCACAGGCACTCCCAGTCGGTGACCGGTCCAAAGATGCGGGCGCAGAAAAGCCCATCCCGCTCCGGTTTGAAGGTGCGGTAGTTGATGGTCTCAGGCTTGGTTACTTCGCCATGCGACCAACTGCGGATCTTCTCAGGCGATGCCAGCATGATGCGGATGGCGTCGAAGTCGGTGATGGGACCAGAAAGCTCAAACGGGTTCGAACGGAACAAGGCGACCCTCCTTGGCAGGCCTTTTTGCGCCCACCGCGGTAACTCCCGGGATTCTTTTTGAGGATCCTTCCTTCCCGGGAAGCGGTGATTGCCGCTCTCAAGAAGGACCCTAAAACAGTGGTCAGTGAACAGTGGTCAGTGGTCAGTTTTCTTGCTCAAACCACTGTTCAATTCAAACCGTATGCTGCTCGTTGCAAGCGACTGACCACTGATCACTAACCACTGATCACTAGTCCGCGACCGCCGCGATTTCCGGCACGGGCACCTTTTTGATCAGGTCAGCGCGCTTGATCAACTCCACATCGAGGCACAGCGACTGCAACTCGCGAATCAACACGTTAAACGACTCAGGCACGCCCGGCTCGATTGCCGCCTCGCCCTTGACGATGGCCTCGTAGATCTTGGTGCGGCCATACACGTCGTCGGACTTCGCGGTCAACAATTCCTGCAGGATGTACGCGGCGCCATAGGCTTCCAGCGCCCATACTTCCATCTCGCCGAAGCGCTGCCCGCCGAATTGCGCCTTGCCGCCCAGAGGCTG
>PLOG01000218.1 GCA_003142935.1 Acidobacteriaceae bacterium
GCGCCGGCGCGAATTGCCGGCCAATTGCCCATCTTCACTTTTCATAACAACCCGTCGTACAGTTGTGCGGTTTGTTGCATCATCCGCGCGGCGGAGAAAAGACTGTGCACACGCTCCCATCCCTCGTCTCCCATATGCGCCAACCGCGGACGATCGCGCGCCAGTTCCGCTATGCAGCGAACCAGCGCCTCGGTATCTCCAGGAGGCACCAGCCTTCCGGTGACTCCATCCACGACCAATTCCGAGAGGCCGCCGACGCGACTTGCAACGACGGGCCTGGCCGCTGCCATGGCCTCCAGCGCCGATAGCGGAAAAGCCTCTTCCAGAGACGGGATCACAAGAACGTCCCAGGATGGAATGAGTCTGTCGATGTCCATGCGCCAACCCAGGAAACGCACCCTGTCCTCCACGCCAAGACTCGCAACAAGATGCTGGAGCGACGATTCCGATGGACCCGAACCGGCAATCTCTACCTGAACGTCAATACCCGTCTCGGCGAGCCTTGCAGCAGCGTTGATCAAACCCGCGACGTTCTTCAACGGAATCAACCGGGCAAGAACGCCTAGTTTGAGCGGTCCCGAGGAGAGCGCGTGCTCAGGTGGGTTGGCCCCGGTTTCGACTCCCGCATAAATGACCGCGGCACGGCATTGAGGCAGGCAATCGGCAACTGCGCGCGCGCAGGCGATTACGGCATCTGCCGCACGGAAATTAATTTCCGAAGCGGCGCTTCCGTTGGATTCAACGATTCGGCCGTGAACATGCTGCACAACCACGCGCACACCCGCCAGGCGGCACAACGCCCGAACCGCGAATCCCCCGTGGTGCACATGGGCGATCTCCGCAGGGTGTTTCCGCAACCAGCGCCACATCCGCCAGGCTCCACGCAGGTCGCTGCGACGAGCCGACCAAGAGATAGCGCCGGCCGAAACGCCCATCTCCTTCATCATGCCCAGCAGAGGCCCATCTCCGAGGAAGAGGACTGAAATTTCGTATCCGGAGGAATGGGCATGTTTTGCCATGCCGGCAACGATCCTGCAAATCCCCGTGCACTCCGGCTGGGCGTTTTTCAGGATGTGAACGCAATTCGCCAACAAATTCCCTTCTTCAAATGGACACTGGCATTTTGGATACGGACTGGAGGAGCAGCGTGAATATGCGCTTCGAAGGCTAGCCAGCTATTTCTTTATCGGCTTCCTGTTCCTCAGGAAGAGCATGGCCGCGCCAAAAAACGCAGTCAGCAGTACCCGCCACCCGCTGGTAATGATCTCACCGGGGTCCGGAGACTCTCGCGGCCAGGTAAGCGGCTTGTGCCGGAGGCGGCGATAAAGAAATCGCATCAGATCCATGCGATGGCCAGGAAACCTGGAAAACAGCAACATGGAAAACGCAATTGAATTGCGGGCTTCCTGCTTTATATTGGGAGGATTTGCGGACGGATGGAAGACGATTGCGTCGGGAAGGTACACAGCCGTGTAGCCTTTCGATAGGAGGAATGCGAAAGCGTAGTTCTCTTCCGCGATCTCAAATGGCGCACCTCTTCCCAACCGCTCATCGAAGATCTGTTCGCCAACACAAGCTTCTCTGCGAAATGCCATGTTGCTGCCCAGGCCTAAGCCACCAAAGGTTGCAATTCCAAACCATTCGGGGTCCTTGTTGCTTAGGAAGCGCGTTACCTGCGCAGCACTCTTTGCAACCCTGGGTTCCGGGGTGATAATCCTGCCTGTCACCGTCGTGACTTTAGGATCTTTGAACGGCTCAAGCATCATTCCAAGCCATTGCACGTCGGGCGTCGCGTCATCGTCCAAGTATGCGACGATCTCGGAGTGGCTTTCGGCCAGTCCGCGGTTGCGCGCGCGGCTCAGGCCCAAGTTTGGTTCAATGGTGTAGACGGCGCCAAACCCCTGGGCCGTCGCTTTTGTCGCCGGGTCTCCCGAGGTATTATCGACCACTATCACTTCGTCGGGTGCGCGCTCCAGCCCTGCAATGCCTTCCAGACATCTCCGCAGGCTGGCGGGGCGATTACGGGTGCACACGACGATTGTGGCGCTCAGAAGCGATTCGCCGAAAGCCGCGCGTGGGGGATCGAGCCCTATCGAATGACGTGCCAGTAGCCTCAACCCAAAAACCTCTCGTTAATGAATGGCGCGCCAATCAAGAGTTTCATAAAATGACCCAATTCCGGTCAAAAGAGGCCAGACAAGACAGCCGCTCTTCTATTTAAGCGTGATGAAATTCTATCAGGCGTCCGAGCAATTCATCCCTGTTTGATGTTTATCGTCAAGAAATTTCCATTGATGAGTCAAACCGTTGATGCCGAACGCAGTTTCGGCCGTTGAAAGATTGGCGCACGACAAAGAATCGCAACGATCTTTGTTGGACCGGGAGATGAAATGCTGGCCGGGGCCTTTTAGTTTGCCGAATGGGATGAACGCCTGGTGGCGATACTGCCTTGGTCACGTACATGCGGCGCCAACCTGTTTCTGAAGAACTGCCGCGCAAGTACATCAAAGAACTCATAACACTAAAGTTAGAAGCTGACCTTTCGGCCCGGGAACCATGTGAGTTGGATGGTCGTGGCGGTCACGGTTTGCTGTCCGGGAAGATAGACTGGAGCCTTCCAGCGTTCATACGTGAAGTTGCCATTGATCTCGAGATCCTTGCGAATGCGCTTGACCACTTGAACGTTGAGATCATTGAGGGTGGTCCCGCCAGGGACAAAATCCTTGGCAACCTTTTGATTGCGAAGCCCAACCTGAATCCACTCGTTAGCGCTCAGGTGATAGGCAATCCAACCCTGGCCTCCTTTGCCTTCGCGGCCGATCCAATCGCCGAACATCTGACCGTTGTTTGTATAGCCTTGCCGTTGCAGTACTTCCCAATACATGAATTGACCGCTGTCGCTGTTTGTGATGGGCGGGTCGGTGGACACTGCCTCTGCGCGCAGATCCAGTTTCGCAATGCCGGGCACATGAGAGAGATACAAGCCGGGCCGCCAGGATGCGCGCGATGGTGCGTCAATCGGTGAGACATCGTCATGGACCAGCGAATCTGAATAGAGAGTCAGCCAATTGCGAAGGAAAGGAAGCCGGTAAGAAAAATCAAATGTGCCAAAGCGGGCGCCGGGGTCCTGAGGACTGTTTTTGCCAGCAGGCTGGGGTGCGGTGAGGCTGAAGAAGCTCCTCAGAAACGTCTTGATCGTGATGGGCACGTGGCCCTTGCCTCCCCAAATCACGGTGCGCTCGAAGCCGAATTCGAGGTTCTCGGTAGGCCTGAAGCTGACCTTCTCCGCATGTACCCAGGGATCGATGGGATAAGTGTGCCCCTTGAGAGGCCCAACCAGAAACTCATAGCGAAAGGGTCCCGTGACCTTGGAAAGCAGCGGAATATCCAGCGGTTCGATTCGGTTGATGTGAAAGGCATAAATACTCTCGGCATTGTTGGAATAAGCCATGGAGCCACCCACAGCAGGGCTTAGCCATTCGTCCTGTTTGCCGAAGGAGAACACATTGTTGAGATACTGAGCCGACACATAGGCCTCTAGAATGCGCCCATTCGTCGTTGTAAAAATGGGCCCAACTGGAATGGTGGCCTGCAGGTTGGGAGGCAAAATGACACAGGATATTGAGGCTGGATTTGCCCAGCAGGTAGGGTTGTAATAGTACTGTGTGAGGTCAATGACAGCAAGTTGGTCAGCGAGTGTCTGGAAGTATCCGGCGGACGAGGGAGCGCCGCGAAACTCGCCACGGACATACAGCAGGTATCGTCCAGCCGATGCATAACCGCTTGCGCCCGAGTAGTTATTGAAGCCGTTGGCAAAGGGCCGGCCGTAGTCGTTGATGATCGTGGATCCGAGATGATAGCTATCGCGCAAAGGCGTGCCGCTAATGCCGCGCATGACGCTGTAAACCGACTCCACGTAGGCGGTTCCCTTCTGCGCCTTGCAAGGAGCGGAACCTTCGTCACCCGCCTCGCGGGAAAGGGCGTCGTACAGCTCTTGCGCTTCGGTTGTGAGGGGTCCACTGTCCGCATCCTCGAGGCGATCGGCAACGCCATCGAGCATATGGCCCAGGCTCGCACGAGTCCACGGCCGCATGTTCAAGTAAAATGTGTCGACATAGCCCAGTCCGTAAAGCCGCCACACGGCCGGATATATCCAACTGTCAACGGGGATGTAAGGCGAACCGATCGTAGCAGGGATACAATCGAAATCATCGCTCTGGGCGCTTGCCGGCTGCGCCGCTCCACCCGGTTTCCCCGGCTGTCCGGCCGCAGACGTACCATGCACCAATAGAAGTAACCCCGCCCACAATATCGAACGCCGGATTAGGGCCATCATTGTCACTTCCATTTTCAAGTTTTTACCCCTGGAATCAGGATTCAAGAGTTTCGATTGCCGCCAATATTTGGCTCGCACAACCTGCGAGATGACTGTGCCCAAACATTCTCACCGCGATCCCTGGGATTGCTTAGAATCGAGATACCAATCGATCGTCTTGTGCAGGCCTTTCTCAAAGGGCGTCGCAGCCCGAAAACCGAACTCCCGCTCTGCCCTGGACACGTCCAAACACCGTCGCGGCTGGCCGTTCGGTTTAGTCGCATCCCAGACGATCTTCCCTGTAAACCCGGTTATCTCGGCGATCGTCGTTGCCAGATTGTGGATGGAGATTTCCATTCCGCTCCCCAGATTCACCGGATCGGATTTGTCGTATTGCGCCGTAGCCAACAGAATGCCCTCAGCCGCATCTTCCACGTAGAGAAACTCGCGCGTAGGCGATCCATCGCCCCACAGGACGATCTCCTCGCGCCCCGACTCCACAGCCTCAACGCATTTGCGGATCAGAGCCGGAATCACATGAGAGGACTCCAGATCAAAATTGTCGCCCGGCCCGTACAGATTTACAGGCAGGAGAAAGATTGCGTTCATGCCATACTGCTCGCGATAGGACTGGCACTGCACGAGCAGCATCTTCTTCGCCAGCCCATACGGGGCATTCGTTTCCTCCGGGTACCCATCCCATAAAGCCTCCTCATGAAAAGGAACCGGTGTGAATTTCGGATAAGCACAAATCGTGCCCAGAACGACTGTCTTCTCAACTCCGAAACGCCGTGCCGCTTCGATCAGTTGAATCCCCATGATCGCGTTGTCGTAGAAGAACCGGCCGGGGTTCGCCCGGTTCGCCCCGATGCCGCCAACAACCGCCGCCATATGGATCAGCACGTCCGGGCGATGCTCGTCGAACAAGCGATCGATCGCATCGATGCGCGTAAGATCGTAATCATTCTGGATAGGAACGAAGACGTTCAGGCAACCCGCTCTCTCGATCCGGCGAATCAGATGCCTTCCGAGGAATCCAGCCCCCCCGGTAACCACGATACTCTTGCTAAACAAGTCGATCATGCGTGCATGCCTTCCGCGGTAGCCGCGAGCCGGAGCGCCTCGGCGCCGCCCTTTCTGCGGGCTTCCAGTTCCAGAAGGTCCGCCTCGACCATAATGCGAACTAACTCTTTGAACGTCACCGTAGGCTCCCATCCCAGAATCCTGCGCGCTTTGGAAGTGTCGGCCAGAAGATAGTCAACCTCGGCCGGCCGGAAGTAGCGTGGGTCGACCTCCACATACTCGCGCCAGTCCATACCGGCGGTTGAAAAGGCAAGCTCTACGAATTCCCGCACAGTATGTGCCTCTGCTGTACCGATCACATAGTCATCTGGCGTCTCCTGTTGCAGCATCAACCACATGGCACGTACGTAATCGGGAGCGAAACCCCAATCCCGCCTTGCGTCGAGATTGCCGAGGAACAGCTTTTGTTGAACTCCGTGCTTGATGCGCGCCACAGCCCGAGTGATCTTGCGAGTAACAAAGGTCTCGCCGCGCCGTGGGGATTCGTGGTTGAATAGAATCCCGCTCGATGCATGAATTCCATAACTCTCGCGATAGTTCACCGTGATGTTATGGCCAAACACCTTGGCGCACGCGTAAGGGCTGCGCGGATGAAAGACCGTTTCCTCCCCCTGAGGAGGCGGCGCGCTCCCGAACATTTCGCTCGATGAGGCCTGGTAGAAGCGGCACTTGACACCTGTTAACCTCACGGCCTCAAGCAGGCGCAGCGTTCCCAGAGCCACTACATCCGCCGTAAACTCCGGCACTTCGAAACTCACTTTCACATGGCTCTGTGCGCCCAGATTGTAGATTTCATCCGGCTCAAGTTCATGCAGGATCGAGGAAAGCGAGCTGCCGTCCGTAAGATCGGCATAGTGAAGGAAAAACCTATTATCGGATTCGTGGAAGTCCTGAAAAATGTGATCTACACGATCGGTATTGAAACTCGAAGCACGACGCTTGAGGCCATGAACTTCGTAGCCTTTTGCAAGAAGGAACTCGGAAAGGTAAGAACCGTCCTGGCCTGTGCAGCCGGTGATTAGTGCCTTTTTCATTTGCGAAGTATAATCCCCCATTCTCAGATACGCCGATTTATAGCAATGCCGGAGCAGCCCCTGCAACACGGCTCTCGCGCACAGCTTCTTTCGTTCCCTTTTTTGTCCGGTGAGGAGGTCTTGCCTGCAATGCACATAATATTGATCCTGATGCAATCGGTACTGGGCAATGCGAATCTATAGATATGAGCTAAGAAATCGTTTCTTGCAATACGATCTCGGCCTATTTCGTTGACTCCCACTTCATCTCGTGCGCCTTCAATCGTGGATCGGAAACAATTAGATGCCAAACCACGGCCTGGAAACTTTCGGCGTGAGGAGTCACAGTGTCGTCTGAAATTGTCGGAATCACCACAGCCGCATCCGCAACTTTCGCTGTGTAGCCTCCGTCACGCCCAACGATACCGGTAATCTTAGCCCCAACTTTCTGCGCAAGCTCAACAGCCCTGACAATGTTGGCGCTGACATTTTTCTCGAGGTTGCCGCCGCCAACGGAAAAGACCAGCAGCGCATCGCCTTCGCGTAAGTGACTCCCTTGCAACCATCGTGAAAAGCTCGTTTCCCAGCCGTCGTCGTTTACGCGGGCTGTCAGTTCACTGACATTGTCTGTCGGCGCATAGCTTTCGATTTCAGCAATCTTGCGAAAGTCGTTGACTGCATGGGTCGCGTTGCCCGCCCCCCCACCGACACCAAGAATGAAAAGCCGCCCATTGTGCTTTCTGGTCTCGACGAGCACGTCGATAATGCCCTGCACCTGCCGCTGATCGATTTGTTCTGCTATCTGACCAACTTCCCGCAGATAGCGGGAGATGTAAGTTTCCATCGTCTTTCCCTCACGGTACTAAATCTGTCCCGGCTCACGCCATTTCCGGCTAAGTTTTGATCGAGAAACTGCTGGCTACCGCGTCGTTGTAGAACATTTTCACGGTATCGAGTGAAAACGCTTCGAGATCGTATCCTACGCCGGCAAGCTTCTTCAAGAGGTCGTGCGTGACGGTGATAATGTGCGTTCCAATTTGATTTGCTTGGAAAATATTAAGCAATTCGCGTGGGCTGGCCCAGAGCAATTCAGCCTTGGGAAGTGACTTCAAAGTATGAAGTGCTTCGGTCATCAACGGCACAGGGTCGACTCCGGTATCGGCTACTCGACCCGCAAAAACCGAAACAATCGCCGCAGTTTTCGAATCCAGAGCTTCTGCCACACGCATAACCTGGTTCAGGCTCAAGATGGCTGTGACATTCAGGACTATGCCATCGCTGGAAAGGCGCCGAATCAGCTCACCGCTAAACTCACCCTTGGTATTCGTCACCGGAATCTTCACGTTCACGTTGCTACCCCAACCGGCAATCACACGGGCTTGCTTCTCCATGTTCGCGAAATCGTCAGCAAAGACTTCCAGGGAGATCGGGCGATCGGGAATTGCATTTAGAATCTTTCTTCCAAACGCCGCGTAGTCTGTGATGCCGGCCTTTCGCATCAGAGTGGGGTTGGTTGTGAACCCCTTGATGTAAGGCTCTGCGTAGAGCGCCATCATGCTCTCAAAATCGGCACCGTCGGCAAAAATTTTGATCTTCAAATCAGAAGTCTTGGGCATTAAATTTCCCGATTCAAGGTTCAAGAAGCAGTTTGTTGCTTCGTTTGAGTTGACCTAAATAGGCGGATGCTCACCAGTCGTATTTCATTGCGCAAGCAATAGGTGAAACCCGTGGTCAAGTTAGACAAATCCGATTATCAGCCTAGCAGTTTTCGACGCTCTTGCAATCCCCGGCAAAGCCGTTTCCGCGCACGTGCTCTTCAACTTCTTTCCATTTCTCAAGGGTGTCGATGCCTTTGGAATAGTCACTACAGACGTATCCCCAAAAAGGCTCGCCCTTGGCTACCACAGCGGGTAAAAGGTGATTACCTATTTCAAAGTACTCTCCGACTGGCACATCGTTGAGTATCTCGCGCCGGAGAATGAAAATGCCGCGCATGCGGTAGGCGTTTGTATACACTGACGTGTGCGGCTTCGGATGAACTGCAGTAACGCGTCCCTCCCCGTCCAACTCGGCGACATCGGCATCTGCGTAATTCGTCGCCAGCTTCATGGTTTGCATGCCTAGTGCGCCAGGTTTCTGACGCCAGGCCCTCTCCATGGCGCCGTAATCGACGTTGCTGAAGATATCGCCGTACATGAGGAAGAATTCCTCGTCGAGCTGATCTTCGAAGCTCTTAATACCCCCGGCCGTGCCCAGCAATTCCGGCTCGAAATGATAATGAATGCGTACGCCCAAGCGGCTGCCGTCTCCCAGGTAGTTATTCAGTACTTCAGGAAGATAGTGCAAATTGATAAAGTAGTCCATTACCCCAAACTGGCGAAAGCGCCTGATATTCCACTCAATCATCGGCACGCCCAAGAGCGGAAGCATTGGTTTTGGAGCCTTATCGGTGAACGGCCGCAATCTTGTGCCCAGCCCCGCGCAAAGGATTCCGGCTTGCCGGATCATAGATTATTCGCTTCCAACCAAAGGCGTGCAGCCTCCAGCAGGTTTCTGGCTGTCCAATCTGGCGCACATTCGTATTGCCACGGATCGCGCCCACCGTGTCCGGTCCGCACAAGAATGGTGCGGGTCCCAGCGCGCGTACCCGCCATGATGTCTTGCGTCGTATCACCAATCATTACGCTACGGCTAAGATTGACACATCGTTCACGAGCTGCGCGAAGAAACATGCCCGTCCCAGGTTTACGGCATGAACATTTCACGCGGTACTTTTCAAGAGTTGCGTTCGGGTGATGTGGACAATAATAAATTCCGTCGATATGAGCACCTTTGTTCAGCAGGCGCCGCTTCAATTCATCGTGAATAAGTTCAACTTCATCCTCGGTGCAGGTGCCTCTGGCAACTACCGGTTGATTCGTGACGATCAATACCGGTATCTCTTTTTCATTGAATAGACGAATGGCATTAGCGGCGCCTGGTAGAAGCCTCAATTGTCTGACCTGGCACATCAGTTCAACCTGTTGAATGATTGTGCCGTCGCGATCGAGGAAAACCGCGCCTCTGCTGCCATATGAACTCATAGCGGCCACAATCCTCACTCCGGGCAATATTCGTAGAGCGCGTGTTTCAAAAGTCGGTAAGCACCTTTGTGCCCTCGAAGTCGAAGCGATAGCGCATTTCGCGCAGTCCACACTCTCGCATTGCCTCACGAAATTGCCTGTGGTTTGCCGGCACATAAAATGTGAAGAACCCTCCTCCTCCGGCACCTGAAATCTTTCCCCCGAGTGCTCCGCTGTTCTGGGCGGCATCGTAAATACGATCGAAATGCGGGCTCGACATCTTGGAAGAGATCTTCTTTTTGTATTGCCAATGTTCGTGGAATTTCCTGCCTACGTCATCGATATTGCCGCTTTCAACCGCATCGAGAATCCGGTAGCCCAGTTCCTTGATGTAATGCATGCTATCCACAACATTGACCCTGCCCTCTCTAGCTCCCGCCTCCTGCTCGCGCAGAATCTCATCGGCGCTGCGGGTTTTGCCAGTGTAGAAGACTAAAATGTTCTTGTTCAACTCATCTGCAACTTCATACGAGACGTTAGCCTTGCGGACCTTCACATCCCCGTTTTTTGCGATATCCAAAACTGTCAACCCGCCAAAGGCCGCCATATATGGGTCTTGTTTGCCGATCGGCCGCTTTAGAATGTTGGCTTCGATGTGAAAGTCCTCCTCGGCCAGTTGCGCAAGAGGAACATAGTCGCGATTCATTGTGTGAATAGCGTGCAGTAACCCGACAGCGTAGCAGCTCGAAGATCCCAAACCCGTACCCGCCGAAATGTCGGCGAGTGAACTGATCTCAATGTTCTTCTCGACTCCTGTGTAGCGAAAAATCTCACGCGCGATCTCGTGCTGGAGTTCATCGACATGCTCGACAGTCTCAGACTTCGTGTATTTGACGCGAATCAAGTCGTCAACGACGGGCCGGTTTGAATCGATAAACATATACTTATCGAGTCCCGCCGAAAAAATGAACCCACCGTGGTTCTCGTAGTAAGAAGGAAGATCCGTACCACCACCTCCGAGTGTGATACGAAAAGGCGTTCTCGTGATAATCATTTACTCTTTCCTTGACCCTCTCAGCCTCGAATTTCCTATGTGAAGACCCGGAAACGGACTGCTCTGATAACTTATGCAGTGACAGTGACACTACGGATATCTAACTGCTTAGCACGCCAGTAAAGGCGTTTCCGTTATGGCATTCATTTCAATTCCAGCCAAATCGCTGCAGTCTATTGCCCAGGATTAGCCGTGAACAGATAGGTTCGATCATCCGCATAGACAGGATCTCTCTCGCCTGGAAGCGGCTCAACCGGCGATGCTTGAGGAAGATATCCAATCGAAGCGACCAAATCGAGCAGCCTCTGTCGCGAAACTCCCTTGTGTAGCTCGATCAGCAATTTAGGCCGATAACTCCTCGCGAGGGTTGCCATCCCTTCAAGTACTTGCAATTCCATTCCCTGCACATCGATTTTGACGCCGTGAATTCGCAAATCGGACCCAGAAATTCTCGGCCAAAGCCAGTCCAGCCGGGAAGCCACAAACGTTTCCTTGAATCCCGTCGAACCCTGCAAAGTACTATCGATCATTCCCCGCACTGATTGCAGGGTGTCAATAGTCATGTCCTGGCAATCCCCTAAGGCCATGGGAATTACTGTAAGTTGCGGAATATTATTTAGGAATCTTGCACGGGAAATGCAACCCGACGTAGTAAGCATTGGCTCGAATGCGAAAACGCGACCAGAGGGTCCGACCAGTTTGCTTAGTGCGATAGCGGTGTAGCCGTAATGCGCTCCTATGTCCAGCCAAGTCTCCCCGTTGCCCACTTGGTTCTTAAAGTAATCGAGCAAAGCATCTTCTGTTCGGCCGAGAATCGCGGCTGGATAGTCATGCCACGAGGTTACAATTTCACTTCCACGCAAAGGGCCGCCCAAGATTGTGTGCTCGCTCAGAGTGCGCGGGAGAAATCTTCTGAGTACCCACTTCAAGCTTTCGTTCATTTGTCTTCCTCAACAATTAGCTTCTCTACACTACTAATGAGCATGAGAATTACATTCTGCGGTGATAGATTGTTTGCTGGAATTTAAATCGGCTATCGCCTGAAGTCAATAACCATTCTTAGGAACCAAATCCTCGGGAAAGGGCCTACGATGCAGAATGCTCTCCACTGTTTTCGCAACCTTCCTACCTGTCTCCTTAGGAGAGTATTGACGAACGAGATTCCGGCCGCGAGCGCCCATTTCGGCGCGGAGGTCTGGCTGGTCGATTAGTTTTTGGATTGAGTCAGAGAAAGCCTCCGGCGTTCGAGGCACAACAAAGCCAGCGCCACTGCGGGCAAAATCGGGCGCAAAGTTGAGTGTGTCGCTCACAACAACAGGAATGCCGCATGCCATCGCCTCAAATACAGTAAATCCAAAATTCTCAGCGTGCGACGGCAACACATAGACGTCAGAGTCGGCAAAGGCCTGCAGTCGCATTTCCTTATCGGCCATGCCAGTCAGCACTGTCTGAGCCTCGATATTATTGTCTTTGACCCATCGAAGAACATCCTTGTTGAACGATACGGGGTCCGGAGGTCCGACGATCGCAAGCCGAACAGCCGGTCTCTCGGCGATCACGGATCGCATGGCCTCAATCAGGAGTTCAAGCCCCTTTTTTGCGTTCAATCTTGCGAGAAAAAGAACCAGAGGGCCTTTGTGGCCGCCAAAGAACTGTTCCCGAAATCGCCCCCTCGTAGGAAGAATCGCAAACCCGCTCGGATCAAAACCGTCAGGCACGAGGACAGAAGGCGGTCGGAGCTTCAATACAGCAGTCTCTTTACGCTCTCCCTCGGCGCTATAAAAGATCACTGAGGCATCCTGAAGAATTCGATTGGCAAATACTTTGTTATATATCCACTTCTTGCGAGCACTAACCACGCGCTGAAACGGCGCGAGCACTCCGTGAGGGGATATCCCGTATGGCTTCCGATGAAAACGTGCCAACAGGTACCCGGCTAATACAGGGAATGAGTATAAGGAATGTAGAGTGACGAAATCAGCATCACGAACGAGCCTGCTGAAGCGCCAGAGAATGGAAGGGCACAAAAACCAAATAGTCCGCGACTTGATGCTGATGATCCCGAAGGTTCCATTTCCTTCCTCTCGCGCCAAGGCAGATTCAGCATCGGGAACGACAAATCTACCGCTGCCAAGACTGGGCGACCCGCCCATGAGCAAAATGATACTGTGCCCCTGCGCTGCCGTGCTCTTGAGTATCATGGGCACGCCGACAATCCCTGGCGAATCCCCTCGTGCGCCTTCAACAAATCCAACGATCCTCACCCGATTCAACGCTCCAGTTGTTCAAAAAGTATACAGAACTTGCAATGTGTGCGGACCCGCACACTATAGACCTAAAGGGCGCTTGCACGGCTTCGATGGCACATACAGTAGGGCTGCGAACAGAAAAAGGATGAAGTCACTTCACAAATCCCGTCGTGCGAGTGAAATACTTGCAATCCGGAGATAGTTGCTTGATAGGTCGAGCGGGGCAGCCGGCATACAGATAATATGGTTCGTTGTAATGCTTGTTTAGCAATGAATTTGCACCTAGAACCGAATAGTCCGGCAATGCGGCTCCAGGTAGTAAAACGGTCAACGCGCCTACGAAGCAATATTCACCGACTGAAACGGGCTCAGCAGTCTGCCGACAAGAATCAAGATCGATGCTGTGACTCAGGATTGTCGAGCGAAGCCCAGCAAACGTGCTAAATCGACCAATAGACACAGTCGCCGTGCAATCGACAAAATGCCGATTTGTAATCGCAGCTTGATCATGGACGATCAGCTCTGGACGACGTGCCTCCAGGTCCTGGAAATGAAGAGACGTCCCTAGCGGCTCGCCAGTGATCCAATTCAGATTACCGATCGCCGCGCCCTTTCCCATGCGGAGAAGGTCGACTCCTGTCTTGCAGAAAGTCAAATGTCCAATGTAGGCACCCGGTTCCATCTCAAGGTGGACTGGACAAATCAAGGAGTATCCGAGCCGTGCTGTCTTATGAATGGAATATCCCAGCAGGTAAACGAGTACGAGACGACGCAAAGGCCAAGGCAAGAACAGCGCCACAATCGAGACTAGTAAACGCGATTTCATCTACCCTCACTGGAAGTACCGGTGAGCAGGCTCGCCCCGGGTCACCAGGGCGAATGCGGCGTTAAGCAGAATTGAGGAAGTCAGCTATCCAGCGGGCGTCCGAAGACAGACCCGCGACGGACCCGTTCCCAAGTATCCATGGGATTCAAAATGTGACGGAGAATGCGATAGCCAAAGGCGAGCAGCCTATCGCATCTCTGAGGTTGTCTGCCCATTACCCGAGTAAAAATTGCGTCGCGAGTCTGCTGTATCCGCATTGAATTGCTCTTGGATCCAGTCATGCTCTCTGCGTGAATGCGATAGGAACTCCAGAATTCATCCACGATGGCAAATTTGCCTCCGGCCCGCGCCAATTCAAGAAAAAGCTCTCCATCCCAGCATGCCCGGCTTTCCGCGTGAAACCCCCCTGCTCGATCAAATATCTTGCGACGGAAAAATGTGGATGGCTGCAAAAGGATGACTCCGCCGTAGATGCATCGCCGCAGAGACATCCGATCAGAATACAAGCGCCTTAAGAATCGATCGTCCGGAGCAATTAAATTGCTGTGACCACTTACGACGTCTACATCTTCATGTTGATCAAGGAAACTCACTGCCGCAGTCACCGCTCCCGGCAGGAGCATATCGTCGGAGTTAAGAAAACCAAGAATCTGTCCAGTTGCATCGGCAAATCCACCATTCAAACCATCTGCAGCTCCGCGGTCAGGACGCAGAATAACCTTCGAGATGTGCGAACTATATCGCTCTATAATGTCACGACTGCCATCTGTTGATCCAGGATCAACCACAATGTATTCAATATCTGGATAATCCTGCGTCAGAACTGACAGAATTGTACGTTCTAAAAACTGCGCCTGATTGAACGAAATGGTGACGATGCTGACCCGTACCATAGATCTCCGTACTCTTGCTTCGCTTTCTTGTGTTTGACTGAGGTTCAAGCTTAACCGATCGAGTGCGCTGGCCTTTATTTCGCGACGCCCAACACGACTTCTGAAACAGTGTGCGGCGACTTCCGCCAATAGGATATGACCAGCACGATGTAGTACGGACTAATGATTCTCATTTCCGCACCGTAGGGCGAAAACAAAATGTCCCACAATAGCGAAAACGCTGCAAAGCACAAGAGCGGCATCAGCAGAGCCGAAGAAGGATGGACCTGCATTAATATCCTGAGGGTCATTACCCAGATCCATCCCCAGAAGACAGCACCAAGAATACCTGCATCGACCCAAGCGCCAAAAATGTACGAGTGGGTTGGAATTAGCCCCGCTTCCATTTCGTCTGTTGAAACTTCATCAGCAAATGAGTATCCCATCAGCGCAAGAGCCTGGTGCTCCGCAATCAGATAGGTCGGATCCTTTGCCCATGAGCCATGCCCTAGAATCGGTGAATCATAAATTGCCGGAAGATATCCCAACATTTCCACCCGCCCGCCAAGGAGGATACCGTATTGCCCGCTAGCCTGCGTTTCGTACTTATTCCTTGCATCCGCGCCAAGTATCCCACTGCTGGCCGCAATTTGATAGGCCCACAAGATTCCGGCAAGGCCTATGATCATCGAGGCGACAATTGTCACTAACGATCTTGCTTTTAGCTTTCGACTCCCCATGCCTTTCCTGTGCATATAGCGTGTGACCAGAAGATACAGAACCGTCGCCAGGCAGAATCCCCCGATTCCTCGGGCGCCCAACGCAAAGTTGACTACGCCTATTCCCGCGCTGAACGTGATTGGCCAGTGGCCGCTGCACTCTTTGCGGGAAGCAAGTAGAAACACAGCAAGAGTCACTGGAATGCCGATTCCAAATTTCCATGGGTAGTCGTTCATCAAGTCGTCGGGACTGATGAAAAACGTCAGAATACCTCCTAGAACTAACCCCCATCCGTAAAGCACAACCCGCCGCGGCCGTCCATACAGAAGCGTCCAGAGGACGGCCAAGTAGGCAATGGTCATCCCGATATTGCTCCAGCCTCGTGCATAGTCCGTGAACGCAGAGTGCCGTACAATATCAGTCACGCATTGTGAGACAAGCCACAACGAGCACAGGAGCATCAGCAACTTGCCAGCTGGCGTCTCAATCCGCATTCCTCTGCGGAAAACTAGAACGAGAAAGACAACCAAGACCAGGATGTCGGAACCGCTTAAGACCCCGACTAATTTCAGTTGAATGAACCGCAAGCAAGGAATGAGAAAGACTACAATGTCAATGAAATCCGCCCCCGGAGAGCGTTCACGCACCGCCGCCTCGCTCTGATTCTCAACCTGAGTCATAGCTGACTTCACCTCATCCTGCAGTTGCCGGGGAGCGACCGCAACTGCCTGTACGATTGAAGCCTTCCTGATGTTCGACGATTCAACTCACGGGTACCATCGTTTACTTGTTCATCCAAAACATTAAGCCTTGCGGCCATGGATAGCCTCGCGGCATGAATTCACTAATGCGCCCGCAGTGCTGTCCCAGTTCAATCGATCCTTATATTCGCTGAATCCCCTTAGACAAAGTGCGGAATAGCAATCTTTATCTTTAATAAGCTCCATTACACTTTCTGCGAAGCTTTCAGGCTTGCTATCGCAGGGCAAGCAAATCCCATTAATGCCGTTTCTGACGTAGTCCTCCGCTCCCCCTGTCTTGAAGGTAAGTATCGGAACTCCAAAGGCGCTTGCCTCGCAATAGACTATGGCAGACGATTCGGCTTTAGTAGGCAATATAAAAAATGTCGCTTTCCGGTACAACTCTTTCAACCTGTCCCGTCCTTCAGAAGTCTGCTTACTGATAAAGCCTAGAACTTCAACAAATTCCGGAACTTCTCCCTCAGGTTGACAGCCGACGATTGTCAATTTCGTATTTACTCCCATTTCATTGAGCAATCGTGCAGTTTCGACAGCGGCATCTCCGCCCTTCCTTCTCCAGTCCACACCTATCAGCAGCAGACGACATTCCACGGGTTCCCGAGTTAATCTCGCATCGACCCATTCTTCGACGGCATTGCGATCATGATCCACCGCCATGTTTGCTCCGAATGAGACCACACGGATTTTTCTCGGCTCGGTCAATTTTCTTGCGCCCGCAGCTGCCCAATTTGAAGAATAAACTCCAATTGTGCAATGATCGAGTGCTTCTTCCTCCTGCAGCTTGCCTCGTCTTAAGGCGCCAGTCGTAAGGCGGTCCCATATCCCGCCGTAGTATCCAGGTATCATGTGAAAGATTGCATCCGTATAGAAGACGATCGGGACGGAGCACTTGAGCTTCGAGATCGGGATCGAACTGGTAGACAGGATCACATCTACTGGATGCTCTCGCATTTTCTGTTGCAATTGTCTGGCATAGGAGCGCAGCGCCATCGGAAAACGGCTAAACTCAACCTCTTTCCCGATTAGACGTGCGGCGATTTTGAAGAACAGAAGCGGATAACGAAAGTTTCGCTTTAGCGGACCAAACACCTCTATCGAAACGTCCTGTTTTTCAAGCGCCTTTAGAAGGTGGAAGGGAATTCCGGACCATCCCTTTACATCACTTGGGTCCTCCAAAGAAACAAAACCTATCTTTAGCCTATGGTTCATTCCTTACTCCTCGCGGGATCTTTGGCTTCGACGCAAAGTCGGCCCTCAAAGCGTGCGACTCTTGATACCGCCATCGGCTTAGAGCCAGAGTCGTAATCAGACGCGGGCGGAGCCGACTCAGCCAACTGAGCGGCTCTGCGCACGGGACAATCCCAATTTACAAGCGGTGATCGACCTCCCGCGCTCTGACGAATGTTCCATCAACTTGCAAGGTGACCCCCGTCTCCAACTCCCAAAACACCGGGGCAACACCTACCATTCGAAATCCCATCCTGTAGATCATCGTGATCAACTCGTCGATTAGTAACTGCCCCTCGTAGAGCGGTACGAGGGAAAGCTCACACTCCAGTGCTCTAACATGGGGCAACAGGCGCGTGGCTCCTTTGAACACCTCCGCTTCGTAACCTTGCGTGTCCACCTTTAGCCACACCTTATCTTCGGGCTTTAAGGACGGCATTACGCTGTCATCGAGAGAGCATACTGAGACTGTTTCTCGCGATACATATTCCGCATACGGGGCATTTACAGAATGTGCTTCAAGCATCGGAAGCAGCGAACTCGAGTAGCTATTCTTCGCTACGTTGATCACAGCAGTACCCGCGCCGGCCCCACATCCACAATTAATTGTCCTCCACAGATCATCGGACGCAGCAGCTTTAGCGAGATCGGCAAAGGTCTTGTGTAGCGGTTCGTACGACCAGATCCTTCCCTTGTATCCATCCTTCCTCAGATTGGTTGCGTAGGGTCCATCGTTTGCTCCAACATCGAGTACAAGGTTGATTCCGAGCCCTTTCATCATCTTTGATCTCTCACGAGGTCCAAACCAGGATCGCCTGTGCACTTCGTATCCTAATGTGTTCGCAAGAAATTGAATCGCGCGCTTCATTCAGGTCTTTGCCTTTCTGGTCTCTCTTGACGGATTTTTAAACGCACCGAGCAGGTGTTTAGATGGTGGCGTCATTACTTCATACGCTAAGATGGCCAAACGCAGACTCTTTTGGCCGCGCGAGTACATAAAGACGGACACGAAGATAAAGCGTCGTAGACCCAGTCGCTATGCCGTACGCCGCGGCCGCTTCGCCTACCGAAATATGCTTTGTGCCCAGTGCTATTGCCAGCAACACTGCGGCATTCACGGCAAACTGAATCGCAGTGGCATTGGCCGCGTCGCGCGCTCTTCCAAGTCCGATCAGCACGTAGTAAGCGGATGATCCCAAAAGGCTCGCGAATGCTCCTATGAGAGCAATTCTGAAGGTGCTGGGCAATAAAGGATTGAAACTCCGATGAAGCCACAGGCGCAGCAACGGAGTCATCAAAATTGTCAATCCGACAAACACCGGCAATGCAACCGTCAAAATCAGAAGAAATGCCTTGCGGTCAATCGTCCTGACCCGGTCGTGCAAATTTACTCGCCCCTTCACTCGAAGACTACTCACCTCAGGCATCATCGGCCTGAAAGCAGAATCGAATATATTCCTCACTCGCATGCTGCCTGTCAGGCACATGTCATTCACAGCGACCGCCTCTAGTCCTGCGTAACGAGAAAGCATCAAACGGGAAAATGGAAGGACCATCATCGAACAGATACCGCCAACCAAGATCCACCCACCCGTACCAAGTAACTGCCTGGTCTTGTGTGAGCTAAGGCTCGTACGCGCGATCAGAGAAATCGGCATAATCCTTTGGACTTGTGAGAACGACAATACTTGCGCAACGACATACCCCGCTAGTGTACCTAGCACCATGGCACGCAGATCGAGGCCCAAATAGAGCAGGAATCCGCAAAAACAGATTATGAATACCTGAACAAGCGTCTCATTATAGCTCGTAAGATCCATCCGACCGAGTCCGCCCAAGGCGGCATTAAATGTCGAAAACAAGAGCGCTAGGACGGATAGGGCTGCGACATAGGGAAGCATTGAAAAGACGGCGCTTGCGTCAGCACCGGTGAGCTTAAACCAGCCAAGGATATAGGGTCGGGCGAAAATCACCGCACCCAGAAACATAAGGCCGATTGCGAGTATGATGCCGCATCCAACATTGATATAGGTTTTGACACCTTCCCAATCCCCATGACCATGATCCTCTGCCACTAACTTCATCAGCGCCCACGGTATCCCAAGATTGCCCAATTGCGCTACCGACACAATTACGCTTAGGACAAGCCAAAGGCCATAGCGATGATATCCGAGATAGTGAAGATAGATTGGATAAGAAATGATGCTCAGGCAAGTGCCGATAAGGGCCATAACCGAACCGGCCCCCATATTCCTATTGAATTGAGAGCTACAGATTCTCAAGAGTACCTGAACTATGGTCCCGCGCAGAGTACGTAAACAAATAACAATGGGGTGCTCGAATGTTACAGTCAATTCACGGCCACCCAAGGTGGTGAGGAAGGATTTTGTGTATTTGCCAAACGGGATCCTTTGGTCAGATACTTTCTGGTTCTCGGCGAAGTATAAGTCATCGTCGATCGTAATGAATGTTTGTCTCCCATTGGGTCCATGAATACCCCACTTTGGGTTATCCGAGTAGAATTAGGACTTTTGGGCACTAGTGCTGTGACCGCTTGAATGAGTAATTAAGTTTCAGGCGCGCCAGCTTCCTGGTGAACTTCCATTGGATCTTGGTTTTGTCGCGGTTGGTGCGGCGATGCCAGGCCTTGGCTTGGCATCGCAATGTGGCGATATCCCCAATCCTTCGCTTTCCAAGGCACTGGCGACTGAAGATGCCAATCTCAATCTCAGCCTGGTTGAGCCAGCTTCCATGCTTCGGTGTGTAGTGAACGGTAAAACGATCCCACAACCATCTGCCCGCCACTTCACCGAAGCGATCCACCAGCGCCTTGCGGGTATGCGTGCTCAAGTTGTCCATGACCAGATGGATGGTGTCAGCGGCGGGATAGTGCGCGGCGATCTCCAAGATGAAGTCGGCAAACTCGGGGGACGCGCGCGTCGGCGTTACTTTGGTGAAATGAACGCCAGCCTTGGGCTCGATGCCGCAAAAGACGTTGGCCGTACCGCAGCGCTCGTACTCATAGTCACGTCGTGCCACTTGTCCGGGCTGCATGGGAATCGAAGGCCTCGTATCCTTATGCAACACCACCGGCTTTTCGTCGACGCAAACCACAGGCTCACGTTCTGACAGGGGCTTTTCGTATATCTTGAGCACGTCTTCCATCTTGAAGATATACTCATCATCCAACTCTCCCACGCACCACATTTTTTTCCCGCCATGGCTTGAGGTCATGGCTTTCGAGCAAAATTCTAATGGTCTCTCTGCCCACTCGAGGAACAAGTTTGCGTTTAATTACTTCCTCGGTCAACAGCCGCACCGTCCAACGGGCCCGCCCCTCTGGCGGCGGCGAACAGACCACGGCGATAATCCGCTGCTGTTCCTGCTGATCCAGACCTGGAGCCTTGCCAGGGCGGTATGCATCAAACAATGCGCGCTCCAGGCCGCCATCGATGTACCGTCTTCCGATCTGCCACACGGCCTTGGCAGAAAGCCCGAGGTTGACACCCACCGCAGGCGTGGACTGCCCCTGATCCATTTGACGCAAGGCTAATGCGCGCAAGGTCGTGCGCACTGCTTGCAACCCGCCCCCCAATAACTTCTCTACCTGCTGCCGATCCCGTGGCTTCAGATCAATCTCAAGTCGCTTGCCTCTGCTCATACCTCAGCTATACATCCTGAAATGGCCCCCGACAAGTATCTACACTGATTACCTTTATAGGCGGTCAAGGTACTA
>PLOG01000145.1 GCA_003142935.1 Acidobacteriaceae bacterium
AGAACAGCTTCAGAGAGAACTGGAGGAAGCGGCGCTCGTCGTGGTTGCCGCCGGTAGCCAGCGAACCAAGACCGCCCTTTTCTTCGATAACTTGCATCGGTGTTGAGGGCCCGCTGTAATCAAGGGTAGTCGTGTTCACGTAGTAGTTGTGATGGTTGAGGACGTCGAATCCCTCAGCGCGGAACTCCATGCCTACGCCCGAGGTAATCGGGAACTTTTTGTCCAGCGCCATGTCCACGTTCCATGCCCCAGGACCACGGAATGAATTGCGGCGGGTCATGGCGGCTGGGAACGGTCCGAAGTCCGAGATGCCTAGTGTTGTGTTGAAAGGTAACTCGGTCCCGCCCGGCCCATTGGCGATTGGCGACGGAATTGTCAGCGCGGCGTATTGGTTCGGAGCCACGATCGGGTCGATTACCTGCGGCGTGCCAACCTTGTAATTGGTAACCGGCGAGGACGGCGTCAAACGCGGAACGGTATAGCCGTTGTAAACGTCGTTATAGTCGTAGACGGAGAACGGAATGCCCGTGCGGATCGTACCGATGCCGGATATCGTCCAACCGCCCAATACTTCCTTCTCGATGAACGACCCAGTCTTGAACCACGGCATCGCCCAGATTGGCGAAACCGTCAGGCGCTGCCGGATGTCGTAGTCGGAACTGCCCCAGTCCAGCTTCGGATCGAGCAGGCTGGTGTAACCCAGAGAGCCGATGTATCCGGAACCACCCTGCAGGCTGTCGCCGAAGGTCGAGCTCAGATCATCCAGAGAGTGCGACCAGGTATAGTTCGCGACTATATCGAGTCCTGTGCCGTGAATGTTCTGCGATTGAATGCCGAGCAGCAGAGACTGATAGCTGCCGGAACCCATGCTGCCGCGCATGTTGATGTTCGAGTACTGATCGTTCGGCCGGTTGAGGCAAGGAGGAGGGACGGTACCGCCGGCAGGGATCGTGGTGGAGCAGTCGCCGCCAAAGGTGTAGGGGTCGCCGAGATAAGCCTGGCCCGCGCCCAGCTCGTTGATGTTCTCCACGTCATACAGGTGAATGCTGTGCGCACCACTATAGGTTGCCTGCGCCACAGTGCTGGGGGTGATTTGGTGCTGTACGCCAAAGCTCCAGAACTGTGTCTGCGCCACTTCGATCTCAGGATCGGGCATGCGCAGCTCAGCCGGAGGCAGCGGTGCTGCAGGACCACCAGAAAGACCCAACGGTCCAAGGTCATTATTGGTAACCAAGACGGCGCATGTAGCATCCGCAGGCGGGCAAACCGAACTCAGCACGGCGCTGGCCGGAGGATTGAAGCTGGCGTTAAAGGTTACGTTGCCAAAGTTGCGTTCGTAGCTGATGCCGAAGCCGCCGCGTACGCTGGTCTTGCCGTTGCCGTTGACATCGTACGCAAAGCCCACGCGAGGAGCCATCGTCCCCCACCGTGCCTTCCAGAATCCGTGCACCGGGCTCTGGTCCGCGATGAACATCTGGCCGCTTCTGGTCTGCTCCTCGATGCCTTGGCCTGAGCCAAAGTAGAAGTTGGAATCCAGATTCGCCTTGTTGTTGTGCTGTACGCCGTAGTGCTCCCAGCGCAATCCGTAGTTGAGAGTCAGCTTCGGCGTGTACCGGTAGCTGTCCTGAAGGTAAAATGCAAAGTCGTTGTAGCGATAACTGCGCGCGGGGTTGGCCGCGCTTAACGGCGGGGTCACTGTGCAACCTGCGGTCTGGTTCAGGTCTGCGTTAGCGTTAGTTTGCCAGAAACTTGGCATGGCGACGCAGGGATACTTGCCCTGGGGGTTGACCCTGGCATCGAAGGCGACAAGTGTGCTTCCGCCGGGATCGTCTACAGAATTGACCAGATCGGCCATGCTGGCCGCGCCAGTCGCGCCCAGCTGCTCTACGGCCTGGGAATAAGCGCCGTACGCGACGTTCATCTGGATGTAGGTATACAGGCCGCCAAAGCGGATCGAGTGCTTGCCCTTGGTCCACGAGATATCCGGCTCAATCTGAATGGTGTTCTGCGGGCCGCCATATGGCAATCCGCCTTCGCCGGGCTCCGAGTAGTTTTCCAGTCCCGGCATCTGAATCAGGCCGCCGCTGTATAGATCGGTCGGCGCGACAAACATCAGGTTGGGGCTGTAGGTCAGCGACGTGTCAAAGGAGTTCGCGTTGTTGTAACGCGTAAAGCTGGTCTTCAAGCTGCCAAACATGTTGGTGCTGAAAGTGTGAGACAACGAGTAGAGGTAGCTCTGGTTGAGAGAGGTATCGCCTATATCATCCGCTGGGTATGCGCTGTACGAAGCGGCGCCGTTCTGCTCCACAATGCTCTCGCGGCCCATGCGGAAGAACATCTGCGTCTTGTCGGTCGGGTTGTAGTCGGCGCGTCCAATCANNGCGGAACGCCGCCGCCCGCATCAAACGGCGCATGGAATGTAACCTTGTCAAAAACCGGCGTCGCGGCGGGAATCTGCGTATCCCCGTTGAGCTGAGGATTACCAAATGCGGTTGTCTCTAATTGGCCCCAGGTCGCGGCCACGCCCGAAGAGGGGACGGCGCCCGTGCCATAGGTACCGAAGTAAGCCTTTGTGTTGGCCGGCAGTAGGGCGATAAAGGCTGGATCGAAGATCTCTTCGTTCTCTACGGCTGCGCTGCGTACCTTCGTCCACTCGGTNNGCTTGTCCTTCCAGACCGGACCGGCAACTTGGAATCCATACTGGTTGCGGGTGTATGTGCCCTTGGGCGACGTCGGCAAATCTTGCTGTGCAGCGGCCCAGTTTGCCGCGTCGTTCCCGTAAGAATTGGACGTGGCGGCCGACAGCCGGTTGAAGTCCCAGACGCCGCCGTGGAATTTGTTCGTGCCGGCTTTGGTGGTCACGTTCACCACGCCGCC
>PLOG01000001.1:0-4778 GCA_003142935.1 Acidobacteriaceae bacterium
CCGAGACGTTCGCTTGCCATGAAGATTCAAATGCGATTGCCCCGGCCCCTGCTCTCTGTTCTCCGATCTCTGTCTCCTGTCCTTATACTGTTCGCGGAGACTTGACCGATGGACAACCCCACCATGGGCCGCCTGCTGGAAGAGACCGCCGATCTGCTGGAGATCGACGGGGGCGACAGCTTTCGCATTCGCAGTTACCGCCGCGCCGCGGAAGCCGCCGCGCAAACCACCGTGGACCTGGTTGCCGCAGCGGCCGACACCGCGCGGCTGCTTGAGATTCCCGGCATCGGCAAGGGGATGGCCGCCAACCTGCAAGCCATTGCCGCCACCGGCTCGCTGCCGCTGCGCGACGAGTTGCTGGCCCGGTACGGAGCGGGGCTGCTGGAACTGCTCAAGCTGCCCGGCATGGGGCCCAAGACTGTCGCCCTGTTGTGGGATGCGGCCAAAATCTCCAGTATCGACGGACTGGCCGAGGCTATCGATGGCGGCCGCCTGGCGGGACTGCCGCGCATGGGCGCCAAACAAATTGAAAAGCTGCGCAAGGGCATCGACGACTACCGGCGCAGCGCGGGGCGCTTCCGCATCGACGTGGCCGAGGAGGAAGCCAGGCGCATTGCCGCCTATCTGCTGGCCTTCAAGGGGATTGAGCGAGTCACTCCCGCCGGCTCCTTGCGCCGTGGCCGCGAAACCTGCGGCGATCTCGATTTGCTGGCCACCGGCCCCGCCTGCGCTCCGGAGCATACCTCGGCCGCGGTTGAATACGTGGCTGCGTATCCCGGCATTCACGACATCATCGCCAAGGGCGAAAACAAGGTGAGCTTCCACGTGGGCCAGGGCCTGCAGGTGGACGTGCGCCTGCTACCCTCAGCCAGCTATGGCGCGGCGCTGCAGTACTTTACCGGCTCCAAGGCGCACAATGTCGCGCTGCGCCAGCGGGCCCTCAAGATGGGTTACACGCTCAGCGAGTGGTCGCTGGCGCGGCTGGACGACGAGTCGGTGGTTGCCGCGGCTACCGAGGAGGAGATTTACGCCGCCCTGGGCATGGATTGGATTCCGCCCGAGATGCGCGAAAACCTGGGCGAGATCGAGGGTGCCGCGCACGGCAGCCTTCCCAGGCTGATTGAGCAGAGCGACCTGAAAGGCGACCTGCACATGCACACCACGGCCAGCGACGGCCACAACTCAATCCTCGAAATGGCCGAGGCTGCCCTGGCTGTGGGCTACAAGTACATTGCCATCACCGACCACTCGAAGATCCTGGCCATGACCGGCGGCCTGGATGAAAAGCGCGCCCTGGAGCACATCGAGAACATTCAGGAAGTGGACCGGCGCATGGAAGGCCGCATCCGCGTCTTCACCGGCATCGAGGTGGACATCCTGGCCGATGGCGCGCTGGACATGGACGACGAGGTGCTGGCGCAGATGGATGTGGTGATCGCCAGCGTGCATACGCGTTTCGAACAAAGCCGCGAGGAGATGACGGCTCGCGTGATCCGCGCCATCGAAAACCCGAATGTGCGCGTTTTGGGGCACCCTACGGGACGGTTGCTGCTGCGACGCGAGCCCTTTGCCATGGATATGGGCGCCGTGCTCCGCCGCGCCAGTGAGCTGGGCGTGGCCGTCGAACACAATGCAGCCCCCGAACGCCTTGACCTGAACGACCGCGATTTGCGCCTGGCCAAAGAGCTGGGCTGCCGCATCACCATCAACTCCGACTCCCACGACGCCCGCAACCTGGGGAAGATGGACTACGGAATTCGCCAACTTCGCCGCGCCTGGCTGGGACCGACGGATGTGCTGAACACGCTGGAAGCGAAGGATTTGTTGGCTGCGCTGAGGCCGCGGGGGTAGGTCAAGGCCGGGGCGTGAGTTTGAGTCCAGCCTTGCCGCGATCAAACTGCAGCAAGGATGGGGTAGCCGACCGATCAAGAAACCTGCGGACTGGTAGGGGCTTGCATTGGTTCTCTAATCGTTGTCCAAGACGCCCCCAGGCGGCGACAATTCCTGTCGATTGCCGCCAAAAGCCCATTTTCAGTGCGATTCGAGGTACCATTGTGCAATGACTTACGGGATTTGATAGCCTGCGAACCGCTTCTCAGACTAGAATAAGGGCGCTATGAGCCTCCTCCATCAGGACACACGGGAAGTAACCGACGATGCCGCCCGCGGCGAGGAATTTACCAAGGGTTCCGGTCATTTGGTATGGACCACGGTTGCCGCGGCAGCCGTAATTTCAATCAGCATCGCCATCTACTTTATCGCTGGCCAAAAGCCACCTTCGATCACCGGGGAAATTGTCGCGGTTTGGGCGCACCCCCAGCACACCGAGAGCTCGGGCCTGGATGCCAACGGCGCTCCCATGCCCAAGGAGAGTTTCGACCAGGTTTTGGTATTTGCGGAAGTCCGGCTGAAGAACCAGAGCAAGCAGCCCCTCTCGCTGCTCACGGTTCTGGCCAATGCCACGCTGGACGATGGTATCCATTCCAGCTATGCGGCATCCCAATCCGATTACGACCGGGTGTTTCTGGCCTATCCGGATATGCCGGTGCCGCACGGCACGGCGCTGCCGATCAATTTGACGCTGGACCCCGGGGCTTCGGCGGATGGAACCTTCGTCTCGTCGTTTCGCCTGACCAAACAGCAGTGGGACGCGCGCAAAGACCTGAACTTCAGCTTTACCTTCCGGTATCAGCCCGGCCTGGTGCTCACGCCCCACGCCGCGGTTATTGAGCGGTAGGCGGAACGGGCGCCCCCTTGGGCGTGGTCAGGTACCCGGAGATCTGGTTCTTCGCACTGATGGAGTTGACCACAATCTCAAACAGCTTCGGATCCTTGCCGCTATAGAACTGCAGTGGCTCGTTCACATTCCTGTCCTTCTTTTCGTAGGTCTTGTCGTCGGCCAGAATATTCAGGGTGAACTTGTTCTTCTTGGGGTCCGTCTTCTTCAATTCCAGGCTCACCGTGCCCACGGGCTTCTTCGCGCCCTTGGTCAGCGTGAACTCGTAATAGTTGCGGTCGCCCCTGTGCTCCAGCAACACCAGCTCGTCGTGGTTGCGGGCAATCACGCTGTTGGTGCTGCTCAAGTCGCCCTTCACCGCCATCAACTGGCTGATGGTGGTGGCCAGGTCGGTCTGAGTTTTGCCCAGATCGGTCTTCACGCCGCCCACGTCCGTCTTGACGCTGGAAACATCGCTGGCCACGGCGTTCACCTGTTGCGCGGTTTGGTTCTGCGCGCTCTCCAGCCGCTTGGCGTGGGCCTCGTTGGCGTCCTCGCGGGCGATAATCTGCTGGGCGCGGGCATCCATCTCCTTTGCGGTCAGACCCAGCGATTTTCCCAACTCGTCGGTGGTCACCTGCAGGCGGGCGTCGGTCTCGCGCAACTCCGCTGCCAGTTTCACGTTCGCCTGCTTGGCGTCGGCCAACTCCGTAGCCTGGGTCGCTGCCTTGCTGTTGAGGGTGTAGCACCAGATCAGGCCGCCAAGCGCAGCCACAAGGGCCACGCCGATCGCTCCAAGCAGTGCGCCGGAGTAGTTTCTGGGGGCTTCTTCAAGTTCGCTCATGGTTTTACCTTCCTTGTTTCGGCCGGCTCGAGCCTTGGGCCGCGCCGGTGTTGGTTTTGGTCGCTCTGTTCGACGCCTATTCGGAAGAAAAGCTCCTGCACTTTCAGGAGCTTCCCATCTTTACTCTACAATCGAACTACGCTCGAAAATCGAATTTCGCCGATCGCGCTGAGGGCTTAGGTACCGCGCCTCCGGGGAAACTACAGGATATCGAAGAATGCCGGAGTGTGCAGGAAATCCTGCGATTTCCGGTTCCATTTTCACCGCCCTGGGGCCGGTTTGGATGTCTCCAATTGCTCATCCTCCACGCTCAGCGCCGTGACAACCATCGAATCGTTCCGTTATAAACATCTTTACCGCACTTTTTTTGCCGCCAGGCGCGTCTGTCTGTTTTGAGCGTCCAAGGCGGCTTTTCATCGATTTCATTGCAAGGGGGAAATCCATCATTATGTCGACTGCCGTAGCTGGAAAGGGCCTGGAAGGAATTGTCGCCGCAAACTCCGGTATTTGCTGGATTGACGGGGAGGCGGGCGTGCTCTCCTATCGCGGAATCGATATCCACGAACTGGCCGAGCATTCGACATTCGAGGAAACAACCTACCTGCTCTGGAATGGGCTTCTGCCCAACGAGCTTCAGCTCCGCGAATTCACGTCGCAACTGGCCCTGGCCCGGTCGGTGGACCAGCGCATTATCGACATGATGCGCAGCTTTCCCAGGAATGCAACGCCGATGGAGGTACTGCGGACCACGGTTTCGGCGCTCAGCTTCTACGACGCCGACGAGAAAGACAACTCCCACGACGCCAACGTGCGCAAAAGCTACAACCTGACCGCGCAGTTTGCCATGATCGTGGCCATCTACGACCGCATCCGCAAGGACCAGGAGATTGTTCCGCCCGACCGCTCGCTGACCCACGCGGCCAACTTTTTGTGGATGCTGAACGGCGTGATGCCTTCTGAAACCGCCGTCAAGACCATGGATATGGCGCTGGTGCTGCACGCCGAGCACGAACTGAACGCGTCCACCTTTGCCGCCCGCGTCATCGCCGCCACCCTGGCCGACATTCACTCCGCCATCACCGGCGCAATCGGCGCGCTGAAGGGCCCGCTGCACGGCGGCGCCAACGAGGGCGTGATGCGCCTGCTGCTCAAGATCGACAAGGAAGGCGCCGATCCGGTGGAGTACGTGCGCAACATGCTGGCCGCCAAGCAGAAGAT
>PLOG01000001.1:4799-9892 GCA_003142935.1 Acidobacteriaceae bacterium
CATGTGATCGAGCAGTTGGACGACAACCGCCTCATCCGGCCTCGCGCCGAATACATCGGGCCGGCTTATCCGGCACCTTATATTCCCCTGGAAAAACGGCCGTAGGCCGAACAAGCTGACTGTTCGCGCGCTTGAACAGGGGCGCGCAGTGCGCGTCCTTTGCGTTCCTTCAATCAGGAAGGAAGCACAGCCGGTTGGTTCTGCTTCCGTGCCAACTCATACAGTGCCCGATCGAAGGTAACGAGCCTGGCGTCGATCTCTGACGCGCAGGCCAGCAGCCAGCAGTCTCCAACTGCCTTGGAAGCTTTCTGCGTTTTAAACGGGGCAGTGAAGCGGCGAAAGGTCAGGTCTGCTTCCCTCGGCTCGGGATAAAACTCTACCCGAGGATCCTCCAGCCAACGGTCGTAGACACTCCACGCTTTGCCAAGGCTGAGCGTGGCGTTTCCCATCACCGCGGGTGTCACAAGCAAACGCAACAGCCCAATCTGCGTGTAGCGCGAGAACAAAAGTCTCGCATCTCCGGGAAGGCTGCTCATCCAGTTCCAGGCTTCGCCGCAATGTTCGTGGCCGATGTCCGAGAGCGCCAGCCAGACGTTCAGGTCAGGAAAAAACAAGGTCATGGGGATTCTCGTCCCTGGGGAATTGTGGTCCCCTCTTCCCTTTTGCCAGTACCAGCGGACCGGTTACAGGCGCTTTCTTGCCGGGGTCCTCATAGACCTGCTCGAGCGCATTGACGATCAGGCTGCGAATGGAAGTGCCGGAACGCTCGGCCCTGTGGCGCAGCCGGTCATGGAGCGGTTCCGGGATATCGACCGTGGTTCGAACTGCCATGCCATGATTATGGCATAGGTGACATAACTATGTCGAAATAGTTCAAGAACCGAGAAGCGGTAGGCTAGTACTCTGACCTTGTGAATTGGTATCTCGCTGTTGAGTATGAGGTCTCCCACCCTAGGCGCAAAAACAAAGACGCGCCGAGGGTGGGGCACCCAGAGCCCGGGCCTGAAGGCCCCGCAAAGTCGGCCTCATTCAGGGGGTTAAAACCCCCTGCTCCCTCCGAAAACCTCGATCTACAGCTGTAGTACCAGGACTCTGACCGCATGATATCGCGCCTTGGATTTCCGCTATCCCAGGTCCCAAAATCGGGACCAGGGGCACCCAGTGTTTTGTTACAACTTCAAGCGGTCAGAGACCTAGAAGCTGCCCTTCTCGCTTTCCACAGCAGATAAAGGCCCCATGCCGCCAGCGTGCAGCCGTCGCGGATAACGCCGGCGAGCATCATCTCCTCGAACTCGCCTATAGTGACTGAACGAACTACAAGATCATGCTCCTCTGCATCGGGATCTTTTTCGGTGGGGGTGAGCCCGGCGGCGAGAAAGACGTGCATTTTTTGCCGCAGAAAGCCCGGAGCGATCCAGAAAGTTCCCAGATGGGTCATCTCCGCGGCAGCCAGGCCAAGCTCCTCTTTCAGCTCGCCGCGAGCCAGCTCTTCGGGATTGTCGATCTCCATCTCCCAACTGCCCTGGGGCGGCTCCAACGACCGCTCCTGAATGCTGTAGCGAAACTGATCGACAAGCCAGATGCGTTCGTTCTCGATGGGCAGAATGATGGCTCCATCGTGCTTTTCGACCACACCGTAGATGCCCTTCTGGCCGTTGGAGCGGAGAATTTCGTCCTCGCGCAGCAGCATCCAGTGGTTGCGATAGACCTCGCGGCTGGAAAGCGTAGTAATGCTGCGACCGGCGCCGATGTCGGTGGGATTCAAAGGTCCTCCTTTTGGGTTCGCGCGTGAACGAGCTGCGTTCGCGGCACGGGACCCCCAGGCGAGTGCGGCAAAACAAGAATAGCCGCCGCATCTTCAATGAGAGGTTAACAAAGCGCCGTTCACTCGTCCCGCACCCGATACTTGCGCAGCCTTCCCAGCAGCGAAGCCGGACCGCTGACCGCCAGGCGCACCAGGTTGCCCTCGTAGGCGCGGCTGTGCACCACCATGCCGGCTTCAATCGCCGCCAGCACGGAACCCTCCTGCTGCGGTACCCGCAACTCCGCCGATAAAATCGGATCGGAGTGCAGCGCCGCGTCAATGGCTTTCAGCAACTCATCCATTCCGTCGCCCGTGACGGCCGAGACGGGCACTTCGCCCGTGGCTCCGGCCCTGCCCACAAGCCCCTCGCGCTCATGCGCGCTGAGCAGATCGATCTTGTTCAACACCTCGATGCGCGGCTTGCCGAGCGAGTCCAACTCGCCCAGAACTTTTTCTACCTGGCTCTTTTGTTCCTCACCATAGCTTGAAGCGGCGTCCCGCACATGGAGCAGCACCTCGGCCTGCGCCACCTCTTCCAGAGTGGCCCTGAAGCTGGTGACCAGCGTATGCGGCAGGTTGCGGATAAAGCCGACCGTGTCCGACAGCAGCACCTTGCGCCGGCTGGGGAGCTCGATTGCGCGCAGTTTCGGGTCGAGCGTAGCAAACATCCGCGCCGATTGCAGAACGTGCGCGCCCGTCAGGCGGTTAAACAGCGAACTCTTACCGGCGTTGGTGTAGCCCACCAGGGCCACAGTGGGCACAGGCACCGACTCGCGCCGCTGCCGCTGCTGTTTGCGCACCCGGCGCACGGCCTCCAGATCGAGCTTCAACTGGTCGATGCGCCGCTGAATCTGCCGCCGATCGGTTTCCATCTGGGTTTCGCCAGGTCCGCGGGTGCCGATGCCGCCGCCCAACTGCGACATGGATTTGCCGCGCCCGGCCAGCCGCGGCAGCATGTATTCAAGCTGCGCCAGCTCCACCTGCAACTGGCCCTCGCGGGTTCGCGCGTGGCGGGCAAAAATATCAAGGATTAGCTGGGTGCGGTCGAGTACGCGGCAGGGAAGCGCCGCCTCAAGATTGCGCAGTTGCGTCGGCGACAAGTCGTGGTCGAAAAGCACCAGATCCGCTTCGGCCGAGGCCGCGACGCCGGCAATCTCTTCCACCTTGCCCGAGCCCACCAGCGTAGCCGGATCGGGCCGGGCCCGCCGCTGCAACAGCTCGGCCACCACCACGCCGCCGGCGCTGGTCACCAGCTCGCGAAATTCGGCGAGCGACTCCTCTGCATCCAGCCCTGTCAAAGCATGTGCAAGCCCGGAAGCCGCGGCGTTGGCAGCAGATGGCTGAGAAGATTCTGCGGTTAGCTCAGAGGGGTCCGGACGCGGCACAACCCCACGCCCGCCGGACAAGCCGGCACGGCCCGCGCCCGAGCGAACCCCAAGGTCCACTCCCACTAGAACCGCCCGTTCAGGCTTGCCACCCGTGACGGCGGTCCTGCGTCCTTCACTTGCCAATCGAGGCCGCTCCCCGTGCGCTATCGCGACTCCGCACTCATCGGGGGCGCCGACGGCACTGCCACAGGTACTCCTGGGACGCCCGTGGGAATGACACCCGGACGATGCTCGGTATGCATCACGCTCCGGTTGCTTACCACTGTTGAAATGGCGTGTTTAAAAATCAACTGCTCCTGGCTATTGTTTTCCAGCAGCACCGAATATTTGTCGAAGGACCTGATTTTTCCGGTGAGCTTGACGCCGCTGACCAGGTAAATCGTGATTGGGGTCTTGTCCTTGCGAACGGTGTTCAAAAATGTGTCCTGGATATTTTGTGCCGGCTTGTTCTCCATGTGCCGATCTCCTGCTCTCTTCTTGAAGGGTTAGATGCCAACTGCTTTTACGTGAAAAAAATGAAGCGGGCACAGCCCGGCAACCCCGGAACCGCAATCTCCCGCAATGTGTCAACAATATAGTGCTTTGCGGGTCTTTTCAACCCCGCCTTTCGTCTGACTCAAATTTGGCCCCGTTTCCAAAGCTTACGCATGGGTGCGGAACCGGCTCCATGGTTGGTAGAATGTTCCCGTGCAAGACTGCGTAACTTCGACTAGCAGCACCGCCCAGGCCGGCCAGCCCGTGCCCATGCCCGTTCCCATGCTTGACTTGAAGCGCCAGTACCAGCCCCTCCACCTTGAGCTGCTGGCGGCCGTAGAGCATGTGCTTCAGACGCAGCAGTTTATCCTTGGCGAGCAGGTAGCCGCCTTTGAGCAGGCCGCGGCCCGGCAATTGGGCGTGGTCCATGCCCTGGGTTGCTCCTCGGGCACCGACGCCCTTTGGTTGGCGCTGGCCGCCGCCGGGATTGGGGAAGGCGCCGCGGTTGTCACCACCCCCTTCAGTTTCTTCGCCTCCGCGAGCGCAATTCTTCGCGCCGGGGCCACGGCCGTGCTTGCGGATATAGACCCGGCGACCTTCAATCTTTCGCCAGTTGCCGTCGAGGCGGTTCTCGATGGGCCGCAAGGCAAGGACGTTCGCGCCATTCTTCCCGTCCACCTCTACGGCCAGTGCGCCGACTGGACTGCGTTTTGGTATCTGGGAAAAGAGCGCGGGCTCAAGCTGATTGAAGACGCCGCGCAGGCCTGGGGCGCGGAGTGGGGCGGAGTGAAAGCCGGCGCGCTGGGCGACATTGCCGCTTTCAGTTTTTATCCTACAAAAAACCTGAGTGCCGCTGGCGACGCCGGCATGGTGGCAACCCAATCCGACGAGCTGGCCGAGCGCGCGAAGATGCTGCGCCAGCACGGCATGCGCCGCCGCTACCACCACGACGAGATAGGCTGGAACACGCGCATGGACGGATTTCAGGGCGCCATTCTCTCGGTCAAGCTGCGCTACATCGACGGCTGGAACCATGCTCGCCGTGCGGTGGCGCGGCGCTACCATGCGCTATTTCACGCCGCGGGAATGGCAGAGGCCGGGCCGTACCCAGTGCATGGCGTTGTCTTGCCGCACGAGGTTGCGGGCAGCAGGCATGTCTGGCACCAGTACGTCATCCGCACGAGCCGCCGCGACGCACTCCGTGCCTTTCTGGCCGAGCGCAAAATCGGTTCGGAGATCTACTATCCGGTTCCGCTCCACATGCAGGACGCGCTGAAATCTCTCGGTTACGCCGAGGGCAGCTTCCCGGAGGCCGAGCGCGCCGCTCGCGAAGTGCTCGCCCTGCCCATCTTCCCCGAGATTCGCGAAGACGAGCAGCAAACGGTCGTCAATGCCATCGCCGAGTTTCTGAGTTAGCGGAGTTAGCG
>PLOG01000089.1 GCA_003142935.1 Acidobacteriaceae bacterium
CAGTATCTGGTGAAGAAGCATGGGGTGGGCGAAAACTACAAAGCAGGAGATCGCACGGATTTGCGCGCCTGCATTTTACGCTTGATGCAGAACGGTACGACGGATATGGCCGCTAACAGCGAGAGGTTTTTTGCCTCGCATCTGGAATCCGGTAAGATACGCGCAGATATGAAGGACTTCCTTGTTGCTAAACTTGAAAAGAGTCGGAACTCCTGCGATACAAGTGAATGCGTGGGAGCGAGCATAGAATGAAAGTCTTCTGCGAAGATGTGCCTCCCTTGCGAGGCGGGGGTGGGGTCCAAGCGATGCAAACTAGGCAGCGAGGCTGGCGGTTCTGGATCAAGAGCATATTTGACCGCAGCGTGGCACTCTGTGGACTCGTCGTTCTATCGCCTCTATTCATAGGGGTAAGCGTACTGGTCTGGTTGTCCATGGGACGGCCCATCTTTTTCCGGCAGCAGCGGCCGGGGCGGTTTGTGAAGCCCTTTTGGCTGCTCAAGTTTCGCACTATGTCGGACCGGCGCGGCGCGGGCGGGAAGTTATTGCCCGATGCTGACAGGCTGACTCGAATTGGACGCATGCTGCGGGCAACTAGTCTCGACGAGTTGCCGCAGTTGTGGAACGTGCTTCGCGGGGACATCAGCTTGGTGGGTCCAAGGCCGCTGCTGATGCAGTATCTGCCTCGCTATTCGCCGGAGCAGGCGCGGAGGCACGACGTGATGCCGGGAATTACAGGGTGGGCTCAAATCAACGGACGCAACGCGCTGACATGGCAAGAAAAGTTTGCTCTTGACACATGGTATGTGGATAACTGGAATATGATCTTGGATTTGCGCATTTTGATGTTGACACTCGTGCGCATACTGAGACGCGACGGTATCTCTCGGGCCGGGCATGCAACAATGCCTGAGTTCATGGGAGCTGAGGTTGCAGTATCGGTATATTCTAGCGATCAGGATGCTAAAGAGGCAGCAACTCGATAGGGGAATTATGTACTGCATCGTAATTGGTCAAGTTGACACTGCCTGCCCACTGCGATCACCCGGCCACAGTTAGTTACTGCAAAAGAACGCCATTTTTTGCGCTGGAGTCGAGATGAATTTGTTTATCTACTGTTCTGGAGGGTTCGGCAAAGAGGTCTTGGACATTGCTCACCGCCTGAATCGGGTGCATTCGCTCTGGGACCGAATTGCTTTCCTGGACGATACGCGGGAAGAGTCGTTGTTTTACGACACCGATGTCTTTCGGTTTGAATCTGCGTACGCACGGTTTGGCGTCGCTGAAATGCAGGCCGTAATCGCCAACGGAGAGCCCTTTGTTCGCAAAGCATTGTTAGAGAAGCTTGACTCGGCTGGCATTCACGTAGCATCGCTGGTTGATGATAGTGCAGTAATATCTAAAACCGCAACTATTGGCGCTGGCTCAATAATATTCCCGGGGTGTTTTGTGTCCAGCATGGCGACCATTGGCAGAAATGTTGCAATCATAGCCGGTTCCACGATAGGTCACGACACGGTTTTTGGAGATAACTGCGTGGTCTCTGGGCAGGTCAATATCGGCGGCGGGTGCTATATTGGCAGTGAGAGCTATGTCGGAATGGGTACCCAAATCAAAGAACATACGCGGGTCGGCCGAGCTACTATTGTCGGGATGGGATCTGTCGTATTTGCGGACATTCCTGACGAAGTGATTGCTCTAGGGAATCCGTGTAGGCCCATGCGCCCCAACACAAATAAGAGGATATTCGGATAGGTGACCACAACTATGACGATGACCAACAAGCAAAGGTACGACAAAGTCTTCATGGACGCGCTAAACCTTCAACCACAGGATCTCAATGATGATCTCATTTACAACTCAGTTGCGGCATGGGATTCAGTAGGACATATGTCAATGATGGCTGCGCTTGAAACGGAGTTCGACATCATGATGGAGACCGACGATATCATCGATTTCAGCTCCTACCCGAAGGGGATGGAAATTCTTTCCAAATATGAAATTCAGTTCTAGCTCGCGTTGCTTTAGGCTGCCAGACATCCAAAGGCAAAGCATGAATTTCTTCGACGATATGGAACGATTCGGTCAGGCGATAGCTTTCATTGCCGAAGATGGCGAATCGCTTACATATGAGTCAACTGCCGTGGCCGCTGACTCGTTCGGTGCCCGTCTTTCCCGTCGTGGACTGGTTTTCATCCTCGCCAACAACAGCATAGCATCCGTCATCGGATACATCGGCTGCTTGCGTTCCAGAGCGCCAGTAGCACTGTTGGCGTCTAACATTCATTCCGATCTATTACCGAATTTGTTGAGCGCGTACCGCCCGAACTACATCTGGCTTCCGCGGGCCCGGGCTTGCCAAGTGTCGAATGCGACGGAGTTGTTCGCACTTGGCGACTACGTGCTCTTGGCTACTAGCGCCGGCTTGCTCCAAGCGCATGACGATCTTGCTCTGCTCATGACCACTTCGGGCAGTACAGGCAGCGCCAAATTCGTTCGCTTGTCTTACGACAATGTTTCTGCGAACGCGACCTCGATTGCAGAGTATCTTGAAATCTGTGGCGGGGATAAAGCGATCACAACCTTGCCTATGCATTATGTGTTTGGCCTCTCGGTTATCAATTCGCACCTTCAGTCTGGCGCTGGCATTATTCTTACAAATGCCAGCCTCATGGAGAAGCGGTTCTGGGAGCAACTCAAGGTTCACGGTGCAACAACAATCTCCGGAGTGCCATACACCTATGAGTTGCTCAAGCGATTGCGCTGGGACCGCATGAATCTGCCAAGTCTGAGGGTGCTAACTCAGGCGGGAGGGAAACTCAATTCCGCTCTTGTGCATGAGTATGCTAGTGTATGCAAGGACAAGGGGATGCGATTCTACGTGATGTATGGCGCGGCCGAGGCGACGGCGCGTATGTCGTATCTGCCACCGCGGCTAGCACTCGAAAAACCACAGAGCATTGGTGTGGCAATACCGGGGGGAGAGTTTTGGATCGAGGACGAGACCGGGAATGTTATTACACGGTCCGATGAGGTTGGGGAACTCTTCTACCGAGGCGCTAACGTATTCCTGGGATACGCCGAAAAACGCGAAGATCTGGCCCTTGGAGATGAACGCAAGGGGGTATTGCAAACGGGGGACTTGGCAAGGCGCGACGCAGACGGAGCATACTACATTGTTGGACGAAAAAGCCGATTCATAAAGCTCTTCGGAAACCGCGTGAACCTCGAAGAGATAGAGCAACTCATCCGCAACAATGGAATCGACTGTGCATGCTCGGGAGACGATCAGATGTTGCGGATTTATATAACTAGTCCCGCACTGCAGAACGATGTCATCTCGGTCGCGCAGCGATTGACACAGTTGCATCACTCTGCCTTTCGGGCTTTTGTGATTGACCGAATACCGCGGAATGAAGCCGGTAAAATCATCTATGCGGAGCTACCCTGAGCCTCATGCAGACATACGCAACGCCCGTGATAGAAGAAATGCTCGGAACGCCTCCATTTGCCCTGGAGGCCGAGGCCAAGAACGCGTTGTATGCACGCACACTTTCCGATCTGACGCTGCATCACTATGAACGCAGCCGTGAGTATCGTCGTGTCTCCAGGCTTGTCGGTTACAAACCGCAGACTGAACTGCAAGTGGAAGATATTCCGTACATTCCGGTTAGACTATTCAAGGAGTTCGAGTTAATCAGCGTCGACCGACGGGAAGTCATAAAGACCATGACTTCTTCCGGAACTTCGGGGCAGGCCGTCTCAAGAATATATCTCGACAGAATTACAGCCACGAATCAGACCAAGGTTCTTGTAAAAATTGTCTCCTCGTTTATTGGCGGGAAGCGCCTGCCATTGCTTATAGTTGACAGTCCAACTGTGATTAGGGACAGAGCGCTGTTTTCTGCGCGCGGAGCAGGGATTTTGGGGTTTTCCATGCTTGGCCACGATGTGACCTACATGCTGGACGAGAACTATCAGATCGATTTTGCGCGCCTCGATACTTTTCTGGAGAAGCATCAAGGCAACAGAATTCTTCTTTTTGGGTTTACCTTTATTGTTTGGGAGTATCTATGTCAGGCTCTACGGCGATCCGGTCGGCAGTTGAAAATTGATGGAATACTGATTCACGGGGGAGGATGGAAGAAACTAGCGTCTCTCGCGGTGGACAATGCTACCTTCAAAAAGGTGGTAGACGAGACATGCGGAGTGTCGAGTGTCTACAATTACTATGGCATGGTCGAGCAGACTGGATCGATATTTATGGAATGTTCGCAGGGCGTTTTGCACGCATCCATTTATTCCGACATCATTGTTCGTGACCCGATTACTTTTTCCGCACTTGGTCCAGGATCTACCGGGCTGTTGCAGCTAGTGTCTTTGTTGCCGACAAGTTATCCTGGTCACTCCATTCTCACTGAGGATATTGGTGAAGTACTTGGGGTGGATGATTGTCCGTGCGGTAGGAAAGGGAAGTACTTCTGTGTTCAGGGCCGCGTAAAGAACGCAGAGGTGCGAGGTTGCAGCGATGTGTATGCTTCCCACTAACGATAAACTGAATTATGTCATAGGCGGACAGGTCGACTTTTCCGCTCGCCCGCTGCTTCCTTTTGATGGCAAGGTCCGCGCATTTCTGTCTTTGCTTTCTGCGCGGCTTATTGCCGACGCCGCCACCAGGACAATGCCAGATGTTATGTCGTTCGCCTGGTGGTGTCGTAAGTCGAATATCGAACGGCTGGCGAAGACGTATGACGATGGCGCGCTTCGCATCGGCCGCGGCTTGGCGTTCCACGTTACACCGACAAATATGCCTGTGAACTTTGCGTTTTCCTGGGCATTTTCGCTGTTGTCCGGCAACGCCAACGTCGTGCGACTGCCCAACAGGGATTTTCCCCAGATACCATTCATAGTTCGGCATATCGCCGATTTACTCAACGAAGGATCGTTTACGGAAGTCCGAGATATGAATGCTTTTGTGACCTATGGGCGCGAAGAAGAAATCACAGAAGCATTGAGCGCCATTGCCGACGTTCGGATCGTATGGGGTGGGGATGCGACGATTCGTACCATAAGGAAAGCTCCGCTGCCGACGCGGGGCGTGGATGTTGGCTTTGCCGATCGCTATTCGTTCTGTATGCTCGGAGCCACAAAGATACTCAATCTGGACCAAGCCGACCTTGTGCGCCTTGGGGCCCATTTCTTTAACGATGCCTATATTATGGATCAAAATGCATGCTCGTCGCCGCGGCTAGTTGTTTGGCACGGAAGCGATTCAGAAGGGGAGCAGGCTGGCGACCGCTTCTGGGGTGCCGTCAGAATGGAGGTTGAGCGGCGTTACGAGCTTGCCGCTGTATCCTCCGTGGATAAGTTCGCACAGGCATGCCGCGATGCCATCGAGCTGGATTGTCTGACCGGATTGAAGCATGAAGACAACCGGATATATCGACTCCGGCTCAATGCGATCTTTGCCGATATAGACAGTCGACGCTGCAACAGCGGCTACTTTTATGAATATACGACAACCAACCTGGACGATATAGCCCCTATAGTTACCAACAAATTTCAGACGCTAACCTATTTTGGGCTGCCCAGGGAAGAACTAGCATCCTTTGTGCAGAGAAATAGGCTGTCCGGCATCGACAGGATTGTGCCCGTTGGCGAGGCTATGGACATTGGGCTTATCTGGGACGGGTATGATCTGATCAGGACGCTTTCGCGCGTCTGCGATGTCCGTTAAAGAAGGGACTGTGATGCTGCTACGAGGGAAGACTGCTCTCATTACCGGTTGTCTTAAAGGCATAGGCTATGAGGCACTGCAACTGTTCGCCAGAAATGGAGCAGATATTCTGGCTTGCTGTCAACATGAAGATCCAGTTTTCGAGGAGCACAGACAGAAGCTCGCCGCAGAGACAGGTGTGACTATAACGCCCTACTACTTCGACCTGTCGAACGCTGAAGAGATTATGTCTGCCATGAAGAGGGTGGCTGCCGAAAAGCGCAAGGTCGACATTTTGCTGAATATCGCAGGAACGACCGAGGACTCGCTCTTTCACATGACCACGATGGCGAGTATGAGAAGGGTGTTCGAAATCAATTTCTTCTCCCAGATGCTGGTTAGTCAATATGTAAGCAAGCTGATGGTTAGGCAAAAGTCTGGAACCATCATCAATGTCTCGTCCATCACAGCCATTGACGGAAATGTGGGCCAAACCTCGTATAGCGCGTCGAAGGCAGCTCTCATTGGGGCTACCAAGACCTTAGCGTCAGAGTTGGCCGAATATAACATACGTGTCAATGCGATTGCGCCTGGGATCATTCAGACGGATATGACCGCTGCCATCCCTGCCCAAACCTTCGAAAAGCTTTGTTCGCGAATTCCTATGGGGCGCGCAGGACTGCCGTCCGAGGTTGCTGGCGTCATGCTTTTCCTCGCATCGGACCTTTCCAGCTATGTTACAGGTCAAGTGTTGCGTATCGATGGCGGAATCGGGTAACTGAACATAGCGTGTCATGAGGAGAGCGTGAATCTATGCTGCTGACAGGGAAAAATGCGATTATTACAGGATGTGCTCGAGGAATAGGCAGGCGAATGCTCATTGCGTTCGCGGAAAACGGCGCGAATGTGTGGGCATGCTGCCGCACCAGGACTATGGAATTTGATCAGTTTTGTGAGGATCTGGGTAAGTCAAATAGCGCCAGGATTACTCCCCTCTACTTTGACATCACAGACGGCCTGAAAATGAAAGAGGCTGTAAAGACCATACTTGCCGCAAAGATTTCTGTTGATGTTCTTGTCAACAATGCAGGGATTACCTACAATGCTCTGTACCAGATGACGTCGATGGACAAGATGCGCGAGGTATTCGAGGTAAATTTCTTCGCACAGGTTGCCCTGACGCAGTATGTCGTCAAGCTAATGGTGCGCCAGAAATCTGGCAGTATCATTAATATCTCATCATCCGCGGCGCTCGATGCTAACCCAGGACGAAGTGCTTACGGAGCAAGCAAAGCGGCAGTTGCTTGCATGACAAGGGTTATGGCTCACGAACTAGCCGAACAGAATATTCGAGTGAACGCCATTGCTCCAGGGATCACCGATACGGACATGGTGGGAGAAAGCATGACCAGTGCAGCAATCGAAGAAGCCGTAGAGAAGACTAGGCTGAAGCGTCTAGGCAAGCCATCGGAGATCGCAGACGCGGCCGTATTTCTGGCATCGGACTTGGCTTCGTATGTTACCGGTGAAGTGGTGCGCGTGGATGGTGGGTTGAGGAATTAATCGGAGAATGTATGGGAGAGAGAGAAGAACTCATCAACAAATTGCGTGCCATGGCCAAGCGTATGCGCAGAACGGCGCTTGCCATGACCCTTGGGGCAGGGCCGCACGGAGCCCACGTGGGTCCGAGCTTGTCCATTATTGACATTTGTGCCGTGCTTTACGGCGGAGTCATGCAGATTGATCCAAGAAACCCACTTTGGACAGAACGGGATCGTTTCCTCCTAAGTAAAGGACATGGGGCACTTGGTCTCTACACGGCATTGGCCGAGACGGGCTTCTTTACGCGCGAGGAACTGAATACCTTCGAGACTCCTGAGACTCTACTTTCCGGCCAACCGGCCATGTGTGTTGAAAGAGGCATTGAGATATCAAGTGGAAGTCTGGGGCTGGGGCTGTCTATAGGGATCGGAGTCGCTCTTGCCGGAAAGAAAGCCCAGCGTAGGTATAACACATATGTTCTAATGGGGGACGGGGAATGTAACGAGGGAGCCGTGTGGGAAGCCGCAATGGCAGCGGCACATTTCAAATTGGATAGGCTGATTGCGATTATTGATGCCAACGGCCTACAGAGTGACGGTCTCTGCAGTACGGTCATGGACATGGTGAGTCATGAGGCTAAGTGGCGCAGTTTTGGATGGGAAACGCGGTGTGTCGACGGTCATGACGTGTCCGCCTTACTAGACGCCTTTACCGCTACGCGCAAAACCCCGAATTGTCCATTGGTGGTTATTGCTACTACTGTAAAGGGCAGGGGCGTATCTTTTATGGAAAATAACAATGAATGGCATCATAATCGACTAAGTCAAGCACAGTACGGAGCGGCTCTTCAAGAATTGGCAGACTGATGTAGTTAAGGAGTTAAGATGCTTCCAATAAATGCCTCCAATGCTAGATTGTGGTCCATGCTCGGCTCTCGCGGAACTTTCGGAGTTGCCATGCTGGAAGCCGCAGGTGGCGCCGAGAATATTATGGTGCTAACAGCAGATTTGTCTGTAACCTCTGGGCTTGAGCGGTTTCGTGGCGCCCATCCCGATAAATTTCTAAACGTTGGAATTGCCGAGCAGAACATGATAGGTATCGCCGCCGGCCTTGCTAAGGAAGGGTATAACACCTTCGTCACTACATTTTCGAACTTTGCTGCAATGCGTAGCTATGAGCAAATCCGCCTGCACCTCGGTTACATGAGATTGAATGTCAAGGTAATAGGCCTGGCAGGGGGAATGGCGATGGGACATTTCGGCAATACCCACTACGGGATCGAGGATATGGCTCTCATGCGGGCTGTGCCAGGCCTGACTGTAATCGCGCCTGCGGATGGAGCGGAAATCATAAAAACAGTGGATGCCTTGATTACGCATCAAGGACCTGTTTTTGTTCGCTTGACAGGTGCCATGAATAATCCAATCGTGTACGCGGAAGACTACAACTTTACCATCGGCAAGGCCGTACGTCTGAGGCAGGGCACTGATGTTGCTATCTTTGCTTGCGGAACCATGGTATTTGAGTCCCTAGTGGCCGCAAGGAATCTGGAAGCTCAGGGCGTTTCAGCCTCGGTAACGAATATGCATACATTGAAGCCTCTTGATACCGATGCAATCGAAGAAGCTTGCTCTTATGCGGCATTGCTTGTCACCGTTGAAGAGCATGGCGTTATAGGGGGTCTTGGCGGAGCGGTGGCGGAGTGCGCAGCGAGACGAGGGGGCGCACCTAGGCAGTTGTTTATTGGACTGCCTGATAGATTTGGCAAGAGCGGTGACTACAAGTACCTTCTGCGGAAATATGGTCTTACAGGTGAGCAAATTGCAAGTAATATTATGGCAACCCTTGGGAGCAGAACCTGCAATGTGCCTGAGTCACGGGTCATGGCGGAGTGACTGTGTCAGTCTCAGTATATGTCTGTCAAGGAGTTCCTGTCAGCCCGTTACGATGCGCGAGTTGTCTTGTTGGTCTGGTTGAAAAGGTTGTATTAACTGCTTGGACAGTGGTTAGGAAAGTATGACAGTAAGAAAATCATTAAAAACTGTTCCTATCGGCGAGACGTCGCAGCGCAACTCGCTGGTTGCGACGAATGAGCGCGTTGCCGGGGCGTGGCCCTTCTTTGCGAACGACGAGGTTGAAGTAGCCATACAAATCTTGCAATCCGGGAAAATCAATTATTGGACGGGTCAAGAAGGCCGCCAATTCGAAAAGGAGTTTGCGGCATTTGCTGGCTGCAAGCATGCCATCGCGCTGGCCAACGGTACCGTGGCGCTGGAATGCGCCCTGAAGGCATTAGGCGTCGGCCCTGGCGATGAAGTGATTACGACTAGCAGGACGTTTATCGCTTCTGCGAGCTGCGCGGTCATGCCCGGCGCGCGTCCGGTCTTCGCGGATGTGGATCGGGTAAGCCAAAATATTACAGCGGAGTCTATCCGTGCGGTGTTGACGCCCGCAACCAAAGCGATCATTGCCGTGCATCTAGCCGGATGGCCCTGTGAAATGGACGAGATCATGGCGTTGGCGCGAGAACATGGCTTGAAGGTTATAGAAGACTGCGCCCAGGCTCATGGAGCAACCTACAAGGGACATCCTGTCGGCTCCATCGGAGATATCGGCGCGTTTTCGTTCTGTCAGGACAAGATCATCACCACCGCGGGCGAAGGTGGCATGATCACGCTGGATTCCGAAGAAATGTATGAAAAGGCCTGGGCGTACAAGGATCACGGAAAGAGTTACGACGCCGTGTATCGCTGCGCCCATGAGCCGGGGTTTCGCTGGTTGCACGAATCGTTCGGAACAAATTGGAGACTGACTGAGATTCAGTCGGCCATTGGGCGGTTGCAACTGCGTAAGCTTCCCTGCTGGGTGGAAACACGCCGGGAACACGCTGCCATGCTTACTGAGTGCTTTTCCGAACTGCCTGGATTGCGAGTGACGACGCCTCCCGAATATATTGGCCACGCCTACTATAAGTACTATGCGTTCGTGCGGCCTGAAGCACTTCGTGCAGGTTGGAGCCGTGATCGAATCCTCGATGCAATCATGGCACGAGGGATTCCTTGCTTTTCGGGCAGTTGTAGCGAAATCTATCTGGAAAAGGCATTTCCCGTTGAGTGGAGACCGGGGAGCCGGCTGCCGGTTGCGCGCGAACTGGGGGAGACGAGCCTTATGTTTCAGGTGCATCCGACTCTCAGGCCTGAGCAAATTGCTCGGACATGCGAGGTCTTGAGACAAGTGATGCATGAGGCAACGAAATCCAGCGCTTAGCGGCTCAATCTCAACTCGACTCCGGCGACGACGGACCAATTTTCCTGACCCTCGAATCATGACCTGAGTCCATTACTAATCTTCCGCCGCCAGTAGGTGCATTGCTCAGGCGCTTATGTCAAAACAATCCAAGGATGGAGTGAGGATATGAATGTGAGCAGACGCAGGTCCATATTCCCTATTGTCCAATACGCAACTGTGTTGGCAGGACTTATCCTGATGACCGCCATTCCAATTGCGGCTGAGCCGCCTGCTGCGCCCGGGGGAACCGGGCAGTTGGAGCGCGATTCCGGCCGTTCGGCGACCATTTGCGAGCCCTCCACACAGGGTTCGCCGTACATTCCGGTTGACAGTTGGGTCTATCCAGCCGTGCTGCGGCTTTACTCGATGGGCTATATTGATCATGTTTATCTGGGCATGCGCCCATGGACGCGTGCCAGTTTGAGCCACATGCTTGAAGACATCGACGCCCAGATTCACGATGCGGATATGTATGGAGATCCAACCACTGGCGAGGCGCAGGATATCTACACTGCTCTGATACATTTTTTGCACTATGACGCCGGAATGCAATGCCTGACGCACCAGGGAAACTCTGACATCGAGTCGGTCTACTCAGTGGGCCGCAGCATCAGCGGCACGCCTCTGCGCGACAGCTTCCACCTCGGCTCGACCATCATTAACGACTACGGCCGCCCCTACGAGAGCGGATTCAACAACTACTCCGGCTCCAGCGGCTATGCTACTGCCGGCCGGTTTACCTTCTATGTACGCGGCGAGTTCCAGGGCGCGCCCTCGGCCACTGGGTACTCTCAAACACTTGCCCAGGCGCTCAGCACGATTGACGGCACTACCTATACTGATCCCGCTACCCAGCTGACGAATTATTACCTTCCACAGGCGACAATCCCGATGGGGCCGATCGCCGCAACTACCGATGGGCGATTCATTGAAGCTTATGTTTCCGCGCACGTCCTCAACCACGAGATATCGTTTGGCAAGCAGGACGACTGGCTGGGGCCTGGGTTGGGCGGCGGAATGGCATACTCCAACAACGCCGAAAACATCTATTCTTTCCGCGTCAACCGCGTCGAACCGATCTACATTCCGCTGCTCTCCCGGCTCACGGGGCTCTTCCGCTACGATTTTCTGGTTGGACCGCTCAGAGGCCACACATATATGCCCAACCCGGCGTATATAGCTAACCCCTCGACCAGTACGCCGAATGTGATCAATCCCGGCGACCCCTGGGTCCACGTCGAGAAGTTCAGCTTCAAGCCCACTCGTGACCTCGAGTTCGGCTTCGAGCGTACCGTGATCTGGGGAGGACAAGGTCACGAACCTATCAACGTTCACACCTTTCTGAGAAGTTTCTTCAGCTTTAGCTCTACCTACAACTACCAAAAGTTTAGCAATCTGGACCCAGGCGCCCGCTTCAGCGCCTTCGATTTCACCTACCGTCTTCCTTTCCCACGCAACTGGCTAACGCTCTACACTGACTCCGACGCGCACGACGCGCCTAGCCCCATCGCCAAACCATTGCACGGCACATTCAGGCCGGGCCTCTATCTCTCTCACGTCCCCGGCATCCCCAAGCTGGATGTGCGCGTCGAAGGCGTCGACACAGATTCCTCCGCCTGTTACTATTTGAACGGTGCCAAAACCTGTACCGATATGAGTATTGGCGGTCGTTATCAATATTGGGAAGGCATCCAGGTGCAGGGCTACACCAACCAAGGCCAACTCTTCGGCGACTGGATTGGCCGCGAGGACAAGGGCGGCCAGGGATGGATCACCTATCACATGAGCGGCAACGAATGGCTCCAGGTGGGAGTGCGCAATCAAAAGGCCTCAAAAGACTTTATTATTCCTGGCGGCACCACTCTGAACGACATCAACTTCCAGGTGGTCAAGCGTATCGGCAAGGACTTGGAGATCGACGGCAACTTCACTTACGAACGTTGGAAGGCCCCCATCTATTTGCCGGGCCAGCAAACCGTGACCACCACCACAATCCGGCTCACCTGGTTTCCGGAGAGAAAGGTCAGCTTCTAGAAGTGTGCAGGAAATAGGTCTCCTCTTAGAAGCTGTCCAATAACTCGGTTTTGGGTGAAGGGTACGGGCTTCAGTGTGTGCGTGAGAACCCCATTTTCGATTCGATTGGCCACAATATATTGGGCTTAAGGAGTTCGTTGATCCCAATATATGGCCATCAAAACTTCTTCTCACGCAGACACTGAAGCCCGTACCCTTCAAGACATAGTTTTTGGACAGGTTCTTATAGATTCTAGACAGATATTTCTACTTGCCCGGGAAAGCGCCGAAGGCGCTCGCGGCCATCCCATTTATACTTTAGCCAGAGTATTTCTTCCCACCTTGACGCAATTCTTGCTATGACGCGGACCACAAAGGTCACGGCCAGGGTAGGTGTGTCTGTGGCCAATCCGCCTCCGCAGAAACACCCATCTCTTTAACCATAATGTAAGCGCGTGGTCAGCTGAGGTGGTCCCGGTTGTTCGGACATTTTCCGCTGATTTTTAAGTGGAAGTTCTGTTTATGTTTGGCCGCTGGTGGTTCCGGCTGGCGGTTGGTGGAGACCAACCTGCCGAGG
>PLOG01000068.1 GCA_003142935.1 Acidobacteriaceae bacterium
GTTCACTGTCCCCTGTTCACTGTAAAGGAACGGGAATGGCTGGGGCGGCGGTATCCCAGGATGGGAATTTGGGACTCTGGGGTGCCAGAACGGGAATTTCTGCATAACTGATAGATAAATAATGGCTTATGTCGAGAACGCGTGGAGGGACTGTTCCAATTTGGGACGGATTGTGGAGCGAGGCATGGGGTGGGTGTGTGGAATCTGGACAGTCAGGTCTTCCCTTATCAGGAACTTAGAAGAAGCGTTCTGGTTTGGCACCCCACGTGTAATAGNNNTGTCCACTGTCCACTGTTCTCCGACCCCTGCTTTCCGAGGAGCAAGCCATGCATCAGAGCGAAGACCGCGCAGAGATGGGCGGAGTGGAACGGAAGCGGGTTGAAGCGGTGGTGGAGACGATGGCCACTCTCGGTTTTGAGGGCGAGAGCGTGGCGGAAGTGGCGCACGATGCCNNGCCGCCGGCTGGTGGAAAAGCTGGTGACGTTGGATGCGAGACGGGAGACGAACTCATATTCGGGCCTGAATCCATGCCTGAATACAGGGCTGGGCGCGAGTTCTCTCGCCAACCCCGAAGCCAGTGCGGCTGGGCGCGGGCTTTCGCGCTCCTTCAATGCGAGCGTGGCGAACAGTGCTCGCGTGGCGGCGCCATCCGACCTTCAAACGGGGCGCGGCCGGGCGGAGCGCAGAGTGCATGAGACACCGGGGCGCTGGGACCTGATGCCCGCCACTCCCATTGAAAACATGGCGGCGGAGCTGCTGGCCAATCACAATCTGCTGGCCGCGCTGGCCGGTCCCGCGATTGCCCTGACTGTAGACGTGGAAGCAGGCGCGCGGCCGGTGCGGATGACGGGCGAAGACCTGACCAGGGTGCTGGTGAACATGGTGAAGAATGCCGCCGAGGCCATGCCGGGAGGCGGCCGCGTCCAGATCGAACTGCATGAGCTGCCGCCCGCCGCCGGAGCCGCCGAAGCCCTGGGGCTGACGATTGAAGACAACGGGCCGGGCATGTCCCAAGAGACATGGGAAGAGATCTTTACGTCCGGTTACACCACTCGCGCCAAAGGCACTGAATCCAGGGGAAGCTGGCCGGTGATTCACCGCGGGCTGGGGTTGTCGATTACCCGTTCGATTGTGGAAGCGGCGGGCGGGCGCGTCTTCGCCGCCCAAAGCGCCCAGGGCGGGGCGCGGTTCCAGATAGAACTGCCGGTGCGCAGAGCCGGGTATTAGTTTTGAGACTTCAGCTTTCAGCTCTCAGCTTTCAGCCTTCCGGCTGTTGGTGCGGCGATTGCGGCTGAGGGGGCCTGGAGAGGGCTTGGAGAAGCAGCGGGATGAGAATTGCGCGATGGGAATTGATGGATGTCTCCCCGCGAAACGATGTGGATTTCCAAATCATGCAGTACGCGCCAGGCGCTCCAGGCGAATGGCCAGTGCCGCGAACTGAAAGCGGATGGCTGAGAGCAGTGAACAGGGAACAGGGAGCTGAGAGCTGAAAGCTGAGCCAGTTCTCACTGAAGCCACCAACGGCGAACGAGCTTCTTGAATCGATGCGAGGCGAATACAATGCTAGAAACAGTCTTCAATACCAGGGCCATGGAGTTTATCCCTCAACTTGCGGAGCCGGCAGTGCGGCTGCACCTGCTGGTTGTCGATGCGGACTCGGCAGTACGCTCGGCCTGCGCCGAGATTGCCTCGAGCCTCGGCTATGCGGTCGAGAGCACCGGAGACTTGGGCCAGGCGCGGAGCCAGATGAGGGGGCAGGCGGCGGACATCCTGCTGGTCAACCTGCCGGCCGGGTCCAACCAGGGCCTGGAAATGGTCTCCGAGATCAAGCTGCTCTATCCGGATACCTCGGTGATCGCCATGACCGCCTCGGGCTCGGTGAACGCGGCCGTCGAGGCGATGCGCTGCGGCGCCTCCGACTACCTGACCAAGCCCTTCGCGATGGACGAGCTTTCGACGGTACTGGACCGCGCCTCGGCCAGCCACCAGAACGACACCGCAACCCGCCAACTGCGGGAACGGCTGCGGCTCTCCCAGGGGCTGGGCTCGATGATCGGCCGCTCCGGGGAGATGGAGAAGCTCTATCGCATTCTCTCCAAGGTCGCCCAGAGCACGCACCCGGTGCTGGTGCTGGGCGAAAGCGGCACCGGCAAGGAGCTGGTGGCGCGGACCATCCATGCCTACGGGCCTAACTCGCAGAAGCCGTTTCTGCCCGTGGACTGCGGCTCGCTGGTGCCGTCGCTGATCGAGAGCGAACTGTTCGGCTACGTGAAGGGCGCCTTTACGGGAGCCAACCGCTCGAAAGACGGTCTGCTGGTTTCCGCCGAGGGGGGAACGGTGTTTCTGGACGAGATCGGCGAACTCTCGCTCGACCTGCAGGCCAAGCTGCTGCGGGCTCTGCAGGAAAAAGAGGTGCGTCCGGTGGGGGCCACGCACCGGGTGCCGATCAAGGCCAGGATTGTGGCGGCGACCAACCGCGACCTGGCGGAGATGGTCGAGACGGGCACCTTCCGCAAGGATCTGTTCTACCGCTTGAACGTGGTGAACCTGCGCCTGCCTTCTCTGCGCGCCCGGCGCGAAGACATACCCCTGCTGGCGGCGCATTTTCTTGACCGCATCAGCCGCGAGCACGGCACCAAGTTCACGCTCAGCGACGAGGCCCTGCGGGCCATGATGCGCCACGACTGGCCGGGCAACGTGCGGGAGCTGGAGAACGCGGTGGAGCGGGCCTGCACGATGTCGTCGGGGCCGGTGCTGCACCTGGGCGACCTGCCCACGCAGCTCCAGCAGCAGGGGCTTGAAGCGCGGCGAACAGCCGCCACCCTCGACGATGTGACCGGCCATGAGGAAGGCGGCGCGCCCACGCTGAGGACGCTGGCCGATATGGAACGCGAGGCCATCCTGTCCGCCATCCGAACCCTGAACGGCGACAAGCTGCAGGCCGCAAAGCTGCTGGGCATCGGCAAGACGACGCTCTACCGCAAGCTGAAAGAGTACGGCATCGCCGATCCGCTGCGGGAAGAGTAGCCGAAAAACAGCTTTCAGCTCTCAGCTTTCAGCCTTCAGCCTTCAGCTATCGGCCTATAGTTTCAGTCGGTCCGCGGGAGCTGCGGCGATCCCGATCCGGGTTGGGATGAGGCAGGGAACAGGGACTGAGAACCAGGGACTAGGAATCAGAGACTAGAGAACAGGGACTGGGGAGCACGGAATAGGGAATCGGGAGTAGAAGCTGAAAGCTGAAAGCTGAATTCGGCAACGAGGAGTTCAAGATGAGCATTCTGATGGTGACCGGAATTGAAGGCGCTCGTAACTGCGCAGCCGCGGTGGGCGCGCAACTGGGCATGGAAGTGGAAGTGGTCGAGGGACGCAAGGCTGCGCTGGTGGCGCTGCGGCGAGAGTTTTCCGCCGTGGTGGTGGACGAAACCATGGCCGAGTGCGATCCGGCCGCGGCCGAGACGATCTGGGAACACGCGGGCCTGGCAATTCCGTTGCAAATCAACTTCGCGCTCTCCGGAGCCGCGCGGCTGATCCGCGAGATACGGGCCGCGCTGCACCGTCGCGAGCGCGAACAGGCGCTGGCCCACCGGGCGGCGGCTGCGGCCATCGAGGCGGAGCTGAAGGGGACGGTGGCGGGTCTGCTGCTGCACTCGCAGCTGGCTTTGAACGGCAGCGACGTGACTTCGCCCATCGCCGACCGGCTGCGCATGGTGGCCAGCCTGGCAGGCAATCTCCGCCAGCAGTTGAGCGCGCCGCTGGAGACGCGGGGCAATACGGCCCTCTGAGGATTAGCTTCAAATCCGGGCTCGTTTTAGTACTAGAGTTGTAGATCGAGGCTTTCGGAGGGAGCAGGGGGTTTTAACCCCCTGAATGACGGCGACTTTAAGGGGCCTTCAGGCCCGGGCTCTTGGCTTCTACGGAGGATTTGAACGAAATACAACCGTAGTATTAGAGGGCCCCGGCTTCAACAGGGCTGACTCCAGCTGGGGCTGAATTCCTGAAGATTTCATTGCGTTGCACGCGCATCGCCGGGGCGGAAATTGCCCCGGCGTCTTTTCTCTGCGGTGGGACCGGACTTCGATTCGCCGCTTGCACGATTCGAGCGGCTCAACGAACGGTGGCATCGCGATTCAGGACTGTTGTTGAAGATGCTTACTCCAAGGCTCGACCGCAACGGAAGCAGGCGGTCTGGCTGTAATCTGAAGAGACGATGAGAGATTCTGCTGTTTTGCTGATCGACTGCCCCGACCGAAAAGGGCTGGTGGCAAGGGTTTCAGGGTTGCTGTACGAGCGGGGCGCGAATATTCTGCATGCCGACCAGCATCAGGACCATAATCTGGGCCTGTTTTTCATGCGCGTGGAGTGGGCGCTGAACGGTCACGCGGACGGCCCAAACTCGGACGAATCACATGCGCGAGTCTTCGATTTGGACGGGTTCAAGGCGGCCTTTGCGCCCATGGCCGCCGAGTTGGGGATGCGGTGGAAGCTGACCGCGGCTGAGCGAAGGCCGCGAATGGCGCTGTTCTGCTCGCAGTATTTGCATTGCATGGCCGACCTGCTGTATCGCTGGCGGACGGGCGAGCTCGATTGCGAGATTTCTCTGATCGTGTCGAACCATCGCGATGTGGAGGGGCTGGCGGGGTACTACGGCATTCCGTTTGAGCATGTGCCGGTGACGGCGGCCACGCGGGAGGAGGCCGAGGCCAGGCAGGTGGAATTGTTGGCGCGGCACCACGTCGAGTTGGTGGTGCTGGCGCGGTATATGCAGATTCTTTCGCCCGAATTTGTGGAGCGATATCCGGCGGCGATCGTCAATGTGCACCACTCGTTTTTGCCGGCGTTTACCGGGGCGCGGCCCTATCACGCGGCTCACGCGCGGGGCGTGAAACTGATTGGCGCGACCAGTCACTACGTGACGGCAGTGCTGGACGATGGGCCGATTATCGAGCAGGATGTGGCGCGCATCTCGCATCGCGACCAGGTGGAAGACCTGGTGGCGCGGGGACGGGACCTGGAACGCATGGTGCTTTCGCGGGCGGTGCGCTGGCACCTGGACCGGCGGATTCTCTGCTACGGGAATAAGACGGTGGTCTTCGATTAGAGACAGTGATTAGGGGTTAGAAAGAACCCGCGGGTTAGAGTTGAGCTTTCCCAACCTCGCATGGGAAGGAAATAGAAAAATGGGGTACGGAGCGCGATGGCCAATTCGACGCCCGCGTGACTTTCCATGAGTGACTCTGCGTTTGCTTCCTGGCCGCAGAAAAACCCTACTCGGCCTCCACCTGCTTGATCAAATAGCGCTCGTACCCAACTTCCTTGATCAGGCCCAACTGCGCTTCCAGCCAGTCGGCGTGTCCTTCTTCATCCTTCAGATTCGCGGCAAACAGGTCGGCGCTTCCATTGTCGCCCTCGGCGCGCGAAAGCCTCACCGCGTCGTTGTACATTTTCACCGCGTCCAACTCAGCTTCAACATCGTTTTCCAACTGCTCCTTCACGGTCTTGCCGATCTTCAACTGCGTCGGCCCGGCCAGATTCGGCGTGCCCTCCAGGAAAAGAATGCGCTCAATCAGCTTTTCCGCGTGCTTCATCTCCACGATCGATAACTTCTTTATGTACTTGGCGAGCTTGTCGTACTTCCAGTTCTCGCACATCTCGGCATGAATAAAATACTGGCTGAGCGCCACCAATTCTTCGTGCAGCGCCTTATTCAGCGCCGCAATCACTTTGTCGTTCCCCTTCATTCTGAGAATCCTCCAATCGATTCCGATATCTGCATTCCGCTAATCGGCATGTCTCTGTGCTGACTCACAGAGCTCCCGCCTGACTCCAGAGACCTAAGCTTCCGCTGGAACAAGAAGCCCCTGCAATAAATGCATTAGAAAACAGCCTCGCCGCCAGCAGCTTTGCTTCTACTTCCCCCCCGACGCCGCGATGTAGACGTCCACATTGCTCTTGTCCACCAGCGAAGTCCCCGTATCCACAAACGACGGATATGGCGAGAAGGGATCGGAGCTGTAGTCCTTGCCGAACTGCGCAGGCGAATCGTGGTACACCAGGTCCAGCAGCTTCAGGCCCACATATCCCATGGTGAAGGGCTTCTGCACCACCGTCGAGTCGATCGTGCCCGCCTTGATCGCCGCCAGCGTATCCGCGCTCACATCCCAGGCAATCACCAGCCGCTTGGCGCCGCTCGCCCTGGACACGGCGTCGGAAACTGGCTTGCCCGACGCCGAATCCAGGCAGATAAATGCATCGATCTGCTTGGGACCAGTCAGGGCCAGGTACTGCTGGGCCTTGTCGAAGGCGGTCTTGGGGTCGGCCTTGATATCCACCACGTCCACGATCTTGAGATCGGGATGGATGGAGAAGACGTCCTTGATTCCCTTCAACCTTTCTTCGGTATTGGGCTGGCCCGTGTACGTGAAGACGACGACGTTCCCCTTGCCGTTCAGCTTCGCGACTATCCGTTGGCCGCCCAAGCGTCCCGCTTCCAGATTGTTGGTGCCGATGAAATAAAGCCGGCGGCTGTCCGCTGCATCGGAGTCGACCGTAATCACCGGAATCCCCGCGCTTACCGCCGCATCGATCCCCGGCTTCAGCACCGCGGCGTCCGCCACTGAGATCAGGATGCCGCCTGCCTTGGCCGCGACCGCATTGTTCAGCTCCGTCAGTTCGGCTTGCGGATCGTACCCGTCAGGCCCCACCGCCCTGGCCGTGACCTTGTACTCCGCGCCCGCCTGTTTAAAGCCGGCCGCGGCTGACTGCCAGTAGGGCAGCGCCTGGTTCACCGAAATCAGATAGAAGACCTCTTTGGTCGAGTGCCTTGCATGGCACCCCGTTGTGAATGCCAATCCCAGCGCCGCCAGCGCTATCGATGCCGATTTAATTGCCTTCATCTCTACCTCCATGCTGAACTTGTTGAAGTGCCTGCACGGCTGAAGCCGCATTTCGTTTCCGCGCCGGCCCCTTCAAAAATTCCGGCTGGATGGTACTCCCGCTCATCGAGCGTTGTCCACTTCACACTGCACGAAAGAGTTTTATAGCACTCCGCCGTTTGGCGCTAGCGTGATTTAGGGCACATGGCCTGCGCTCCCGTCCCCCTCTGCGGTATAACCAGACTTGAATACCATGGCGTCACCCAAAACGGAACTAAATCCCGACTCCTCCATCTCGTTGCCCCCCGGCATCGCTGTCTCCGGCGCTCCAGCCAGCCCCTTTGCCCGCCGCGCCCACCCCGAGCCGGCCCACCCCTACCGCACGCCCTTTGCCCGCGACGCCGCACGCATCCTCCACACCCGCGCCTTTCGCCGCCTGGCCGGCAAAACCCAGGTCTTTACCCGCCTGCCCGGCGACCCGCCCGGCGACCACTTCCGCAGCCGCCTCACGCACACCCTTGAAGTCACGCAGATTTCCCGCACCCTGGCCCGCGCTCTGAGCCTCAATGCGGAACTGGCCGAAGCCCTCGCCCTGGTCCACGACATCGGCCATCCGCCCTTTGGCCATGCCGGCGAAAAGGCTCTGGACACCGCGCTCCAGGCCCACGGCCTCAGCTTCGACCACAACCTCCACGCGCTGCGCATCGTCACCTGGTTCGAGGAGCGCTACCCGGCCTTTCGCGGACTCAACCTGACCCTTGCCGTCCGCGAAGGCATCGTCAAGCACTCCCGCGACTACTCCGCCGCCGCCCATCCCGAGCTGGCCGAGTACTTCCTCGACCGGTTCCCGCCGCTCGAAGCGCAACTCATCGACCTGGCCGACGAAATCGCCTATCTCACCGCCGATCTCGACGACGGACTCGACTCCGGCATCCTTTCCCTCGATGAAGTCCGTGAGGCCGTGCCCCTGTTCCGCGAATTCCACGACGCGACAAAATGCAGCTATCCCTCCGCCGCGCCCCGGCTGGCCGCTTACGAAGCGCTAAGGCGTCTCCTGGATGCATTGGTAACCGATCTCATGGATGCAGTCCGCGCCCGCGTCGCCGCTCTCGGCGCAACCACTCTGGACGATATCCGTCGCGCTCCAACCCGGCTAGCGGCGCTCAGTCCGGAGATGGAAGCCCTCCGCGCCAGTGCGAAAAAGTTCCTCTACGCCAGCCTCTACAACTCGCCTGGAATGGAAGACCTCCACGCCCACGCCGAGCAGGTTATCCAGCAGCTCTTCGCCTTTCTCATGGCTGACCCCGGCCTGCTCCCAACCGACCACCAGGCGCAGATCCCCACCGAAGGCCTGGCCCGCACCGTGGCCGACTACATCGCCGGCATGACCGACGCCTACATCGAGCAACTATGGTCGCGCTGCGGCGGGCGGTAGATTCTCGTTGCTTGAGATCTTATTTCGCGGGAAGAAATTCGATCCGCGCCAGATCGTCCACGGCCTTGAAGCCGTAGTCCGCCGTCACCAGAACGTGATCGGGGGAGTCCATCGCCAAGTCGACTGCAAAACTGTCGGCGTAGCCAATGTTCCTGTCCACCTTGATATCCGCCGAATGAACAGCACGATCGGCGGTGACAGGAACAATCTTTGCTTCGCTCGGTAACAAGCTGCTTAAAATACGAGTTTCATCCGAAGCTCCAAGGCGTTTGCGCAGCTTTCCCGCAATTTCACCCCATTGCACCGCCGAGATGGTAAGTTCCGCCCGCCAGCCCGCGCAGGCGCCCAGAATTTCCTCAACGCGGTCTGCTCCGGCTCCATCGTCTATGTACCGGAGTGCCGCTGAGGAATCTAAAACGTATGTCGTCATCGAGCTGTCTTACCAGCCTTCTTCTCGCAGCTCCCGTTCGCGTTCGCGGCGTCGATCCTCTAGCAACTCGTCGCACAACGAAGGCCCACCCGCAGTGATGCCGCGCATTTTCTTGATCATCGCAAGCTTGGTCGCCAGCGTCTCCGGTCTCAAAATTAGCTCCGGCCCCTCCCGGCGGATCGCCACGCGGGTTCCAGGCTCGATCCCGAGTTCCTCGCGAATCGCGGCCGGAATCACCATCTGCCCCTTGCTGCTCACCGTGGTGTAAATCTGCTCCATGACTTACACTCTAGCAAAAGTAAGCCAATTACACAAGGTAAGACATACGAGATATATAAGACATCGAACTCAAGGCTTACTTTCAGCAACTCGTCTTACTGCACCGTCCCCTGCGGCCGCAATCGCCGCAGATCCAGCGCGCACTCCACCGCATTCTGCGCATCCAGCCGCAGATTATCCGCCGCCGCCCACAGCCACACCCGCGAGGTCAGGCTCGAATTTCGCTGAGGTTCCGGCCGCATCCGCACCAGCACATCGTTCTGCCCGCTCGCGGCCAGGTTTGACGGAGAATCCGTATCTTCCAGCACCAGGTCCACGTGCTCGCCGCAAAGCACTTCTTCCAGCGCGGAAATCTCCGCCGCCCGCTCCAGGTCCACCGCGATCGACATCGTCAGCCCGTGAAACACCGGCACATGCACCACCTGCACGGTCAGCGCCGGCCAGCGCCCGGCCGACAGCGCCTCATAATGGCGCCGAATTCGCCCCTCGACCCCGCTCAGGGTGATGGCCGCGCTCTCGCCCAGCCCGCCCAGCAGGTTATAGGCCGCCTGCGCGTCGTAGATGGCTCGCGGTATGCCTTGAAAGCTAAGCAGGCTTACCGTCTGCTGATGCAATTCGTCCATGGCGCCGCGCCCAAACTCGCTGGCCGGCACCAGCACCGTGGCCGCGGCAAACTTCACCTTCGCCGCCTGCTGCACCCGCTCCAGCAGCAACCCCAGCGCCACCGCCGCCGGATGCGCGGGCACCACTGCCGGCGTAAACAGGTCCACCGACGCCGATTCGGTGACCAGCCAAGGAGCCCGCACCAGCACCCCAGCCTCCTGGTCCAGCGCCCCGCTCAAGTCCAGAACCGTCGAGCCGGCCCTCAGCGCCTCCCGCCAGTGCTTGCGCGTCAGCGCCTCGGTGCCGCAAAAAAAAGTAAAGTCCACCCGCTCAAAGGCGTCCGCCCCTATGGGCTGGATAAATGTAACCTCGTCCCCCACCTGGTCCAGTTGCCCCTTAGCTTCCTCTTCATCCAGCAGCGTAAAAGTAGACGCCGCCAGCGGCGACTCCGAGATGGCTTCCTTCAACTCCCTGCCCAGAAGGCTCGAGGCTCCGGCAATCGCAATCTTATACACGGGCATCCTTCAATCGAATGGAAATATTACCGAAAATGGAAATGGCATTTCTAAAGAAATCGCAGTGAATCCCGCTTTTCTATTTCTTCTTCCTTCGGGCTATCCTGCGGGACTGCGGGCGTCTCGGCCGGTCTTCGCCGCCGCCGCGACCATCCATAGGCCGCCCTGGCCCCAATCCCTGAAAACATATACGTCAGCCCAATCCCGAACATCACCACGTTCGAGTAGCGGATCGTCACATACATCACGATCGCCATCAGCACCAGCACCTGAAACGGATGGCGGCGCGAGAAGTTGATCTCCTTGCCCGACCAGAACCGCCACGTGCTCACCATCAGGAACCCGGCCAGCGCCACCATCAGCAGCCACGGAATCGAAATCCACCAGTACGCCACCGGAATCCCGTAGCAAAGATGGACAGTCGACGCCAGCAGTCCCGCCGCCGCCGGAATCGGCATGCCCACAAAGTACTTCCGGCCCGGCCGTCCCGGATTCTGGGGCTGCGCATCCTGCGAAATGTTGAACCGCGCCAGCCGCGACGCTCCGCTGAGCAGAAACAGAAAGCAGATGAAGGCGCCAGCCTGCAGCAGGTGCTGCCGCAGCTCCGAATGTGCCGTCTCCGGCAGAAAGTGGAAGCCCCACACAAGCGCCAGCAGGCTGGGCGCCACGCCAAACGTAATCACGTCGGCCAGCGAATCCAGCTCCTTGCCAAACTCGCTGCATGTGTTGGTCATGCGGGCGATACGCCCATCGAGCCCGTCGAAGGGAATGGCAAACAGAATGGCGATGGCCGCCCAATCAAGGTGCATTTGCGCATTGCCGGCGCCGCTGGTTGCCTTGATGGTCTCAGTGATGGAGAAGAAGCCGGCAGCGATGTTGCCCGCGGTAAACAGCGATGGCAACAAAAACATACCGCGACGGAGCTGGGCTTGGGTCCTGGCCTTGGCCTGGGCGGAGTTAAAGGTACTCAAAGGCTTTCTCCATTCGGCATAGCCGCGAGCACGCTTGAGCCGCCCTTGACCCGCTGGCCCA
>PLOG01000203.1 GCA_003142935.1 Acidobacteriaceae bacterium
GCGATGTAGACCTCGATGGGCGAGCCCTTGGGGCTGACGCCGATCTCCCCATAGCCGCGCAGCGCGATGGGCCGGATGTAGCACGGCGCTACGCCGTTGGCTTCGATCAGCTCCACCACTCCGGCGCAAAGCTCCTCCAGCGTGAAGGGCAACTCCATGCGGTAGATCTTGGCCGAGTCCAGCATGCGCTGCATGTGCTCGGGAAGCCGAAACACGGCCGAACCCTGCGGTTGGCGGTAGCAGCGGATGCCCTCGAACACGCTGGAGCCGTAGTGGATGACGTGACTCATCACGTGCAGGGTAGCCTGCTCCCAGGGAATCAGGTTGCCGTTGTGCCAGATTTTCGAGGTCGTTTGGATAGGCATGGTGGGGTTGAATTGCTCCTTGATCCGCTTCGCGACGTACCCATGAGGGTAACGCGAACCGCAGCAGCATGTCACGGGCAATTGGTTCGCGAGGGCACGAGAAGGATGTCCAGGAGACTCGGGCATCACCATGACGCCCGAGAGTAGGATGAATGGGCGAACAATCGGTCCGCAAGGAGCGGCAGAATTCATGAGGGTTGGAATCATTGGCACAGGCGCAATCGCCTGGAAACACGCGCAGGCCTATAGGAACATCGGCTACGAGATTACGGTTTGCACCGATCGAACGGCGGAAAAAGGCCGAAGGTTTGCCGAGGCGAATGGCGCCAAATTTGTGGCGACGCCGGAGGAGCTTTGCAGCCACCGCCAAGTGGATTTTGCGGATGTGTGCACATTTCCGGCGTACCGGCTGGAGGCAGTCGAGTTGTGCGCCAGGCATGGAAAGCATGTATTGGTGCAGAAGCCGATGGCTATCGACCTTGAGACTGCCCGAAAGATGATCCTCACGGCACGGCAGGCAGGGATTCAATTGGGCGTCGTCAGCCAGCATCGCTTCGACGATTCAGTTCTGTTTTTGAAGCGGGCTTTGGCAGCGGGACGGCTGGGCAGAATCCTGCAGGCGGATGCGTATGTGAAGTGGTATCGCTCCGACGAGTATTACGCACGGCCGATCAAGGGAAGCTGCTCTGTAGAGGGCGGCGGCGCGCTGATCGGCCAGGCTATTCACCAAGTAGATGTGCTGCTCGACCTGATTGGCGCGGTCGATGAGGTCTTTGGCTACTGGCAGCTTGGGGGCGCGCACAAGTTCGAGTCGGAGGACTGCGTTTGCGCGGTGTTGCGCTATGCGTCCGGCGCTACGGGCGTGATTCAGGCAGCGACGGCGTTTTGGCCGGGCTATCCAGAGAGGGTGGAGATTCACGGGTCGAAGGGCAGCGCGATTGTGACCGGCGATCAACTGACGGCGTGGGATGTGCGGGATGACTCGGGAGAGCCTGCTCCGCTCGCGCAACAGGCAAAATCGGGGGCGTCGGATCCGATGGCGATTTCGATAACGCCCTTCGAGCGGCAGTTCTCCGACTTTGGAGAGGCCTGCAAGGCGGGCCGGGCTCCATCGTGTTCAGGCGTGGAAGGCTACAAGGCTCTTCAATTGGTGCGGAGCATCTACACCTCGTGTGCCGAGGCGCGAAAGGTCAGCATTCTGCCGGTTGAATGGCCGTGACGCGAGACGCCCCTATTGAGTTGTGAGGTGCTACTGGTTGACACCGCTGGCCAGAAAGCCGCCATCGACGGCGATCACTATACCGGTAACAAATGAGGCCGCCTCGGAGGCCAGAAAGATTGCTGTCCCCGCCAGTTCGTGCGCCTCGCCGAATCGATGCATGGGCGTGCGCAGCAGGAGCTCTTCTCCGCGCGGCGTGCCCTGGACGAGCGATGCATTCAGCGGCGTGGGGAAGATGCCCGGCGCAATCGCGTTAACGTTGACTCCGCTCGCGGCCAGCTCAATAGCCAGGACTTTGGTAAGCGAAGCGACTCCGGCCTTGCTGGCGGAATAGGCCGCGACCCCGGAGAACCCTACAAACGAACTGAGGGAAGCAAGGTTGACGATGCGGCCATAGCCGGCGCGCACCATCGTGGGTCCAAAGACCTGGCAGGCGCGCAGTGTTCCGGTGAGGTTGGTATCGAGCACCCGCGTCCAAACGGCCTCGTCTGCTTCCAGGGTGGGCGCCATTGAGGTGATGCCGGCCGCGTTTACCAGGATGTCGATTTTGCCGAACCGATTAAGGACTTTGTCGTGCAAAGCCTGAAGAGAAGCGCGGCGGAGCACGTCGCTGGTCATGCACAGCGAATGGCGGCCCAGCGCCTCAATCTCCGCGGCCGCCTGCTTCACTTCCTCGATGCGGCGAGAGCTGGGAACCACATCCGCTCCGGCGCCCGCGAGACCGAGCGCGATCGCGCGGCCCAGTCCCGTGGTTCCGCCGATCACTACGGCGACCCTCCCGTTCAAGTCGAAAAGAGATTGGCTCATGGATGATATTTCTCGCCGATTCTTATTGCGTCAGCCTATGCCGTTCGCGTTTGATTCAGAATCTCCGCTGCCATGACAAACTGCCTCGGAGGTGGAGCACGCCCACGGTATTTATACGTGATCCGAACGATAAAGGTACAGCCAAAGCGGCCGGGGTTGTGTTCGTCCGTATTTTCCTAGGAAATGACCCGAATTCTGGCTGGCAGCGCAAAAGAAAGGAACACGAACAAAATACAGTACATCCACTCTCAACAGCGAGAGAATGAACAGAAATCCCGGCTTGCCGGCAATGCATATTCTAAGCGTAGAATCCTTCTGGGAGAAAAGACATGAGCGAGGTGCAGAAGAGCGGGATTTCGCGGCGCGGTTTCTTGAAGACGGGACTGGGAGCAGCGGCAGCCGCGGGATTTCCCGCAATTGTTCCAGCCACAGTATTCGGGCAGTATGCGCCCAGCAAGCGCATCAATTTAGGGTGTATCGGCGCAGGGCGTATCTCGCGCAGTCACGATATGGCTCTCCTTTTGCCTTACGACAGGGCGAAGATCATTGCCGTCTGCGACCTGGACGCGCATCGCGTGGAAGACGGCAAGAAGCTGGTGAACGACTTCTACGCGAACAAGACGGGGAAACCCTATGACGGTGTTGTAGGGTATGCGAACTATCACGATCTGCTGGCGAAAACGGATATCGACGCCGTGGTGGTGAGCACGCCGGACCACTGGCACGCGCAGATCGGCGTGGATGCGGTGCGGGCCGGCAAGGACGTGTACCTGCAAAAGCCGGCTTCGCTGACGATTGCGGAGGGCCGCGTACTGAGCAATGCGGTTCAGGCCTCCGGGCGCATTCTGCAGATCGGCAGCCAGCAGCGCTCGACGGCACAGTTTCGCTATGCTGCGGAACTGGTCCGCAACGGCCGCATCGGTGACCTGCAGCGAGTGGAGGTGGGTTTGCCGGGCGATCCAGCCGGCGGTGACAAGACACCGATGCAGGCTCCGGACTGGTTCAACTATGAGATGTGGCTGGGCGAGACGCCCTACGTCTACTACACCGTGGACCGCGTGCATCCGCAGAAGGGCTATGACCGGCCGGGATGGTTGCGTTGCCGGCAGTTTGGCGCGGGCATGATCACCGGCTGGGGCGCGCACCACATCGACAGTGCGCACTGGGGCATGAATACGGAGTACACCGGGCCGATCGAAGTTTGGGGTCAGGCGGAGTTCCCGGACCATGGATTGTGGGATGTGCACGGGCCGTTCAAGGCCGAGGCAAACTACGCAAACGGCGTCCACATGAGCGTAAGCGGCGACTATCCGAACGGCATCAAGTTCTACGGAAGCAAGGGATGGATTTTTGTTTCGCGCGGCAATGAGCAGGTGACGAAGAGCGATCCAGTCGCCAAGCTGAACGATGCAACCGCGCTGGCCTCGAGCGATCCAAACATCGTCAAGTCGGTGATTGGGCCGGACGAGATTCATCTGTACGAGAGCAAGGAACAGCACAGCAATTGGCTGGACTGCATCATCAGCCGCAAAGAGCCGATTTCGCCGGTAGAGATGGGCCATCGTGCCTGTTCCACTTGCCTGATTCACGATATGGCGATGGTGCTGAAGCGCAAGCTCTACTGGGATCCGGTAATCGAGCGATTCAAGAACGACGACGAAGCCAACAGCATGCTGCACAGGCCGCAGCGCTCGCCCTATATGTTGTCGTAGAACCCGATTCCCAAAGAGGGGATGATGATTTCAAAACGCGATGCCTTGTTGGGAATTCTTGCTGCGCCAAGCGCTTTAAGCGCTTTTGCCGCGGCTGCGCCTGAGGAACAGGCGATTCTTGGGCCATCCGTTTTTCTTTGGGAAGAGATGAAGGCGGTGAAGACGAAGGTTGGCGAGGTGCGGTCGCTTTGCAAGTCGCCGACTGCGACGCTGGACCAGCTCGAGATGCACGTTTCCACGTTGAATCCGGGGTTGGAATCGCATCCGCCCCATCGGCACATGAATGAGGTGCTCATCATCCTGCGCGACGGCGAGTGCGAGACGTTGTCGAACGGAAAATAGGTGAAGGTGACGCCCGGCTCGGGGGTTTTCAATGCTTCCGACAGCCTGCACGGGTTCCGCAACGTCGGGACGACGCCGGCAACCTATCACGTGATCAACTGGAGCCCAAACAAGGATATGGCGGCCAAGAAGTAGAGATTTCCGGGCGGATGGTTAGTCTGGCTTTCCGGTGTAGTGTTGGCTGTGGTGGACATCGGCGTGGTCTTCAAGAGACTCGAGGTGCGTGATGACCTCGGCCGGCATTCCCAACTCATCGGGCAGGCGTTCTTCAAGCGCCGTGGCCAGACTGTGAGCCTCGCTCACCGACGTCAGGCTCGGAAACAATAGATGCACTTCGATGATCTGGCGATATCCGGTGGTCCTGAAACGAACACCGTGATATTGAATGTTCAGATCGGAGCAGATTGCATCCAGCCGTTCTCGAATCCTTTTGCCGGCCTCCGGGTCGGAGTAATCGAGAAGCCCCACAGCGGATCGCCAGACCAGGCGCCCGCCTGACCAGAGGATGTTGACCGCAACAGCGATAGCCACGAGCGGATCGAAGGGCTTCCAGTGTGTCATGAGCACAAGCACCAGTCCCAGGACAACGCCAAAGCTTGTCCAGCTATCGGTCAGCACGTGCTTGCCGTCGGCCTCGAGGATAAAAGAATTAGTCCGGCGGCCAGTGCGAATGAGGTAGTAGCCCAGACCCGCATTCAGGATTCCGGCGATCAGAATCAGTGCAACACCCGAGCCCAGATGCTGGAGTTGCAGTCCGGCCATCCACTCTCGAAACGACTCGAAAAGAATCGCAATGGCGGCGACGACGATCAATGCGCCCTCGAATCCAGCGGAGAAGAAGGTGATTCGCTCGTATCCATAGAGAAAATGATGGGATGCCGGACGCCCGCTGAGACGAAGGCTGAAAGAGGCAAAGCCCACGGCGATGACATGAATGACCGATTCTGCGGCATCGGAGAAAATGGCGGCCGAGTGCGTCATCAGGTACGCTGCCGTCTTCCCGATGAGCATGGCCACGCCAAACGCGAGAGAGATTCGCATGGCAAGGTGCGCCTGCTTCCTCTCTTCTTCCTGTCGTTGGTGCGCTAAACCGTCCATGTCCTGCCTCGAAAGGTTGAGCAGCTCCGGAAGGATGCTTTGGATCTGGCCCTCTTCCCGATGTGCAGTGCCGGTATGGAAGATAGTGTAGCGCTAGCCGTCACCGCGCGGCATGCTTGGCGCGGGCGCCTCGCCAATACAGAAGAAGACCTATTAGGATCGAACCTGCTGTGCCGGCAACCAGCGTCAGAAAAAATCCGAGCTTGTTGGCGGTGCCGCCGGGTGGAACGAGCGAAAGCGCGATGCCGCCAAGGACGACGGCGAAGCCCAACCCGCCGGCGACCCAGACGCCAGCAACCCCTCCCGGCACCAGCACCGCATGAGGATTTCGGTCGCGGTCTTTGCGGCGCGCCAGTTTGATGACTGCAGCGAACATGTAGAGGAACGGAATGAAGTAGAGAATGATTCCGGCGTCGATCAGCTTTTGATAGGCGCCCTGGGTCGTCTCGTTGATCTGGCTCCCCAGCAGGATTGCGGCAGAGATTGAGGCCTGAACCAGGATGGAGACATAAGGGGTCTTCCACTTAGGGTGAATCCTGCCGAATGCGGCGGGCAGGTAGCGGTCGACTCCAACGACAAAGGGCACACGGGCGATTCCGGCCACTGTACTGCCCACGCCCCCAGCGTTGCCCACGGTAACCAGAATGGCGGCGAGGATTCCGAGGAAACCAAGTTTCAGCGCGACCGATCCAATAGTGATGGCCTGGAACACGCCGCTTTGTGGGTCAATGTCGGCTGCGGGGACGAGCGAGAGAATGGCAAAGGTTCCGACGACGTACATGAGAGCAATGAGCGCTCCGGCGCCAAAAACGGCCCGTGGCAGGGTGCGGCGCGGATCGCGCACTTCTTCGCTCATGGCAGAGACAAGTTCGAGGCCCGTAAAAGCAAATGCGATCTGAGACCAGAAGTTGACTGTGTCCCAATTCCACGTGGGCAACATGTTTGATACGGTGAAACGGGTTGCGGAGCCGTGCTGGAAACAGAGAATGGCCGCAATGCCAACCAGCATGAGCAGAGGCACATAGGTTCCCACGCCGCCGGCGTTCTGAAGCCACTTGCCGATGTTGAGGCCAACAATGTTGAGGACCACGGCAACCAGAAGAATGGCAAGGGAGACGGTGATTTGAAACGTCCTGTCCTGCGCAAGGGCTGAGCCGCGGCCACCGATTATGTAGGCCGCCATGGAGGCACTCGCGAGCAGCAAACCGGGAAAATAGAAGAAAGTGTAAATCCAATAGGTCCAGCCGGCGACGAAGCCGTGAAAGGGTCCGAAGGCTTCCCTCGACCACGCGTACAGCCCGCCCTCTTCAGGAAAGCGCGAGGAGAGTTCGTTGATGACCAGCGCCCCGGGGACAAAGAAGAAGACAGCGGCGAGAACCCACAGGCTGATCGACGAAGTGCCGTTGTGACCCGCGGCCGCAATCCAGCGAGGCCCGAGCACCGTGGCAATGTTGAACAACAGCACATCCCAGAACCCCATGGTCTTGCGCAACTGCGATTTGGGATCGGGCGAGAGAGGCGCGGGAAACGTCATAGAGCCACCCGGCATCGAGAAAGGCACGAATGCTGCATTCGGAAATGATAAAGGAACCGGCGCTTGGAATCCTTAAGGACGCTGCCCTTCAGTTAGAAATGCGCAGAGGGGCGTCTTCTTTTATATTGGTTTCAGTCGCGAGAGACCGTCAGGGCCGATGCGCCGCTGCGTCATGCACGAGTTGGAATGAATCGCCGACGATCGAGTTTTCTCCGGCCATCGCAACAAGATCTTCAGGAAGATTAGAAACGCGAGGGTATTGAAAATGCCGGCATCAGGAACCAAGGTTGCTAAAGGCAACGCTGCCAAGCCATTGACACAGTTGAAGGCCTGGAAGGCACTCAAGGCTCAGTACAAAAAGGTCGGCGCCATGCACTTGCGCGATCTGTTCGCGGCCGACCCGAAGCGCGGCAAGGAAATGACGGTTGAAGCGGAAGGCTTGTTCTTCGACTACTCGAAGAATCGGGTTACCGACAAAACCATCGAACTGCTCATCGAACTGGCGCAGGAGTCGGGCCTCCAGTCGCGGATCGAAGCCATGTTTCGTGGCGACAAGATCAATGTGACGGAAGGGCGCGCGGTGCTGCACGTCGCCCTGCGCGCGCCAAAAGGGGCCAGGATTCTTGTAGATGGCCAGAATGTGGTGCCGGAGGTCCATGCCGTACTCGACAGAATGGCGGCCTTCTGCAATCGCGTTCGAAGCGGCGAGTGGCGGGGCCATACCGGCAAGCGCATTCGCAATGTGATCAATATCGGCATCGGCGGTTCCGACCTGGGGCCGGTCATGGCCTACGAGGCGCTCAAGCATTACAGCGATCGCAACCTGACCTTCCGCTTCGTCTCCAACGTTGACGACACCGACTTTGCCGAAGCCGTCCACGGCCTCGATCCCGCGGAGACGCTGTTTATTGTCTCCTCAAAGACTTTCACCACGCTGGAAACGATCACCAACGCCCAGTCGGCCCGCGCCTGGCTGGTGAAGGGGTTTGGCGGCGACGAAAAGGCTGTTGCCAAGCACTTTGTGGCTGTGTCGACCAACGCGGATGGCGTGGGAAAATTTGGCATCGATACGGCCAACATGTTTGGCTTCTGGGACTGGGTCGGCGGACGCTATTCCATGGACTCGGCCATCGGTCTGGCTACCATGCTGGCGATTGGGCCGGAGAACTTTCGCGCCATGCTCGATGGCTTTTACCAGATGGACGAACACTTCCGGACGGCGCCTTTTGAGCGCAATTTGCCCGTTCTGCTAGGCCTGATGGGCCTGTGGAACACCGACTTTTTGGGCGCGCAGACCGTGGCCGTGTTGCCCTACGAGCAGTACCTGAAGCGCTTCCCTGCCTACCTGCAACAGTTGACCATGGAGAGCAACGGCAAGCACGTCACCATCGCCGGAGCAGAGGTTGACTACGAAACTGGCCCAATTTACTGGGGCGAACCGGGCACCAACGGTCAACACTCCTTCTACCAACTCATCCATCAGGGGACTCGGCTGATCCCCTGCGACTTTATTGCATTCGGCCATTCGCTGAATCCGATTGGCCGCCATCACGACATGCTGCTGGCAAACGTTTTTGCCCAGAGCGAGGCGCTGGCGTTCGGCAAGACGAAGAAGCAAGTGAAGGCGGAAGGCACACCGGAGTGGCTGGCGCCGCATCGCGTCTTCGAGGGCAACCGCCCGTCGAACACCATTCTCGCTGAAAGGCTTACGCCGGAAGTTCTCGGCAAGCTGGTCGCGCTCTACGAGCACAGCGTCTTCACGCAGGGTACGATCTGGCAGATCAACTCCTTTGATCAATGGGGCGTGGAACTGGGCAAGGTGCTTGCGCAGCGAATTATTCCGGAGCTCGAAAGCAAGGAAGAACCCAAGCTGAAGCACGACAGTTCCACCAATAACCTGATCCGCCGCTATCGAAAGCTCAAGAGAGGCAAATAGAATCGAGCAAACCTCTTGGCGCCGTGGATTGGAGCACCGCCTTGTCCGGGTAGCAGAAGTGCGCCCCAAGGACCCCAGCAACTCGCGGCGCTGGCACCTTGGCAAACAACGATTCCGGAAGGCGTTGAACGATCGCATTGGCCTGGAAGCAGTTTTTTGATTTCTCGTAACGGGTGGCGAATCTGCGAAAACATTTGAGTTTGCTGAAGCAACGTTCGATGCGATTGCGTTGTTTGTAGAGATCTTTGTCGTACTCGCGTTGTACCTTGCGAGATCGCCTTCGAGGGGAAGTGTATGGCTATGGGCCGGCAAAGGGCCCTTTTTTTGTGGGCGGCTGGGACGACATTCCTGGGTTACGGAGTTCTCTTCGCTAAAAAGTACTGATACATCGTGACGGTATCCCGAGAAAGTACTGATGTATCAGTTGAAATGGGGCGAAAGGAAGCACATTTCGCAAAATGTGCGCGGGGGTGGCGGGTTTTTAAAGGAGTTAGAGGGACGGGATTTCGGGAGTTGCACGGTGGCGTTTGCCCGAGGTTTGGTCTTGGGGAACCGATTACCCAGGCCGAATCCGCAACCCGCCGCGGCGTCACCCAACCCCGCATCAACGATCTTCTCCGCGGCCGCATCGCGCGCTTCTTGCTTGACACACTGGTGAACATCTCCGCTGCGCTCGGTCGCAAGGTGACGGTGCGCCTCGACGACGCGGCGTGATTCGCAAGGCGGTCGTGTTGGGTTGGGGCTCGCGCTGTCCCAAATCCCTAAAGCTGGGCTCGCAGTGCGCCTAACTGATCTACGGACTGAGAGGATCTATCCTTTGGGCCCAAGGTGGCTTTCAATATTCTGCGATAAATGAGCTGCCGCCGAATGCCTAATGTCATCCATCAAAGGGCCGAGATCCTCAAAGGAATAGAGACTGACTTTATGATTGGTGAGCGTCTTCTTAACAAATTCCCGAGCCGAATTCTCTACCTGCTCATCAAAATTTGCGACAACGACTAAACGCATCTCGCCCAGAGCTGGGTGCGGCTTTTCGTACAGCAGTTGCCCTTCGATCGCACTTCTTCCGGTCTTTGAGAAAATGACCTCTGGATCCGCGTCGAATTGCACCGGGGAGATGAGGTTGAACCGCCCATTCTGATACCCGTACGGTACTCGAATGGACCGTTTGATCTCGGAAATCTGGACTTTCACGGATTTCCGAACCATATCCACCACTCCTGCATCCTTGAGGCTTTGGGTCAGGTATGCGTCGATGCGAAGCCTTCGCTCTACCAGGTCCCCTCCCACCAAACGGCGGTGCAAATCCTTGACGTCCGTTTCAAGATCATCAACGTGCATCGGCCGAGGAGAAGTCATCTGGATAACATTCGCCCTCTTCGAAATGTACTCTTCCATTTCCCCGACACTCTGGAACTGCTGAGATTTCAGCTGATTCTCAATCGCGGCCTTTGCACGATTTACGAATTTCCAGTCCTGATTCCCGAAGAACTTACGGATCCGCTGGTTACTGCGGCTTATTACAACCCTTAGTCTCTTTTCGCTGGGAGAGTACAAGACCACCCCAATATTCACGCCCTCAAAGCGAGAAAGGTCCGGGCAGAACTGTATCAGGGAGTAATAACCTCTGTGGTGCATCATTCAGTTCCTCCTTCCAATTCCATTTGCGGCCATAGCATCTGTTCGATGGACTCCGAGACGAAATGAGCTCGCTCTGTAACCAATGTAGCCAGCGCCGTACGACCCTCTCGATCAACCTCCCAGGCTGCAGGGACGATGCTAATGATCTCTTCGGCGTCTTGTCGAGAGAATTGCTCGAGGCGGACAGAAAGTCGTCGTACCTCTTCCCGATCAAGGAAATCTGAGAATTCGGGGAACAAACCGTAGATACGAGGATCTCGGCGCTTATCGATGAAGCCCAGCTTCCGGTTCAGCTCACCTCCGCAGGTGAACGCGTGAGTGAAGTCCATCGCCTTCAGTTGTACGCCACCTTTCCTCCCTGGACATTGGACGAGAAAAACATTGTCCTGGTTTCTTCTGCGCCCGTCTGGAGCATACCTGTCACAATTTAATAGCCATGTGTCGACCACAACTAAACCACTGATTTCATGTCGATTAGTTATCGACTTCAGTTCCTTCGCCGTGCCGCCCCAATTAAACCCGGCCAGCTCCGCCCGGGCAATGAACGCAGGGCCTGGACACGCCCGTCCCCCTTTTAGAAAGGGAATCTCATCGTCGGCGGTCACGTCCACAAGAGAGAAATCGAACGTTGAAAGCTCTAGCCAATCTGCAAGCATGCTGCCGACAAGTTCGCACGCTAGTGCATGAGGCCCCTCTGGATTTCCCAGCGCTTTCAAGTACCCCTCACCGATGTCTGTGTCCACTTTGACCGGCCCGGTAGCGGTGCCGAACCCTCGAACGTAACGCGTAATCCTGGTTGGTCTCCAACCATTTCCGTGGAGCGGCACGGCTTCCCCTAAGGAACATCAGTTCTTTGAACTTGACCGTTGGCACATTATCACTGTTCGGTACGAGAGATTCAACCCTATTCCGGCAAAATGGAAGAATTATCATGAAAAGATCATTGCGCCCTCTGGTTTCCGATCCTAGGCGTTGACGAGTGTCTTCGCGAACATGGCTTTAATCCCTCGCAACGCCTGCCGCGTGCGCTCTTCGTTTTCAATCAGAGAGAACCGCACATGCCCGTCGCCGTAATCCCCAAACCCAATCCCCGGCGACACTGCAGTCTTGGCCTCCGTCAGCAGCAGCTTTGAAAACTCGAGTGACCCCAGCTTGCGGTATTGCTCGGGAATCTGCGCCCACACAAACATGGTCGCCTTCGGCAAAGCCACCGGCCAGCCCAGCTTGTTGAGCCCCTCCACCAGTACATCCCGCCGCTTGCGATAGATGTCGCAAATTTCGTGCACGCACTCCTGCGGGCCCTCCAAAGCCTGGATTGACGCAACCTGGATCGGCGTAAACGTCCCGTAGTCGAAGTAGCTCTTCAGCCGCGCCAACGCCGACACCAGCACCGGGTTGCCGACCATGAAGCCCACACGCCAGCCCGGCATGTTGTAGCTCTTCGACAAAGTGAAGAACTCGACAGCCACCTCCTTCGCGCCGGGAACCTGCAACACGCTGGGTGGCTTGTAGCCGTCGAAGGCAATGTCCGCATAGGCCAGGTCGTGGATGAGATGAAATCCGTACTCGCGAGCTAGCTCGACGAGTCGCGCAAGAAACGGCAGATCGACACACTCCGTCGTCGGATTCGACGGGAAGTTGACGATCAGCGCCTTGGGCCGCGGCGTCATGCGCGGAATCAGGTCCTCAAGCTGCGCGAGAAACTGCTCCTGGTCGTGCACCGGCACGCTCACAATGTGCGCCCCGGCAATCACCGGCCCATAAATATGAATCGGGTAGCTGGGATTGGGCACCAGCACCGTGTCGCGCGAGTCCAGAATGGCAAGGCAGAGGTGCGCGATTCCCTCTTTGGAGCCAATGGTCACAATCGCTTCGGTGTCGAGATTGAGATCGACATCGTAGCGGGTCTTGTACCAATTGCAGATTGCCCTGCGCAGGCGCGGGATGCCGCGTGAGACCGAGTAGCGGTGCGTGGGGGGCTTCAGGACCGACTCGACCAACTTGTCGACGATGTGTTTGGGCGTGGCCCCGTCCGGGTTGCCCATGCCGAAATCGATAATGTCTTCGCCGCGGCGGCGGGCGCCGACCTTCATTTCTCCGGTGATGTTAAAGACGTAAGGCGGCAGGCGTTGAATGCGACTGAACTCTTCCATGATGTCTCCAGTTTAAAGGCGTGAGGGTGAAGGCCCCCACGGAAAAGGGCACGACGACCCTGAAGAGGAACCAGTTTGCTGAAGATTTTGAGGACGAGGTGAGACGGGTCTAGGCGGCCGTAGCCGCTGCACGGACCGCGCGCGCACCGATGCCGATACTGACAAGGCGCAAAGTGAAAAGGACACGATGGCCGCTGGGCTGCCGCATGGATTCGATTATAGCGGGTGGAAAGGGCGTTAGTGGCAAGTGCAGGGAAAGAACCGGTAGCAAGAGATTGATCCCTTTTGAACATTTCTTCGACAGCGATGGTGGGACTATGGATTTGGGATCAGTCTGCCACAACGAGCAGGGCCGCAAGTGTTTCCATCACATGTCTCCATTCGGGAGACGCGGCCTGAACCTCCTGAATGTGCTCGCGGAGCAGCCGCTCTTCCTCTCGTAAGGTGGCCCATGAACGCCCTGCTGATTTACCCGGAATTCCCCGATACATTTTGGAGNNCTGATGACAGTGGCGGCGCTGCTGCCGCGCTCCTGGAAGAAGCGGCTGGTAGACACTAACGTGGAAGGCCTCCGCGATCGCGACCTGGCCTGGGCCGATGTGGTTCTGCTGAGCGGAATGCACATCCAGGGCGACTCGCTTTTGGCCATCGTCGAGCGGTGCAGAGCGCGCGGTTTGCGCACCGTTGTGGGCGGCCCCATAGCCAGCAGCGTGCCCGCGGCAGAGCTAAAGGCGGACCACGTTGTGATTGGCGAGGCAGAGAGCCTGATCGCCGGCTTGGCGCTCGATCTGGAACGTGGAACGGCCAGGCCTGTGTATCAGGCCTCCGAACGGCCGGAGATGACGACCAGCCCGCTGCCCGACCTGAGCCTGATCAAGATGAACCGCTATTCGACCATGGCCGTTCAGTACTCGCGCGGCTGCCCGTTCAACTGTGAGTTCTGCGACATTATCGAAATCTACGGCCGTCGTCCGCGGACCAAGGCCGTGGCGCAGGTGCTGGCCGAGCTGGACCAGTTGCGCGCCGCCGGCTGGCGGGAGGCGGTGTTTATTGTCGACGATAACTTCATCGGGAACAAGGCGCGCGCCAAGGAGCTATGCAAGGCGCTGGCCGACTGGCGCAACCGATACAAAACCAGCTTCGACTTCAATACCGAAGCCTCGTTGAACCTGGCCGACGACCCGGAGCTGATGCAACTGATGAAGGACGCGGGCTTCAACTCGGTCTTCCTGGGCATCGAGACGCCGGATGAGACCGGACTGATCGCCAGCAACAAGCTGCAGAATACGCGGCGGAGCCTGCTGGACAGCGTGGCCACCATCCAGAGCTATGGAATGCAGGTGATGGGCGGCTTCATTCTGGGCTTCGATACGGACCGCGAAGATATCTTTGACCGCATGGTCGAGTTTATCCAGAAAAGCGGCATTCCCATCGCCATGGTGGGACTGCTGCAGGCCATGCCGGGGACGCAACTGTTCCGGCGCCTGCGGGGCGAGGGGCGGATCGTGGATGCGGGTGGGGGCGACAACACCGGCGAGCGGCTGAATTTTCTTCCCCACATGGACGCGGCCAAGCTGGTGGAAGGCTACCGGTCAGTGCTCAAACAGATTTACTCCAGCGCGGCCTACTATGAGCGCGTGAAGCTTTACCTGAGCCGCATCCAAGCCAAGTCTGGAAGGCAGCCGGCGGGTGAGCGGCAGTCGAGGCAACAGTGGTTAACGCGGTCGAATGCACGGGCCTTCGTGACTTCGATTGTGCGCCAGGGAGTCTTCGGGCGGCAGCGGTGGAGTTACTGGAAGTTTCTGCTAACCGTTACGACACGATATCGGCACTGCTTTGGCACTGCCATGACGCTGGCGGTAATGGGTTATCACTTTCAGGTAATGACGCAGAAGATGTCGAAGGCCCTGGAAGCGGCTGCGCGGGCAGCAGAAATCGAAGAGATTCCGGTCCGCGTGACCATCGGCGGGTAAACAAGCGTGGACGCCAGAAATCGTCATCGCGCGGATGAGGTCGAGAAAAGCAAAGGTCAGTGGCCTGCTCCGACAGTAGTTTCGGCGTGTCCCAGAACCAGCGCGGAGTGCGCGGCGGCTTGCTCGTAATAGTGAACAAAGCGCTGCGGTTCGGCGGCCTGGAACGACGCAAGGTTGTGCGCCCAGCGATACCCCACTGGCTGATAGATCAGTTCGGCAGCAACCTTGAACGGCCCAGGCGCGCCGCCGGTAGAGACCGCGTAATGCGAAGTGCTGGAGCCTGCCGTGAAGTCAGGATCGGCCGCCGCTTCACCCTGGACGGCGATGTCGTGCGGCGCGGTCTTTTTGTCAAAGCCGGCAGGGAGGATACGGTTGTCTTTGAGGTATTGCGTAGCAGTGAGCAAGCCGGTGGTCACGTGGCTCTGGCTGTCGCCGAGGATGGGCTCGAAGATCTGCACCTCATCGGCTTTGGTGATGCGTGTGAAGTGCGGCGAATAGCGCGTGGGATCGGCGTCGTTCAGGTTGCCGGCAATGGAGCCGTCGGGGTTGAGCTTGCCGGACTCGAAGACGATGTGGCCGTCCGCAGCAGTGACTACGACGTGCAGCCAGGCCCGGCGCGAAGGGAAGGCCGTGGGCAGCTTGTGTCCAGTAAGGTTCTCAACACGCACTGCGAATGAAAGTTGGCTCCCCGCAAGCTCCGCAGGGCCGAGAGTGATGCGCGCGGATTGAGATTGCAGGAAAACCGTAATGCGGGTGGTGGCCGCCGCCAGTTCGGCAGGCTGTGCGGTGACGGCGAGCTCATCGCGATGCGCGCCCAGCACGTCCTCCATCAGAAAGTTGGCGCCAGCGAAGGTGTGGCGCCGGACGCCCTCGCGCGGACCGGCCAGGAGCGATGCAACCGCCACGGGCCCACCCACCGCGGGCATGTGGCATTGCTGGCAGGTCTGTTTGCCGTTGTAGTCGCTGTGCAGCCACTCAAGATAGGGCATCTGTTCCGGGAGTTGGCCGATCTGCTTGCCGTCGGGGCCGCGCGCAATGGTGTATAGGGTGTGGCAACTGCCGCACAAACCCGCATCGCGAATATGGTCGGCCTGCGTTGGCGCGTAGCCCGTGGTCATCACGTGCACCCGCATCACGCGGTCGGGGTCGGCGACATAGGGGCCAAATGCGGGCCGCGTTTGCGCGCCGGGCGCTGCAACTGCGAAGTTGCCATTGTAGGTGGCGGGCGTTCCAAGGCCCGTGGCCTGAATTTGGTGGCAGACCGCACAGGAGACACCGTCGGCCGCGGCTGCGTCTTCTGGATGTTGCGTGTTAAGCGGCAACCGCTTGAAGACCTCGGTTTGGCGGTTCTGGGTCTTATCCTGCAGATTCTGCAACGGCATGTGGCAACTGGCGCAATCGTTCTGGATGGCGGCGCTCGATTCGGGATGCTCCAGAACCTCACGGCGCATGCTGCCCTGCCAGTAGGGGTCGCGCGCGGAGTTGGCCATGATGCTTGCGCTCCACTCTAACCCGATGGAGACGTCTTCACCCTTGGAGGTTTTGAGATTATTGTGGCAGGTGAAGCAGCGGTCGGAGGTGCGGAAGTCCTGGGAGGGGTCCTGCCGCTCGGAAGCCTGCGTGTTGGCGGTCTTCGGCAGTGCCAAGCTGACAAGAGCTGCAATCGTAGCAAGCACAAATAGCGGCAGGCGGAACTTCATATCAATCCCTCCGGGGCCGGCGTTTGGCCCAGCCACAATCGCGCAAAATTCGTGGCGGCGAGCGGCCGGCGATCTCGGTAAACCGCGTTCGCAAACTCAGGTTAGCACGGTCCTTNNCGTCATCCGCGTCATCGGAATCCCTCTCGGCCAGTTCTGCCACCTGTCCGGCCTTATACTCAAATATGAGATGAGTACGCTTGTGCCCCCCGATTTTCCGCCTGTAGACGAACAAATGGACCTGCTCCAGAAGGGGGCGGCGGAGATTATCCGCGTCAGCGACCTGAGAGAGCGCCTTGAGGACAGCCGCAAGACCGGCCGCCCCCTCCGCGTAAAAGCCGGCTTCGACCCCACCGCTCCCGACCTGCACCTGGGCCACACCGTGCTGATGCGCAAGCTGCGCCACTTTCAGCAGTTGGGGCACCAGGTGATTTTCCTGGTGGGCGACTTTACTTCACTAATCGGCGACCCCACAGGCCGCAACGTGACCCGCAAGCCGTTGACGCGCGAACAGATTGACCAGAACGCCGAGACCTACAAGGCGCAAGTCTTCAAGATCCTCGACGAAAAAGCCACCGAAGTGCGCTACAACTCCGAGTGGCTGGGCAAGCTTGGCTACGAAGGCATCATCCGCGTTACCTCCCACTTCACCGTGTCGCAAATGCTTGAACGGGACGAATTCAACAAGCGATTTCAGGCCGAGCAGCCCATCAGCCTCCACGAACTTCTCTACCCGGTGATGCAGGGGTACGATTCCGTCGCTCTCGAGTGCGATGTGGAGCTGGGTGGCACCGACCAGAAGTTCAACCTCCTCTGCGGCCGCGAGCTGCAGCGCCACTACGGCCAAAAGCCGCAGATCGTGCTGATGACGCCGATTCTCGAAGGCCTGGACGGCGTGCAGAAGATGTCGAAGTCGCTCGGCAACGCCATCGGCATTAACGAGCCCCCCGCCGAAATGTACGGCAAACTCATGAGCATCTCCGATGAGCTGATGTGGAAGTACTGGGTCTTCCTAACCGACCTTCGCCAGAGCGAAGTCGACGCCCTCGAAGCAGAAGTAAAAGCCGGCAAGCTGCACCCCATGGAAGTAAAGAAGCGCCTAGCCCGCACCATCACCGCCGGCTTTCACAGCGAAGCCGCAGCCGCCAGCGCCGGCGAAAACTGGGCCCGCATGTTCCAGCAGAAGGCCGAGAGCGAGGATCTGCAAGAGGTCGCAGTCGTGTTTGCGGATGTGGCAGGACCAAGGGGAGAGTTGCATATTCCCAAGCTCTTGGTGCGGTTGGGACTAGCAGCCAGCGGAGCCGAGGCCTCCAGGAAGATAGACGAAAAGGCCGTGAGGGTAGATGGAGATTTGTCTGGTCGTTTGCGGCCTTGGTTCAATAATCTCCCAACGCGCATCGTTGTGCGGCTGGGCAAGCGGGCCAAGGTGGCTGTGATCTCGTAAGATGGCAAAACCGGTGGTTCTTTCGTAAGAAAGACCGAGCGACCGGAGAATGCTACGCTGTTTTTTCGCGGCGCTTCTTGATGTCTTCCACAATCTGCTGCACGGTGATGCCCTGTTGCCACTTGTGCCGGTCCCGCGTATAGTCGCCGCTTCCCGGACGGTAGATGCGCAGGAAGCGTGCGAAACCGCCAGCGCCCAACGTCCGCTGAAGTATTTCCAAGGCGTGCTGCCGGAACTGTTCGTCCGTCATTTCAGCAACGGCGCTCTCCTCTTCGCGGGTCATGGCGTGAATCTCCTCCTCCAGTTTACAGGATTCTCGACTGTAATAGCTGGGTTACCCAATCCGCGCTGGACTCGCCGAATGAAGCGGTCATCGGTGGTGAGCAGGCCGTCTACCGCTGCCTCTTCAGCGCAGGCCAGATGCAGGGCATCGAAGGCTCCATGGCCAAGCTTTTCAAGAAAATCGGCGCGCTGAAACGCCTCATCGGTCAAGATGATCCGCTCTGCGGATGAAGCAAGGAGTTCCAACACCCCCGGACGCTTATCACCGTAAGGGTTATTCAGGATTTCCGCTTCGAGAACTTCGCTGACGACCCATCTCACTGCTCCCTGGAAGACAAGAATGAAGAAATCCTCAACGGCGCGTGATTCAGCACGAATTCGAGCTTGACTCCCGTTATCAAATAGGCGAAGCAGGGCGCAAGCGTCGAGATAGATCCTTGGAATTCTTGCCATTCCCGTCCATATTAGACCGTCACGCCGAATTGACAAACTGGCTTTTTACTTTTAGCCAAATGGCATATACTGGGGATGGAGGTCAGCCATGGCGACCCATTCCGTACCCGAAGTGCTTGGCGGCGAGATTGTTCTGGGCAGGCCGGTCAACAAAAGCGGCGCCCTTGCCGATCTGGTGCGCGAAGGGCTTCCGGTCAAGGCGCTCCTCCTGCTGGCCGAGCGGCTCGACATCCGTCAGGCGGAAATCTCCGAGAAGATCGGGATTCCCAAGCGCACCCTCACACGCCGTCTCACGCAACACTCCCGCCTCACGGCAGCCGAATCCGACAGGGCAGTGCGGCTGGCCCAGGTCTACGCCAACGCCGCGGAAACTCTGGGCGACGGCGACAAGGCCGCAGCCTGGCTCAAAACACCGAACCGCGCCCTACGCGGAGGCCGGCCGCTGGACCAGTTAGATACCGACCCCGGCGTGCGCGAAGTCGAAGACGTTCTGGGCCGCATCGCCTACGGCGTTTATAGCTGATGCAAATCTGGCGCATCTGCCGGGCACGGTTTGCCGGCGAGGCGTTTTCCGGGATAGGCGTCCGGCGCTTTGGCGGCCGCTGGAACTCCTCCGGTGTGCCCATGGTCTACGCGTCCACTTCGCTGGCGCTGGCGGCTATCGAGCTATTTGTCCACCTGGAGCCGAATCTGCAGCCGGATGACCTGGTTTCGATTGCCGCCACGCTGCCCGAGGGCGAGCCGCCTCGACGGCTGGGGCCGCACGAGCTGCCCGCAGACTGGTGGACCGACGATTTCGAGCCGCTGCGCGCGATTGGGGACGGCTGGATTCGCGAGAAAAGTTCGCTGGTCATCGAAGTTCCTTCGGCGGCGTTGCGCATGGAGTGGAATGTTCTTGTGAATCCGCTGCATCCGGCGATTGCCGACATCAAGGTCGAGGAGCCGCAACCGTTTCACTTCGATGCCCGGATGTTTCGGTGAGTCGTGAAATGGGGAACGGCGGCTTCCAAGATTTCTGAATCGCGACTTGCGGCGTCTACGCTTTGAAATCCAGCTCAACTGGATCGATCAGCGGTGCAAGCCACCGCAGCAGGGCCATGTGCGCAGGGTGGATCGAGTAGAAATCGGCCGCTTCCTTGTCGACAAACTTCATCATGCCGGCGAAAGTATATCCCTGCCCGCGCGGGGAGAGATTCAGACCCACGCACACCTCGATGAGCCCGGGAATGACGCCGCGAAACGCCCGAATCTCCTTCTCGGCGCGAGCCTTGTCTTCCTCGGTCGCTTCAGACTTCCATCGGAATCCAAAGATATGAACAAACATGGGTACCTCTTCGTTGATTGGCCTAACTTGCCAGCGCAAACTTCCGCGCCGACTCAAGTAGCTTGGCAACCGATTCCTTCGAGCACGACTCCGTATAAATCCGCAGCAGAGGCTCCGTCCCGCTGGCGCGCAGCAGGATCCAGGTTTCGGCGGCTTTGGGCTTGGCCTTCGCTTCGGGGTTGTCGAGATAAAACTTCACTCCGTCCAGATTCTCCTGGCGGAGGATGGGCATTCCGGCCAGAACCGGGTCGCCGATCTTGAGAGAGTGGGCGCGGGCGATGGCGGCGTTCTTGACGTCGTCGGGGATGGTCAGGTCGATGCGGCCGTACTGGTGCTCGCCGTACTCGGCTTGCAGATCGGCGACCAGTTGGCCGAGAGTCTTGCCTTCCTGAGCCATCACGTTGGCGAGCAGGAGCGAGTTGAGCAGACCATCGCGCTCCGGCAGGTGGCGCTGGAAGCCGATGCCGCCCGATTCCTCGCCGCCCATCACGATCTCGCGCTCCAGCATGTAGTCGCAGACAAACTTGAAGCCGATGCCGTGCTCGATCAGCTCGCGACCGTGCCTGGCGCAGATGCGGTCCAGCATTTTGGTGGTGTTGAAGGCGCGCGTAACAGCTCCGGGCCAGCCTTTGTACTTGAGAACCCAGCTGAGCAGGACAGAGTAGATCTTGTGCGGATCGACGAAGTTGCCGTGCTCGTCGGTCGCGCCGATGCGGTCCGCATCGCCGTCGGTGCAGAGGCCGGCCTGGCAGCCGTTCGCCACCACCGCCTCGCCCAGTGCGCGAATATGCGGCTCGATGGGCTCGGGATTGATCCCCGGAAACAGCGGATCGGGATTGGAACGGATTGCGACATTAGCCACGCCGATGCGCGTGAAGATGTCGGAGATAAGCGTCCCGCCGGCGCCGTACATGGAGTCGGTGCAGAACTTCATGCCCGATTTCGCGATCAGGTCAAGATCGGCAAAGTTCTCGATGGCCTTTAGATAAGTAGGAAGAAAATCGACTTCCTCAATCGTCGCCGGTTTTGCGGGGCGCGCAACCGGCTTGCCGAGGTGTGACTCGATCTGGGCAATAATCGACGGCTTGCCCGATCCGCCGTACCATGCCTTGTATTTCACGCCGTTCCATTGCGCCGGGTTGTGCGATGAGGTGATCATGATGCCGCCGGCCGCGCCGCGCTCGCGCACGCCGAAACTGAGCGCCGGTGTCGGCGTAATGGCATTCGCCAGTTGCACGGGAATACCGGTTGCGGCGGCAACCTCGGCGCACGCGCGGGCAAACGCCTTCGACTCGAAGCGCGTGTCGTAGCCGATGCACAGGCCTTTGGCTGGATCTTCTTTGGCGTGGACGTAGGCGGCAATGGCTTCGGCGGCGATGCGCACATTGGCAAAGGTAAAGTCGTCGGCGATAAGGCCGCGCCAGCCGTCGGTACCAAACTTGACTTGAGATTGGGGCATACTTTGGTTCTCGTTCTCCCTGCTCATTGAGTGTAATTAATCGCGGCAGGAACGGGCAGCACGAGCAGCGTCCCTACAAACCTTGTCGGACGGGAAACGTCATGCAGTTCGCGAACTCGTCCTGGAAACCGGGGTCGGCGGCAAGGCTCACATGCTCGATTGAGGGCAACGCAGGCTCCTCCGCCGCCAGCAGTAGCATTTTCGCTCCGCGCAAGGCGGTGTTGCCGGCAGCGTGAACCAACTGGCGCGGCGCCCCAAGGAAACCAATATCGATGAGGCCGATGCGAATGGCGCTCTCGATCTGTACGTAATTGCCGAACGCGCCCGCTAGATAAATGCTTTTGAGGTCGCCTTTGCCGGGGTCCAACCGCTGGAGCAGCAATCTGAACCCCGATGCGATGGCGGCCTTGGCCAGTTGCAGTTCGCGGATGTCGGCCTGCAAAAGAACCACCGGCCCCGCCACCGGAAAGACCTTTGTCCCATTGGCGATGCGGCCCGAGGGGAGAATGGCTCCGCTGTCGAGGCCCGCCGCCACCGCATCCACAAGGCCGCTGCCGCATATACCGCGTGGCTCAGTGTCGCCGATGACCGTGGTCTTCATCTCGCTGCCCGCGAGCGACACGTAGGAGATGGCTCCGGTGGCCGCGCGCATGCCCATGCGGATGGAGCCGGCCTCAAAGGCTGGGCCTGCCGCCGTGGAAGCACAGACCACGCCGTGACGGTTGCCGATCGCGATTTCTCCGTTGGTGCCGAGGTCGATCAGCGCGATAAGGTCATCGCTGTTCGTCATGCCGGTGGCAACGATACCGGCCAGAATGTCTGAACCGACAAAACCGCCCAGACACTGCGCGAAACGGATGGTGCTCGTTGCTGGAAGAGGCCAGCCCAATTCCTGCGCGTGAAAGCGCTGCTCGCCGAGATGAGAGGAAACGAACGGCGCATGGGAAAGCGGTTCCACGTCGCGGTTGGAAAACAAGTGGTGCATCACCGTGTTGCCCACCAGAACGACCTCGGCTACTTCGCCCGCGCGCCCGCCAGCGAGACGTGTAATCATCTGCCCCAGAGCGCCGCGCACCAGCGTTGTGAGATCGTCTCCGTGCAGGGCCGCGCGAATCCTGTTCATCACGTCTGCGCCAAACGAGGCCTGCGGGTTCAGCTCGGTCTCGACGCCGAGTACATTGCCAGAGGCGAGGTCTACAATTTGCGCGGCGATGGTTGTAGTGCCCAGGTCGATGGCAATGCCCAGGCCGCGCTTTCCCGTACCCATCAGACTGGTGTCGTCGGTGAGCACGTCCATCTGCCACTGGAAGCACTCGAGCACCAGCGGCGTGCCCGCCCGCGCCTGGCAAGCGAGCCGCCAGCCACCGTCCAGTTGGTCTTTCGAGAAGGTCGTTCGGTCCAGGTCCGTGACTGGCAGCGATCCAGCCAGCACACGCACGCCACAACCGCCGCAGTTGCCTGTTCCTCCGCATGGAAACTCAACGCCCTGCCCGGAGAGCGACGAGATCAGCGATGCGCCGCGCGGCACGTCTACTTCCACTGCGAGGGGCTCCAGACGAATTCGCACTTCGTCAGCGGTCATACTGCATCCACGATTCCGTCGCCCAGTGTTGCCCGGATCGTCGCGCCCGGCGGCACAACCAGAAAGCTGGCCGCATCCCACTCGCCGCTCACAAGCTGCTCAAGCAGCGCGACGGTTCCCTTCACCTCCTCGAATGCCCATCCCTCTTTCTCTGCCTCTCCACAAGCCTTGCCGCGGCTGGCGTCGTCTGACGCCACTCCGGTGGAAATATAGGTAAGCCCGGAGTAGTTCCGCCGAAATGCGTTGAACTGTTCAAAAAGATATTTGCCGTTCTCCTCGCCGTATTGGGCAACGAGTTCTTCGAGGGTGCGCCGCTCCCCGAGTGGACTTTTTTGCGACGCGAAGGCAGGCTCGAGCTGCATTCCCGGCGTTTGATACTCAATCCATCCCGGAGAGCGGTAATAAACACCAGGATGATTTTCGAAATAAGCCATGTAGGCCTGGTGGCCGCCCATCAGCAAACCGATGCAGTCGTGGACGCGGGGGAGAACAAGTTGCGTCTTTCCCGCGCGCAGGCCTTCAGTGCCCCGGCCGCAGAGCGCGTATCCCAGCAGGATGGCGTCGAAGCCGTCGCTATCCGCAGCGTCGATGCGTTCCTGCAAGTGTGGGCGCATCTCGATGCCAAGATCGTGCAGCCCCATGGGAACATTCTCCACTTCGATGGAGTGGGAACAGCGGGAGACTGCGTCCTGCATTTCACGCGTGAACACCTGGCAAACGATCGCCTTGAATCGCATGGTTAGAGCGTGTCTCCGATTTCCAGCTCAGCATCGCGATCAGACCGCCGTGGGCCGAAGACAGTTCGATCTGGACTTGAGCCCATAGCTCGCTTTGTCGTAGAGACTACCATATTGCGATTCCATCTCGTGGAGAAGCGTCTCTTCGTCGGCTGGGAAGACGGCTACTGCATCCTCAATGCGTGTCAGCCACTGCTGCTCTTTTCGTGAAAGATGGAGTTTCCCAAGCGCGAGACCATCTTTCAGGACCGCTTGCTCAATCATTGCCTCACGCCACCGCTAGAAGATTCTTGACCAGGCTGCCCGCGCCACCGGCGTTTTCGCTGTATCCGTCGGCGCCGATCTCCATGGCGTATTCGGGATACACTCTCTTGAAGTGCAGGAGGGAAGCGCGATGAGGATAACTGGGGCGGAGAGCGCGCAGGTGGAGTTGGGTGCCCGGTTTGGCACGGCACGGCAGCGGACGCTCGAGTTGTGTGCCGGGCTGTCGGCGGAGGACATGATGGTTCAGTCGTGCCCGGAGGCTTCGCCGGCCAAGTGGCACCTGGCGCATACGGCATGGTTCTTCGAGTCGTTTGTGTTGCGGGAGTTTTTGCCCGGCTATCGGCTCTTCAATGCGGATTTTCCGTGGCTGTTCAATAGCTACTACGAGGGGTTTTCGGCGTTTCCAGAGAAGCGGTTGCGTGCCGTTTTTGCCCGGCCGGCGCTCGATGAGATTTTGCGCTACCGGGAGCATGTGAACGAGGGAGTGGAGCGGTTGCTGGAGGTGGGCGCGGAACAGGAGGCGCTGCGGCGGATTGAGCTGGGCGTGAACCACGAGGAGCAGCACCAGGAGCTGCTGCTGACCGATATTCTTCATGCGTTTTATACCAATCCGCTCAGGCCGGTCTATGCGAGTGGGGAGCTCGACAATCCCAGGTATGAAAATCCAGTCCTGGGAAGCCCGAAAGGTTCGGTGAGCTATCAGCAGTTTGAAGGCGGGCTACGAGAGGTTGGATCCAGTGGTGAGGGCTTCTGCTTCGACAATGAACTGCCGCGGCACAGGGTTTGGCTGGGGCCGTTCGCGATGGCGCGGCGGCTGGTGACCTGCGGCGAGTTCGCCGAGTTCATGGCCGATGGCGGTTACAGCAGGCCGGAGCTCTGGCTTTCGGCGGGCTGGAATACGGTGAAGAGCAATGGGTGGCGCGCGCCACTCTACTGGATGAACGAAGGCGGCGAGTGGAACGTCTTTACTCTGCGAGGCGAGTTCCCGTTGAAAGAACTCGAAACGGCCCCCGTGAGCCATGTGAGCTTTTACGAGGCCGATGCTTATGCGCGTTGGGCTGGGCAGCGGCTGCCGACTGAGTTTGAGTGGGAGACCGCAGCCGAGGGTCAGCCAGTGGAAGGAAATTTGCTGGACTCGGGGTTGCTGATGCCCTCCCCTTGCAAAGAACTCCTCCAAAACGAGCACGGCACGGAGTGCTTTGGGGATTGTTGGGTGTGGACGGCCAGCGCTTACCTGGGTTATCCGGGGTTTAGGCCTCTCAAGGGAGCGCTAGGCGAATACAACGGTAAGTTCATGAGCGGACAGATGGTTCTGCGCGGCGGCTCGTGCGTGACGCCGGCGGCGCACATTCGTGCGAGCTACCGGAATTTCTTTGCACCGGAGACACGGTGGCAGTTTTCCGGAATACGGTTGACTTCTTTGTAATCTTTTCGAGGTAATGTCGCATCCAAGGGACCGGATGACAACTTTCGTTTTCCCCACGGCTGCTACACAGATTGAGAAACCGGTCGCAAACCAACGAGCCACCCACGCACTTGCTGTTGACGAGGGGGTGGCTTCGGCAGTGCGCGCGGGTCTCAGTTCCGAACCCAAACGACTACCTCCGTGGCTGTTTTACGATGCTGCGGGATCGCGGTTGTTCGACGAGATAACCGATAGGCCGGAGTACTACCTGACGCGGACAGAACGCGGCATTCTGAGGGCGCACGCGGACGCGATGGTCGCACGGGCAGCGGACGGGGCCCGGCTGCGGATCACGGAGCTTGGCGCCGGTTCGGCGGACAAGACGCGGCTGCTGCTGAAAGCGGCTGTCGCGCGACAGGGGACAGTGGTCTACGAACCGGTAGATGTGTCCGCCAGCGCGCTGGACGCGGCAAGGGAACGAATCGAACGGGAGATTGACGGAGTTGCGGTGGCTCCGCGAGTGATGGATTACACGCACGGGAATGGGCGTGGCTTGGAGTTGACGCCAACCGAGACGGGCGAGCGGCGGCTGGTCCTCTATATCGGATCGAGTATCGGCAACTTCGATCCGCCGGAGGCGATGCGGCTGCTGCATCGTGTGCGGGCTGGGCTCCGACCCGGAGACGGGCTGCTGCTGGGCGTGGATCTGGTAAAGGACGAGGCCACGCTGCTGGCTGCTTACGACGATGTGGCTGGCGTTACCGCGCACTTCAACTTGAACATGCTGGCTCGATTGAACCGGGAGCTGGAAGCGGAGTTCAATCTGGAGAACTTTGAGCACCGGGCAGTCTGGAACCGGGCGGAGTCGCGGGTCGAGATGCACCTGGAAAGCCGGATTGCACAGAAGGTCCAGATCGCGGCGGTGGATTTGGAAGTGTCGTTTGCCGAGAGCGAGACCATTCACACGGAAAACAGCTATAAGTATCGGGCTGGCCAGGCGGAGGCGATGCTGGCGGAGGCCGGGTTTGCGGCGGCGGGCAGTTGGACGGATGAGCGAGGGTGGTTTGTGGTTTGCCTGGGACGGGCGGAGTAGCGCGGAGATTCTACATGCGCGGTGCCGGAGCGTTTCCTACTTTTCCACGGCACGGCTGCTGCTATCTGTTTGTGTTTAAACACGATATTTGTTGCACTTGGAATTTAAATGTACCCGCCCACTTTTTCTTGAGCACACACTTCTTCTTTTGAGGGATCGAGAGCCCTACCCGACGAGCGACAAGGCCGCGGTTCCCTTGTGGGGCGGGATGAACTTGTCGGCGCGGAAGGCGATGGCGAGCTTCTCGCGGCTGAGGAGCTTGCGAATCTGTCCGCGGGCGTGATCTGCCCAGGGGCCGCGGTTGTCGAGGCGCACATAGGCCTGCCAGTGGCGCAGAGCGGGGCGGTGCTGGGCTTTGCGCTCGTAGGCCAGGGCCAAGTTGTAATGGGCGTCCGCGTAACGGGGCGCGAGTGCGACGGCACGGGAATAAGCAGCGACGGACTCATCAGGGCGGCCGAGCTCGTCGAGCACGTTGCCGAGATCGAAGTAGGCGAGCACGTAGCTGGGATCGGCTATGGTGGCGCGGCGGTAGAACTCTTCCGCCTGGGGATACTGGCGAAGATGGAAGTGCAGAGTGCCGAGGTTGATGCTGGCCGGCGCATAGTCCGGATCGAGTTCGAGAATCTCTTCGTAGAGAGCGATGGCGCGCGCCTTTTCGCCGGCCTCTTCTGCCTGCACCGCGGCAAGGAACCGTTCCTGGATGCCGTTGGGTTCAGCGACCGGATTTCGTAGCGAAGCCGGTTCGGAGCAGCCGGACTCGCGGTTGAACTGGCCGGACCTGTCAAAACGCTCGAAGTCAAAGAGCAACTGGCGGCGGATGGGATCGACCATGGCGCCGTGATGGCGAAAGGCGAGGCGCGTTCCCGTGCGCACCAGGCAGGCCTCGAGCAAGGGGTTGGCCATGCCGGCTACCGCCTTCATGGCCAGGATCGAATCCCTGATGGAGGCCGCGGGAATATCGTCTTCGCGCAGGATGCGCAGAGTTCTGAGCTGGCCCAGGTCCTGAAATGTGTAAGTCTGCTGTTGAGGAATGAGTCCGGCTCTTTCCCATCCCTGCAACTGATGGGTACTGATCTGCAAGATGCGGAGAACGTCCTGACGGCTATAGCTGGTCACTCTTGAGCACTCCCACACGTCGCACACTTTGGCCGGGGCTTGGTATTCCCATTCTGAGTTCATCCCCTTTTCGGCTCAGGCGCCCGACGAAGCTCCTGGAACAGTTACGGAGAAACCGCTCTTGCTGCGATTATGCCAAGAGTTGAAGTGGATAAGCAGTCCGGAATTAGGGTGGCAAGCAGAAACCCGTGGATAACAGTTGTCTCACTTGGTTCAAGTTGCGCGGGAGTGGACTGTTGCGGCTAAAAACAGGAGCCCTTGGGGCGCTCGGGGGTGAAGTCGGCCTGCTTTGTGGGGATGCCGAATTACGTTCCCTGAATTTCGACCGATGAACTAGTGATGAACTAGTATTGACGGCGTGTGCGAGATCGGGACAAAGAAGCTGGAAGCGTATGATTGGGCCTCGAGTACAATCGAAAATCCGGTTCGCGCTCGACGAGCCCCTGACGGTGCTTTCGATAGACGATGGAATCGAGTCACTACTCGGCTTCGGTAATGAGGAATTCCTCACATCCAGAGTGAGCCTAAAGGACCGCATTCACCCGGAGGATGCCGACATTGCCGGCATGCTGTTTTCCCCCCGGCTCGAAGAAGAAACGGGATCCTTCAACATCCGCCTGCGTCACGCCGATGGGCGGATTCGCTGCGTCAGGGGGGAGTACAGCAAAGAATGCGCCGCTGAGGGCGGGAAAACGGTTCTCAATCTGCTGCTGCAGGACGCGAAGAGCCTGTATGAAAGCCGCGTCGAGCCAGCCAGCCTGACCACCATCGAACCAATGATGGCGATCGCAGACGGAGCCCTTTACTTCAAGAACCGCGATCATGTTTACACGGCGGCCAACCGGCAGGCCGAACTGACCTTTGCCGGTCCAGGCGACGGGAACCCGGGATTGCCAGGCAAGACCGATTACGACCTGTTCCCGGAAATGTATGCCGACGCCTATTACAGGCTTGAAAAGGAGGTTTTTGCAGGGAGCCCTGGGGCAAGTGAAACCCAGGCTCTGCCGGACGAAGATGGAAAGAAGAGGTGGGTAGAAAGCCGGAAATTCGCGTTGAAAGATCCTGGTGGAAGGATCATTGGCCTGTTCTGCGTGTCGATCGGCATCACCGAGAACATGAAGGCGAGTCAGGAACTCCAGGCAGCAGAGCAAGAATATCGAAGCATCTTTGACGGAGCGCTGGAGGGGATGTTCCGGATAGGCCTCGACAGCCGGGTTCAGATCGCCAATCGCGCTGCCGCACGGATACTAGGATACGATTCGCCGCAGGATGTTCTGGAATCGGTCAAGGCTGTCGGCCGCGACATCTGGTTGGACCGGAATGAGCGTGCGCGTTACATGCGGATGGTCTCAGAAGATGAGGCTCACGCCGTTTTGGGATTTGAATGCCAATTCAAGTGCAAGGACGGAACTCCCCTTTGGGTTTCTCTTAATAGCCGGCTGGTCTTCGGAAACGATGGACAGCCAGTCTGCTACGAGGGTTTCTTTGTAGACATCGACGAGCGCAAGCGTGTTGAAGCCGCGCTGCGGGAGAGCGAGGAGTCGCTTCGCGATGCGCAGAAGATCGCCGGTTTGGGCAGCTACGTCACGGACATCGTCGCAGGGACGTGGACAAGTTCCGAGGTCCTGGACGGATTGTTCGGAATTGGCAAGGAGTATGAGCGCAACGTTGAGGGATGGGGCGCACTGGTCCATTCCGACGACCGAGCGGACATGGTTACGTATTTTGTAGATGAGGTGATTGGCCAGCGAAGGCCTTTTGACAGAGAGTATCGCATCGTTCGCCATTCGGACGGGGCGGTACGGTGGGTGCACGGCCTCGGGCGGCTGGATTTCGACGCCCAGGGACAACCCGTGAAGATGCACGGCACCATCAAGGACATTACCGAACGCAAGCAAGCCGATGTGGCGCTTCGCGAGAACAAGGAACTGCTGCGATTGTTTATCGAGCACGCGCCCGTTGCTCTCTCCATGTACGACCGGGAGATGCGCTATCTCGCTGTAAGCCGCCGCTACATTGAAGAGTACGACCTCGCCGGCAGGGAGATCATTGGGCACTCCCACTATGAGATGCACCCCTGGGTAACGGAGGAATTGAAAGAGGTCCATCGGCGGGCCTTAAAGGGCGAAACCATTCGGTGCGCCGAACATCGGCGTGAAAGACCGGATGGGACCATCTTGTGGGCGCGGTGGGAAGTCCGGCCCTGGCGTGCGGGCGACGGCGCCATTGGCGGCATCGTTCTATTCACCGAGAACATTTCCGAGCAGAAGGAGGCTGAGCAGCGCTTGCGGCTGGCGGCGAGCGTGTTTAGCAACGCTCGCGAAGGCATCATGATCACCGATCCAGCAGGGACAATTCTCGAGGTGAACGAAATGTTCACCCGCATTACCGGCTACCCGCGCGACGAGGCGATAGGCAAGAATTCGCGCCTGCTCAGCTCGGGTCTGCAGAGCGCGGAGTTTTATGCCAACATGTGGCGCTGCCTTCTCGAAGATGGCCGGTGGTCCGGGGAGGTCTGGAACCGAAACAAGAGCGGCGAGGTATTCGCCGAGACACTGACAATCAATGCCGTGCGCGATGCGGGTGGGAACTTGCTGCAGTACGTGGCGCTGTTCTCCGACGTAACCCAGCTCAAGGAGCACGAGCGACAACTTGAACATGTGGCCAACTACGATGTGCTGACAAGCTTGCCTAATCGAACCTTGTTTGCCGATCGGCTACGCCAGGCCATGGTCCTGCCGAACCGGGGAAATCGGCTGCTGGCGGTTGCGTATCTTGACTTGGACGGCTTCAAAAGCATCAACGACCGTCATGGGCACGACGCCGGCGACCGGTTGTTGACTTCGCTGGCCTTCAACATGAAGTGCGCCCTGCGCAAGGGCGATACGCTGTCGCGGCTTGGCGGGGACGAATTCGTCGCTGTAATGCTCGATCTGGACGATGCCGAATCCAGCGCGCCGGTGCTGAATCGCTTGCTGGAGGCCGCTTCAGAGCTGGTGCAGGTCGGCGACCTATCGCTGAGCGTGACGGCCAGTGTTGGCGTGACCTTTTATCCACAGGAGTTCGATTTGGATGCGGATTCGCTGCTGCGCCAGGCCGATCAGGCCATGTACCAGGCCAAGCTGGCAGGCGGCCATCGCTATCACATCTTCGATCCCGAACACGACCATATTGTCCGCGGCCGGCATGAGAACCTGGAGCGCGTCCGCCAGGCCATGGCGGCGCACGAGTTTGCCCTCTATTACCAGCCCAAGGTGAACATGCGCACCGGCAAGGTTGTAGGGGCCGAGGCTCTCATCCGCTGGCAGCATCCTGAGCGGGGACTGCTGCCGCCAGGCATGTTTCTTCCGGTTATTGAAGAGCATCCGCTGGCCATTGAGTTGGGCGAGTGGGTGATTGACACCGCCCTTTCCCAGATTGAGTGCTGGAGTGCGGCGGGGCTGGAAATGGCAGTCAGTGTGAATGTGGGCGCCCTGCAGTTGCAGCAGCCGGATTTTGTCGATCGACTGAGTGCCATTCTTGCGCTCCACCCCGGCGTCAAAGCGTCTAGCCTCGAACTGGAAGTGCTGGAGACGAGTGCCCTGCAGGATGTGGTGCAGACCTCGCAGGTGCTGAATGCCTGTCACAACATCGGAGTGTCGTTTGCCCTGGATGATTTTGGGACCGGCTACTCCTCGCTGACCTACCTTAAGCGGCTGCCCGCCAGTATCCTGAAGATCGACCAGAGTTTTGTCAGCGATATGCTCGACGATCCGGAGAACCTGAACATCCTGGAGGGCATTTTGGGCTTGGCGGCCGCTTTCCACCGCCAGGTAATCGCCGAAGGCGTAGAGACGGTGGAGCATGGAACGATGCTGCTGCGGCTGGGCTGCGAACTTGCGCAGGGCTACGGAATTGCCCGCCCTATGCCCGCCGGCGATCTACCCGGCTGGGTGTCCGCATGGCGGCCCGACTCTCGCTGGGCCGAGGCGCCCTTGGTTCATTCCGGCAACCGGGCGCTGCTCTCGGCCTGCGTGGAGCATCGGGCATGGCTCGCAGCCTTTGAGTCGTTTCTCCAAGGCAAGCGCCACTCTCCTCCAGTGCTCGACCCGCACCGATGCCGGTTAGGCGTCTGGCTGGACGCCGAGAAGGAGGCTGGCCATGGTGAGTCGCCGGGTTACCAGACCTTTGCCTCCAGTCATCGGTTGTTCCATGAACTGGCCTCGAGCATCGTGGCTGCGCAGGCCCAAGGGAACAGTTCGGAAGGCATTGCGCGCATTGGCGAATTGCACGGCAAGTGCGACAACCTGATGGCAAAGTTGGAGTTGATGCAGCAGAGTTGCTAGTCAGAGCAATTTCGGAAACGCTATTGGCCGGCACCAAGCCGTGTAGAAAAAATGGCTTCCATCCCCCGGAAGCCGGTTCGCCCGTCAAATTGCTTGTCTGAACACCTTTTGAGTAGGGATAAAAGTGGAGCCGAAAGTCGGACTCGAACCGACGACCTGCTGATTACGAATCAGCTGCTCTACCAACTGAGCTACTTCGGCCTGCACTTCCGATTGTATCGTTGCGCCGGGGGAAGGTAAAGTTAGGCTTTGCAGGCTGCGGGTCTGCCGGCACACGAATGTCCATCTCTCATTTCAAGCGGGGTAAACCATGACCATTCTGGCACAGACTGTTCAGCTTGCATTCCGGATCGCGATCGTGTGGACCGGCGGGTTTCTACTGGCGGCGGCGGTGAACGTCCTGCCGCCCAGCAAGGTGGGCCTTACGCTCTACGGCAAAGAGACCCCGCTATTGATTCCCTTTAACCGCATCGGATTTTGGACTTGTCTGTTGGCGGCGGTGACGGTGACCGCATTGGTGGTTCTTCGGGCCATGCTCACCGACATCGGCTGGCGGTCGTTCAACTAAAGCGCGATTCACGCCTCAGGGCGCCGCTAGGGCATGACGCTGAAAGGCGGTTATACTTCTCTCCATGCAGAACGATCCGCTCGTGGAATGGCAGAGGCTTACTGAGAATTACAGCAAGATGTACGACGATGAGTTGATCGAACTCTCCGCCGACTCGGCCAATCTCACAGAACAGGCGCGGCAGGTACTCGGCAATGAGATAAGAAAACGTAGTCTTGACGCGCCGCGCGCCGGCCATATGCCGGGTAAACTACCCGATCCCATGATTGAACGGGCAGCCGTTGCGCTTGGCGTCGATCCAGGCGCGCCGGACCTTGTTCCCGATGGCTCTGAGACAAACGAGGACGGCGATGGACCGCCGGAGTACACATGGAAGACGCTATTGTGCGAATGCGACCAATCAGAAGAAGCGTGGCAAATCTCGGAGGCGCTGAGGCAGGCTGAAATCGAGAGCTGGATCGAACGGCCGGGTTCAAGACAAGCCGTGGTTTGGGATGAGCGCATGGTGGGGAATCTTCGAATTACGGTCCCTGCGGATCGGCTCGAGGAAGCGCGCGAGATCATTGCCAGACCAATCCCAAAAGAGATTGTCGAGCAATCCAGAATGACGGTGCCGGAGTTTGAGCTGCCTGTTTGTCCAAAATGCGGCGCTGGCGACCCGGTGCTCGAAGAGGTGGACCCCGTCAACTCCTGGCTATGCGAGGCTTGCGGGAACCAATGGACGGAACCTGAGGCGGACGTTAGGGACACCCCGGAAAAGGCTGAATCCTGACCGCTAG
>PLOG01000155.1 GCA_003142935.1 Acidobacteriaceae bacterium
CCGGAGCAAGCTTGATATTCATCATAAATTATTGGTTCTAAATGACTTCCGATATGAGTTCGGGGGTCATTTTTCACTTCTGGCGGCAATTTGGGCAAAGAATCCCTTGTCCAACAGTGCTCCAAGTTCTCCGGCAACGCGAACATCATCTGCTGTCGCCAGATGTGTGTACCCCATAGTTGTCCTTGCATCCACGTGTCCGAGGCGTTCTTGCCGAACGGCCATCGGAGCGTACAGCGAGTCCAGCAACGTGGCATTTCCATGACGGAAGGCGTGTGACGCCCCATCTAAACCCAACTCCTTCAAGACTGGCTTCAGAGCCCTTTTGACGAAGTTGTCTGGTCCGAGCCTCACCCCACCCCCGAGCCGCTTGCCTGATTTGGTCAACCTGCACGGAGTGAGGAACAACGGCTCATCTGCTCGACGGCCCTCAACGAAGGGATGCAACTGTTCCGTGAGGGGCGGTCAAAGACTGAAGACCCGCTTCTTAACGACGCCGTTTCTCAGTCCCGCCTTCGATGCTTTGAGTTTGCTCTTCTTTGTCCGCGACTTCTGCACCACGATGATGCATCGGTTCACGTCCACGTCACCCACATTCAACCCGCATATCTCTCCGCGTCGAATACCCGTCTCTGCGACCAGTCGCCAAACCCTGTTGTAAGGCTGTGGCGACCTCTCGATAATCCGGGAAATCTCCTCTACTGAAAAACAAGGCTGTTCACCCTTCTCCCAGTCGGGAAGTTCAAGGCCGTCGTAGGCTGTCTCGGCTGCTCATGGCGCGGGATACTGCGCGATTCTCTAGGCTTTCCGGCGTTCTCGCTACCGGAAAACTGGCGCCATGCCGACTCTTCGTTCCTGATTGTCAGCGCTAGCGGTATTCGAAGCCGACCGTTTAAACGCCTTGTCAGGAATTGCGGCGTAGCTAGCAACGGTCAGGCTCTCACCCCGGGGTTGCCCGCACCCATCAACACAAGAGATCGCTGCGCAAAGGGTGAGTAGACCAGCAACGTTGTGCATGCCAGCGCCAGCCCGAAGTTGATGTGGTGCAGCAGCAGGAAGGGTGACAGAGCCCAGAGCTCGTCGAACAGCAGCAGAACCGGCCAGATCTTCAAAAGCTTTTCTCTCGCGCCTGGAGCATGAAAAAGCGTGGCCGAGAGGATGAATGCACGAACGGGAATCAGAATCGCCGCCGTCACGACCAGGATCGTGAAAATGTGCGTCGATTTGGTCAGCTGCGAGAGCAGATCCTGAATCTCGGCGAGATTTGCCAGCGCGCCCACGTAAAACGCCAGGTACATCAATTGAAACAGGACAAAGAGCGTTTGCACCACCGGATACGGTGTGTTGGGCAGCTCATGGGGCGAGGCGAGAATGCCGCCGCAAAGGCGAGTTTCTGAGGGCGGAGAGTCGGATGGCAAAGTGGTTGGGGCCGCACCTTCTGCCGAAACAAGAGCGGGTGGAAGCGTGGGCGCCTCCTCTCTCGCTGGAATTCGCTCGACCGGCACGACGAATCGGTATCCCCTCTTGGCCAGGGTCTCAATGAAGCGCGGGCTGCTGGCCGTATCGCCCAATGCCTCTCGGATGCGGTTCACGGCGGAATTCACGCCGTGGTCGTAGTCGACGAAGGTGCCGTCAGGCCAAAGCTCGCGCGAAATCTCCTCGCGGGTGAGCAGTTCGCCAGGCCGGTCGAGCAGCAGGCACAGCACTTGGAAGGGCTGAGCGTTCAGCTTTACGCGAACGCCCTGCCGGCGCAGCTCGCCCATCGAAGCGTCGGCTTCAAAAACGCCAAATCGGTAGCGCCGGGCTGGCTGCGTGTCTGTCATGGGCACGATAGGTTCAGTGTATCCGATGGAGATTCCCGGCCTGTGCCACAGGCGTCGAGCGAGAACTTTCCACAAGTGTCCTGTTTGCAATTGCTTGCCCGGTGAGGATTCTTTGTGCTCGTTTGAGGTCCCATGCATTGCGCTTAAGCGGCCGGACCGGGCACAGTGGAGTACATGACGCAGCGATGGTCAGCTTCGAGATTGGTTGTGATAGGCATGCTGGAAGTTTTGATGGCGCTCATGTGCGGCATTTCTCGCGCTGAGCAGCCTTCTCCGGCAGCCGTCGCCGGGTTCAACAGGTATGTTGGAGCGCTCGAAGCGCGGCTCGCGGCGCAGCACCGGCAGAACGCGGGATTTGGCATCCTGGAGGAGCCTGCGGCGCAGACCGAAGCGCGCCTGCGCAGCGGAGAGCTGGTGGTCGAGAACCTGACACCGGCGAAGACCGAACTGCCAGGGGCAATGCTCTACCACTGGCGTGGCACGGCGTTTCTGCCGGGCGGAAGAGCGGTCGATTTCGAACGGCTCATGCGGGATTTCGCAGCTTATCCGCGCATTTACACGCCCCAAGTAGTTTCGGCCAAAGTGCTCTCGCAGAACGATGACCGTTATCAAACGACCATGCGCGTCATACAGAAGCATGTGATCACCGTTGTGATGGACACGACCTACGACATCGAGTTCGGCCGGCTCGACGCTCGCCACGGCTGGAGCATCTCGCGCAGCACACATATTGACGAGATTGACAACGGTGGGACGAAGAACGAGCGCGTACTCAGCCTAGCCGATCAGCACGGTTTCCTGTGGCGTCTTAATACGTACTGGACCTTCGAAGAGCGCGATGGCGGCCTTTACATGCAGATCGAGTCGGTTTCACTCACGCGATCCATCCCCAGCGGGTTCGGCTGGGTGATCGGGCCATTCGTCGAGAGCGTTCCGCGGGAATCGCTGGAGTTCACCCTGCGCGCCACACGCTACGCGCTGCGCAGATAGCGCGATCCAAATCAAAAAACCGTTTACGAAAGGAGCTGCCATGAATGCCATGGTTATGCGGGGAGTTTTTGTGTCCATTTTCTTTTCGGCAGTCGCAGGCGCACAGACGCAAGGACCCGCGCCTGCAAAACCGGTGCCGGAGCCAACGGGCGCCGGAGCCTACAACTGGTTCATACGCGCTGGGTATACGTGCGGCACGGGAGCCTCCCAATCCACAGTCGCATTGAAGCCGACCTTGCAATGCGACGGCATCGTGGGAATCATGCCGTTTCTCGATCTCGAAGCGGGCGTCATGGGGCCTCAGGCAAACAGGAGCCAAGTTTCGGACTATTTCAGCACCAATGCAGTGATTCCATTGATGCCTCCGGAGAAGGCAAAGCAGCCGCTGCCGCTGGTGGTGGACGGCTACACGTGGATGTTCGAAACCGGAAACGTGCTGGATTACGGTCTGGCATTTGCGCACCCATTGGACGCTTCGCATTCTCTTCAGTTCGAGGTGCGGAACTATTGGGCGAATGCGAATCCAGCTCAAAACAACATCGTCTTCCGCGTCGTGTGGCTCGTAGGCGTTCCGGATTAGCAGCGTTCCGGGAAATCGAGAAAGTACAGGGAAAGGGGACAAGCAATGAACACGAATGCGGCGATGTTTAAGAGTGGCACATATTTCCATGCGGCGCAGCGCGTAAATCGGTCGCTGACGGCGCACGTGGAGAAGCGCGCGTTGTTGTGGATGGCGGAGCGCGCGCCGCGCTGGATTAGCTCCGATAAGCTTACTGTGCTGGGCCTGACCGCGCAGATTGGCGCGGGTGTCTGTTACGCTCTCGCGCGATTTGACGAGCGCTGGCTGCTCGCCGTGGTCCTCTGCCTGGCGCTCAATTGGCTGGGCGACAGCCTGGATGGAACGTTGGCGCGTGTGCGGAGGCAGCAGCGCCCGCGTTACGGGTTCTATGTTGACCATATCGTCGACATATTCGGTGCCGTGGCGCTGATGACGGGGCTTGGCGCAAGCGGCTTCCTCCATTGGCAGACGGCGATGGCGATGCTCGTTGCCTTTATGCTGCTCTCCGGCGAGAGCTACCTGGCCACGTACACGCTTGGTTGCTTCGAACTCTCGCAGGGATTCTTCGGGCCGACGGAGATTCGCATTCTGCTCGTCGCCGGCAACCTCGCGCTGCTGCGGAGTCCATATTCCACGCTGTTCGGCCACAGCTTTCTGCTCTTCGATGTGGGCGGCGCGATTGCAGCCGTAAGCATGTTCGCAACCGCAATCATCGTCGCCATGCGGCACACGGCCGAGCTCTACCGGCAGGAGCCGCTACCATGAATACTCTTGCGCGGTGGGGGAAGTTCAATCTAGTGGGAGTCATGGGAATGGTGGCGCAGCTTGGCTCGCTCGCCGTACTCAACCGCATCGTACCGGGGCATTATCTTGCTGCCTCGGCCGTGGCTCTCGAACTCACACTACTTCACAATTTTGTGTGGCATGTGCATTACACCTGGCGCGAGCGGCGGGAGACGGCAACGCTGCTGGGGCAGTGCGCGCGATTCCATTTGTCGAATGGAATGGTGTCGCTCGTGGGAAACCTCGCTCTGATGAAGGTACTGGTCGCGGGTGCACTGCTGCCGGTGTTGGCAGCTAACGGGATCGCGATTTTGTGCTGCTCGCTTGTCAATTTCTCCCTAGGGGAGACGTGGATGTTTGGAGCTAAGCGCTTGCAACCCAAAGCAGGTTGAGCGTGGCGGTTGAGTTTGTCGCGGAGGAGCCAGAATATGCCGACGCAAGGTTCATGGGCGGGAGTGCTTTTCATCGCATCTGCTCCTGTTTGTGGTGTGGCGACTAGCCGCGTTCTTATTTGACGCTTTTGCCACTGTGAAGGCTCGATAATTGTGAACACCATCGGCCTCAGGCCGCTACCCACCAAGCTGCTGGAAATGAGGATGATACCTCGTTGGCACCGGCAAGACGCACCTAAACGGCAAATCGGGCAGCTTCGTGATCGAAGTTGCGCCTTAGTTGTGCTTGGCCGTTCTGCAGGCTCAAGGACGCACTCTGTCTTGTCGGATAGCGCGCATTCCCCTTGTTGTCACTTGTGTTCGCCAATGCACAGCGATAGAAACTGCAACTTATAGTTGTGACCGATGTGCCACCCGAACCCTTTTGGGCAACGATAAGCGTCAAGCAAGTCCGGCTTGCAGGCGGTGGTGCTCCAGTACCGAACTGGGGGCGAAAGATCTGCTCAACGACCGCATGGCCTTGGAAAAGGGAAAAGAAAGGTGGCCTTCCGCCTGGTTCCCATCCATCAAGCGGATATTCCTTGCTTCCTCTGCTTCACCCAGTTGCGGGCGGCTTCTCCCGTCATGGGGCGCGCGATGAAATATCCCTGGGCAAGATCGCACCCCAGGCTATTCAGATAGTCGAGTGTTTTGAAGTTTTCAACGCCCTCCGCCGTGACCAGCAGGCCGAGGCTGTGGCCCAGGTCAATGATCGATTTTATGACGCTACGCGCCTCGCTGGAGTTCTGCGCCTGCATGACAAACGACTTATCCACCTTGATCTCCGAGAAAGGCAGTCTTACCAACTGCACCATCGAGGAAAATCCGGTGCCGAAGTCGTCGATCGACAGTTGAAAGCCCTTCAAGCGCAGCCTTGTCAACAAGGCCAGAGAGAGGATTGGATCGACCATCGCGCTGGTCTCTGTCAATTCCAGGACGACACACTCTGGAGCAATCCGATAGCGGCTGCACAGGGCGGAAAGGTCATCGGCCATCTGAATATCCACGAGGCTTTTCGCGGATATATTCAACGACAATTGTGGAATGGATTGCGGAAAAAACTGGGAGAACCATTCCAGGCTTTGCTCGAAGATCTGCTCCGTCAGGGCATCGATCAGCCCGACATTTTCCGCGACCGGAATAAAGACGTCGGGCATCACGATTCCCCTGTCGGGATGTTTCCAGCGAACCAGTGCTTCAAACCCGACCGTCAGGCCGCTCTTGCATTCGATTTTTGGCTGGTAGGCCAATATAAATTCGTGGCGATCCAGGGCGTTCTGCAAATCCAGCGGGGTAATTTCAAATAGTTCACCGTATGCAGATTGCTTCTCTACCCATGGCAACTGATCGCATTCGCTTCCATCGCCAACCAGCAAGCGCAGAGATTCTTTGGAAATCGGCTTGGAAATGACCCCCAAAATGCTCAACCCGTGCTCCAGTGCCGAGCGCTGCGCGGCTTCCAGCACCTTGCTGTCCATCCCGCTGGAGATGACGATCTTAGCCCGCGTCTCGCGCTCCGCCAGCAGGCGCATGATCTCTACACCGTCCAGTTTCGGCATCACCAGATCGATGGTGATAATGTCAAAGCTCTTCTGCTCCAATCGCAGGAAGAACTCATCCGGGCGGGTCACGAACTCCGCTTCAAAGCCGAGGCTCTCCGCCATCCATTGGATTGTCTGGGCAGCAGCCGCGTCATCGTCCAGGATGAGAATGCTCCGGTTAGCCATTGAGTCCCTCCTCTTCCGGCGCGGACTGGCGTGCGGCCAGCATTCCGCGTATTCTTCTCGCCAGTTGCAGCCGGGAGTAGGGCTTGTTCAGCAACTGTACATGCTGGTCCAGAAGCCCCATGTCAAGAATCGCGCTCTCTGCATACCCGGAGGTGAATAACACCTTCAACGCCGGGTAAAGCTGGCGTGCTTCGTGCGCCAACTCGCGGCCATTCAAGCCGCCCGGCATCACCACATCGGTAAACAATAAATCGATGTCGTTGTGTTCCCTGAGAACCGCCAATGCGTCCTTGCCATTCGCAGCCTCCAGCACCTGGTACCCGAGATGGAGCAGCTGGGTCTTGGCAAACTCCCGCACCGGAGCATTGTCTTCCACCAGAAGAATAACCTCCGACCCATGAAGATCGGCAATCAGGATTGCTTCCTGATCGGCGGGTTCGCTTTCCTGGTCAGCCCTGGGAAGATATAGCTTCACCGATGTGCCTTGCCCCGGCTCTGAGTAAATCTTCACATGGCCCTGCGATTGCTTTACAAATCCATACACCATGCTTAACCCCAGGCCCGTCCCCTTGCCAACTTCCTTGGTGGTGAAGAANNCCCCGGTGTGACGTCGGCGTTCTGTTCCGCATAGCTGGAATCCAGGGTGGCGATACCGGTCTCGACGATCAATTTCCCGCCCCCAGGCATGGCGTCCCAGGCATTCATGCAAAGGTTCAGCAGTGCGTTCTCCAACTGCGGCGGGTCAACGAGCGCCGTGCAATCCTCTCCGCTCTGGATCACTTCCAGGTCGATATCCGCGCTCAAGGTGCGGCGAAGAATACTCTCCATATTCGCGAGCATCCGATTGATGTCGACCGGCTTCGGCTGCAGCGGCTGGCGCCGCGCAAAGGCCAGCATGCGGTGCGTAAGGTCCGCACCGCGCTGAGCCGCATCCAGAATCATCTTCGCCATCTTGCTCAAGCGCGGGTTCTCTTTGGCCTCCTCGCCGATGAATGCAGAACAACCCAGAATCACGGTCAGCAGGTTATTGAAATCGTGAGCGATCCCGCCGGTCAACTGGCCCAATGCCTCCATCTTCTGCGACTGGCGGAATTGCTCCTCCAGTTGCCGCCGCTCCGTGATGTCGCGGAAGGTCCAGATCCTGCCGTAGTGGTTGCCGGCCTTGTCGCGGACGGGGGAGGAGTAGCGTTCAATTATCGTGCCATTCAGTAATTCGACCTCATCATTGAGGACCTCGTCCGGATGGGAGTTTAGATATACGACCTTCTCGATAAATCGATCCGGGTTCCTGACGGAGGAGCGCACATATTCCCGCTGCCGCATATCGTCCGGATCCTCGGCTATCTCTTTAGGAATTTGCATCATGTCGTTCATGCGCTGGTTTTGCAGGATTTTCCTGTCCTGCCTGTCGACCACCAATACGCCGTCCGAGGCGGAGTCCACCTGCGCTTCAAAGAAGGCCGTTCGCCAGCGCAGCTCCTCTTCCGCTTTTCTTCGATCCTCTTCGCGGCGGTTCACTTCCAGCGCGAAACCGATGTCCATCGCCAGCTCGTCCAGCAGCCTGATTTCGTCCTCGTCGAAAAACGCCAGCTCGCTTGAATAAAAATTGAAAATGCCAGCGACCTGCGCGTCCACCTTGAGCGGGAAGGACGCATGCGACCGATAGCCCATTCTGAGCGCATCGTCTCTCCATGGGGCAAAGCGAGGGTCTTCCTCGAGTGCGTTGCAGATGACGTGTTTTCCGGAAAGGAAGCATTGCACCGAGGGTCCGGCGGAGCGGGCTGGGTCAAGGAAATCGAGCTGGAGGCGGTCAAGGTAATCGCCGACTTCGCC